>JAAEQF010000336.1 GCA_024231695.1 FCB group bacterium
AAATGAGCAAGCAAACCCACGGGCGGAGCCTGTTCTTGGTTCGGCAGGCGGGGCCTGCTTTCTTTTCGTTTGCCGCACACACTCGTGTGTTTCTTGACAACCAACCCACAGCAAGCTGTGGGGCACCCAATTATTATGGTTATCCATACGATAGTCAGAAACAGGCATGGCCTGTGGTCATCCACGCGTAAGCGAAAAACAGGCCGCTGCCTGTTAAAACTTCAGGCCGACGTTGAGGTAGAGGCGGTAGGGGGCGGTTTCGGCTTTGCCGTAACCGAAATCGATCGGGCCAAAGGGCGTATCGATGGCAATCGCTGCACCGTAGCCGCGGCGGAAATCCTTGATGCGGATATCTTCGTATTCGTTGAAAATATTGCCCCAGTCAAAATTGCCCAGCAGGTAAAAACGCCAGGGAAGTTTGAAGCGCAATTGAAGATTGGTGGCGAAATACTTGTCGCCCAGAAGCTGTTCGGTGCGATACCCGGAGAACTGATATAAGCCGCCGATATAATACTTTTCGATTTCCGGCAGGTCAGCCGTGGAAACTCCCACCGACATTTTGGGGTGAAGATTGATGATGTTGCTCAACGGCCAATACGCTTCGATAGAACCGGACAGTTTGGTGTATTCATCAAATGTCCCGCCTAACCATTTGCTGGTGAATTCGGCTTCCATATCCTGTCGGTGTCCGCGGTTGGGGAAGGGAAAGCGGTCAAAAGTTTCCACCGATGAACGGATGGCGAAAGCGGAGAAGACATGATTGTCTTCCAGATCGGGAATGGTCAACTCGGTTCTGATATCCTCCACCCTATATTCGAAAGTGATCGTCCCCAGCCGGGCGATTTGCTGGCCGACGAAAATTTTCCAGCCCAGCCGGTCCTCGACGCGAAAGCCGCCGGGCGATCCATCCGGTTGAAAAAGCCGGCGTTTAAGGCGGGAAAAATAGACGCCGCTGCCGGCGATGATAAATGTTTTGGACAAACGGTCGGCCTGAAACATCAATTCAAAACGGTTGCGCCGCGATGACAGCCGGGCTCGGGTTAAAGCCTGAATACCGGCTCCGAGAATATTGTCGTCCATGATTTCGACGAACATTTCGGCCTGATATTCATCGTCCCAATGCGATCCCAGCCGTATCTGGAAAAATTTCTTTTCCTTGACGTTGATGGTCACATGGGCTCCATCTTTGGTCGGTTCGACATCGAGACTGACTCTTTCGAAAAAACCGGTTCCGAAAATATTGGCCAGACCGGTTTCGGATTTCTTGACGTCGAATGGTTGCCCCGGCCGCAGGGGATAGTTGGCCTTGATGATCCAGTCCCGGGTGCGCTGATTACCGCGAATATCGACAAAGCGAAGGAGACCTTCATCGAGAGTAATAATCACCTCGCCCGCTTCGGGCCGGTATTTGATGGAATGGAGATAAGCCAGATCGTAGCCCGATCTGTGATAAAGGTCGATGATGCCGTCGACGGCCTCCTTGACTCGGCTCAGCGAGACGGCCTTGTTCGTCTGATGGGGCAAAAGAGCAATCAGGGTCGAATCGGGGACGGTGCCGTTGCCGATCAGTTGATACTTTACATCATTTGCCGGGACATTGAGTTCACCGCCAATGCAGATACCAACTTCACTGCCCCGGCGTTTGATTTCCGCCCGCAAACGGGAAAAGATTTTCTTCTGATCGGAAAATATCAAGGCCTGTCGAAGATCGTTGAGATCGAAAACGTTTCCGACCGGGATGGGGAAGTTATCTCGAATTTCAAGCAAGGCTTCCCGGTTGTCGGTAATTTCCAGCGCCGTCAAGCGTACCGGGTCGGCGGCCTTAAAATTGCCCAGCTTTCTTACCAATTCGTCTATGGCATTCTGGCCGGCCTGGTAGCCGATTGCGATCAGCGTATCACGCATTTTAAAATCGAAAGATTCCAGGTTTTCAAGCGCCGGTGTGATGACCAGGTCGGCGTTGGCCAGTTGAAGCGCCAGAGCCTCCTGCGACATGATAGTGGTAACCTGATTGGCGATATCGACCGGATCGTTGATATGTTCGACCGGAAGCAGAGTCGAGACTGTATTGACGGCCACGACAAAATCGGCGCCCAGATCGCGGCAGATATCGACCGGCAGGGGATTTAAGATACCGCCATCCATCAGATGATGTCCATCCAGCTCCATCGCCGTAAAAGCCAGCGGGAACCCCATTGAGGCGCGCATGGCATCGGCCAGATTACCGCGAGCAATAGAAACGATTTCGCCTGTGCCGATATCCGTGGCCACGGCTCGATATGGAATAAGCAGACGATCAAAATTGCCGCCACAGCCATAATTGGCCCTGATCGTCAGGTCGGCCAGATATGTAGTGAGTCTTTGCCCGGCGGTCAGAGCGCGGGGAATATATGGTTGCAGGCCGTCGAAGCGGATCGAAACCAGGTATTTGTCGCGCTCGGTTTTTTGCGACAACAATAGTGAACGGCGATGTGGAGTATCAGAGAATAATGAGGTGAAATCGACCTGAGCAATCATCTCCTCGATATCAGTCGGGTTATATCCGGATGCGGACAAACCGCCGATAACACTGCCCATTGAGGTACCGGCGATACAGGCAAAATCCAGCCCGGCTTCGGTGAAGGCTTTCAATACACCGATCTGGGAGATGCCACGGGCGCCTCCGCCGGAAAGAGCCAAACCGATTTTTTTTGGGAAAAACCGTTTCTGGGGGCGAAAATCACGTGGAATAAAACTGTTTTGTTCCACAACGATAGTATCAGTGATAGTGAGGGAGAAGCTCGAATCCGGAGATTCGGCCCCTTGGGGCAAACCCCACATCAGGTTCAGGATGATGATACTGAGTACAATTTTCACTTGCCACTCACGGCTAAAAACAATTCCTTTTCACATATTGGCGAAGTATGGCCTAAAAGACAAGGATAAACTGTTGTGGCCCTGATCAAAAGTGAAATCAAAAAGCTGGCGGCTCTGCTCACCAAGCGGGGACGGATGCGAGAGAAAATGTTTATGGCCGAAGGTGTACGCCTTTTGGAGGAGGCTTTGGCCGCCGACTATCTGCCGCTAACCCTGCTGTATGCTCCATCGGAAATAAACCAACGTGGTGAAAAATTAATCCGGGCCATGGCCGCACGCAAGGTCGAAACCAGAACCATCTCGGCCCGTGAATGCCATCGACTCTCCGACACCAAATCATCGCAGGGAATAATTGCCGTCTTTGCCCGTCGGGAGCATGATCCGGCGAAACAAGACTGGAAGCGGTTTCGTAGAATATTGATATGCGACAGAATCGGCGATCCGGGGAATTTGGGAACGTTGATCCGTTCGGCAGTGGCTTTTGATTTCGACCTGGTTGTCACCACTCCGGATTCGGCCGAGATATTTAATCCAAAGGCGATTCGAGCCAGTATGGGCGGTTTTTTCAAAATTCCGATTATCGGCGGGGTCGATGACCATTTACTGGCGGATCGTTTGTCGCGGGCGGGAACGATTATGTATAACGCTGACATCAAGGGCGAAGATATCGGGCGGGCCGGGGCTGTTCCCAATCGGGCAGCCTTGATTTTGGGATCTGAGGCGTCTGGTTCCGGGCAGATCCTGGCCGAACGGGCCGATCACCGGATCAGAATTCCAATGTCGAAAAAAGTGGAATCGCTCAACGCCGCTGCCGCCGGAGCGTTGTTGATGTATTGGATGCAATTCGGGGAAAGGATAAAAGTATGATTAGATGGGCTTGTATCGGAGCCATGATCCTGACCTTATCCGGGCAGGCACTCATGGCTGAAAAACTGACCGGCCGGGAGGCGGGGGTTTTTGTCGGTGTAGATTATGAGGAGGACTTTGACTTTCCCGCAGGTGAGACATTGACGATCAATTCGGCGGCGACTTTGACCGGCAGCATCGTAGTTACTGCCGGAGCGGAAAGGCCGCGAATTGTATATCGAAAAGCGCTTAAAACCGGCAGTAAAACGGAAGCTGAGGAGTTTGCCGAAGCCATCAAGGTGGAAATAGGCAGAGACACCGAGGGACCGTTAATTTCGCTTCGTGCGCCAAGTAACGCTCCCTGGTCGGGAACCAATAAATCAGGAAGGCTGGAACTCGAGGTTTTTCTGCCCGACGATTGTTCTTTGATCTTCAATACTTCCTATTTCGATATTGACGCCGTCGGTCCGTTCTCGGAATTGACGGTTACCGAATCGCTTAGCCGGATTCAGGTGGACAATGTACGGCAGGCGACCAGTATAAAAGTATCCAATCGGCCGCTGGAGGCCGTCAACCTATCCGGGAAACTGGCCATTTCCAACAAATATGGCCGGATCAAGCTTGAAAAGATCAATACCGGCGGAGAAACAGGCACAGTTCGCAATGAGCACGGCGAGATCATTATCGATTCCTATCAGGGTAGTCTCGATGTCCGCACCAGTTATGATCGCCTTTCGGCCAGAAATCTATATCTGATTGGTTCCAAAAATAGGATTAAAAACGTGTCCGCACCCATTTTACTGGAGTTTGATTCACTCAACACGGGCATTTTCAGGATTAATAATCAGTACGAGCAGATAACGCTTGATATAGCCGGAGAGGTTGCGGCCCGGTTCATATGTAAAAATGGCGAAGCCGGCCGGGTGGTCGTTGAAAACATGACTATAGAACCGACCCTTGTTTATGACAATCGATTGGAATTCACAGCCGGCTCGGATATCGGCGATAATGCGGCCGAAGTACGTGTTTCAGCCAAAGAAGCAGGCGATATAATTATAAGCGGCCCCGAATAAGATAGTCGCGCGGGAGGAAATAATGCACGGATGCAAACGATCATGGCTTAGATCGGCGGTGATACTGGCGGCGTATTTGATAATGCCACTCACCATATCGGCCGGCGAAGAGTTGAATTTGCCGGAGAATCTGTTTTTCTATCAACCGGTTGCTTCTATCTGGGGGCAGAGTTCGGTTTGGATCAACCCGGCCGGGCTATCGACGCGCCAGACCGGGCGCATGCTCCTTATGAACTCCCGCAGTAAAAGACTGATTCGTGACTGGGGTTTTGTCAGCACGCTTAAATTCGGCGGAGCGGCTTACCGAAAAATAAAAGTCGATTCGGACAAGGATATCAACGAATATATTTTTGCGGTCGGCGGCGGACGACGGACCAGCTATGGTTTTTCCTATCGCTACATCAAAGACGGCCCCGGACATCTCAATAAACGCCATCTCTGGAATATTGGTTTTCTGTCCCGCTATAACCGCAACATGGCTTTTGGCGCTCGAGTAGAAAATCTCAATCGGAGCAAAATTGACGGCGAAAAAACCGAAATCAGGTATGTTTACGGCCTTGCCGCCCGTGCCTATAAGAATCGGTTGACGGTCACTTTCGATGTCAACCAGCTCGGCAAGGAAAGCCTGCGTCAGGCCGATTTCCGCACCGGCATCGAAATCCGTCCCAAACCGGGTCTATACCTTTATGCCGATTTCGACAATCATAGCCGTTTCAACGCCGGCATCCGCCTCAATTTCGGAACTCAGTATGCTGGTCATTATCACAATTTCGACCGCAACGGCAAAAGTCTCTCCAGCACCACTTATATCGGATCGATTGAGGGTCGTCAGTCATCTCTTCTGTCCCTGAGAAAAAAAACTTTGTCGGTTCACGTTAGCGGCCGTCTGCCGGAAAATCCCAAAATCCCCTATCTGGGAAAAAAACCGCTCAAATTTTTCGATTTTATCGATGGCATTTACCGGGCAGCCGAAGATAAATCCATTGATCGACTTTATCTTCAGATCGGTTCGTTGCGCTGTGGGATGGGCAAAACCGAAGAGCTATCCGAGGCGGTCAAATATTTCCGCAGTCAGGGTAAACCGGTGATCGCCCATTTGGCCAGTCCCACCAATCTGGGTTACCTACTGGCGGCTTCCGCCGATACCGTGCTGATTCCACCGGTTTCACAACTTTCATTGGTGGGTTTACAGGCTGAATTGCAGACGTACAAGGGCCTGCTGGATAAAATCGGTGTGGAAGCGGAAATGGAGCGAGTTGAGGAATACAAAACCGCTCCGGAACGGTTTATTTTAGATCGTCCTTCCGAACCGAATCGACAGCAGATCAATCGAATACTCGACGGTTTATATGACCAGATTGTCGGTTCGGTGGCCGAAAACCGGAATATGTCGCCTGATTCGGTGCGGACTCTAATTGATTCGGCTCCGATGACTTCGGTTCAGGCTTTGCAGGCAGGTCTGGTGGACGATACCTGCTATGTCGATTACGCATCGGCGGCCTTTGCCGGATCAGCCCATCCAATTTACAGCCACCGTATTTCCCTTTCCAAATATTTGCGTCCGACCGAATTTAATGATCGCTGGGGCGAAACGGATCGGCTGGCCCTGATTATAGCCGAAGGTGATATTACGGCTGGAAAATCGGGTGGTCGAATCGGTGAATATGAAATGCTATCGGCCATTAAACGGGCCCGGCAGGATCGAAGCGTCAAGGGTGTGGTTTTAAGGGTCAATTCGCCGGGCGGATCGGCTTTGGCCTCGGATCTGATCTGGCATGAAATCGAAGAAACAATCAAAGCAAAACCGTTAATCATCTCTATGGGCAATGTGGCCGCTTCGGGCGGATATTATATCTCAGCGGTGAACGGGCCGATTTTCGTCAATCGGAGTACGATCACCGGATCAATCGGCGTCTATGCCGGAAAAGTCAACCTTTCCCGGCTGTATGATAAAATTGGTATTTACAGCGAACTATACACACGCGGCCGGAATGCGGGTATGTATTCTCTGGCCGAACCATTTACGCCGGCCCAGCGGACCAAACTCAAAGCACAGATTAATGATTTTTACCGATATTTCATCGGCAAAGTGGCGCAGGCTCGCTCACTTTCGACTGATTCGATCAATGCTCTCGGTCGGGGACAGGTTTGGACTGGAATCGAGGCTATTGGCAATGGTCTGGCCGATTCGACCGGCGGACTATATCAGGCGATAGAAAGTCTACACCGCCAGTGCGGCCTGAAGGCTGAGGATACCGAAATTATTACGCTACCACGGAAATATTTCCTTTTTGATAATCCCTTTGATTTTCAACAAATATTGGCGGCGGCATCGGAGAGAATTTTCGGCACCAACAAACCGCCGGTCGCATTGGATATTCCTGCAACGGATCAGATTTATTTTCGTATGCCTTATAATATAGTCATTGAATAAGGAAGTATGCCTCACAATAATTGTACAAAAAATCTTCGGCGGACCACTTGCTTCACTCGAAGGGATATTATAAATTGTGGTCTCTTTAAGGAACAATATACAGGATGGAGGTAGATATGATTAACAGGAGTCACGCTTTCAGAATCCTAATGCTGCTGGTGTGTCTGGGGGCGTTCGGTGGAAATCTACTCGGTTTCGATTTTTCCACTGTGGAAGGAAAAATCACCGATTTCACGCTGGATAACGGCATGAAATTTATCATTATGGAAGATCACAGCGCTCCGGTAGTTTCATTTGTATTGCGGGCTAATGTCGGCGGCGCCGATGATCCCAAGCAATACGCCGGACTGGCTCATATGTTCGAACATATGGCCTTTAAGGGCACTTCCGAAATCGGTGCCAAGGATTTCAAAAAAGAAAAAAAGGCAATGGAAGAACTTGACGCCATTTACGCCCAATTGCGAGTCGAAGAGAAAAAGGGCGATTTGGCCGATGAGGCGATTCTGGCAGATCTGACCGAGAAGATGAAGGCCGCTCAGGAAGAGGCCGAAAGCTGGGTCGAGATCAATGAATTCTCGCTGGCCGTTGAACGCAATGGCGGAGTGGGACTCAATGCCGGAACCGGCTATGACAACACTTCTTATTATTTCTCATTCCCTTCCAATAAGCTCGAATTGTGGTTTTACTTGGAATACAGCCGTTTTAACGATCCCGTTCTCAGACAGTTCTATAAGGAAAAAGAGGTGATCAAGGAAGAGCGGCGGATGAGACTCGAATCCTCCCCGATGGGCCGTCTGGTTGACGAATGGGGCCATGCCATATATCGTGCTCATCCCTATGGACGTTCTCTTGTCGGCGAAATGTCGGAGATCCACAATTATGACAAGGAAACGGCCCTTGAGTTTTATCGGACCTATTATGTACCCTCAAATCTGATTGCGGCCATTGTCGGTGATATTGATCCGGCCGAGGCTGAAAAGCTTGCCAAAAAATATTTTGGTAAACTGCCCAAAGCGCCCAAACCGCCGCAATTGATTATCGAGGAGCCGGAACAGAGAGCCGAACGGCGCGTATCGATGCCGGACGAATCACAGCCGATGCTACTGATGGCTTTCCATCGTCCGTCTTATACTCATGCTGATGATCCAGTGTACGACGCCATTGCCGACTATCTCGGTCAGGGTCGCACCTCTCTGCTATATAAGAATCTGGTCAAGGACAAAAAAATTGCTACTCAGGCAGCCGCCTTTGGCGCCTATCCCGGCGGTAAATATCCCAGTGCTTTCGGCATTTTTGTTATTCCTTCCAAAGACGTGACCGCCGCTGAATGCGAAGTCGAAGTTCTGGTCGAAATCGAACGACTGCAAAATGAACCGATCCCGGAAGATGAATTGGAGAAAATTAAAGCCCGGGCCAAGGCTGGCCTGGTCAATAGTCTTTCATCTCGATCCGGAATGGCTTCCCAACTGACCATGATGCAGGATGTTTACGGCGACTGGCGGGCATTGTTCAAGACTCTTGACAAGATCAATGCTGTAACGGCTGAAGATATTCAGCGCGTCGCCAAAGACAGCTTTACTAAAAAGAACCGCACCGTGGCATGGATTGAAACTATAGAAGAGTAGGGGAGGTTAATTAGAAAATGAAAACTATAAAAGCCCTGACAGTATGCTGTCTGTGCCTGCTGGTAATCGCCGTTGCCGGCCCGGTCTCGGGGAAAACCAAGGAGTTCGACTTCCCCGCGCTGAACAAAATTGAGATTCCGAAGCCGGACAAAGAGGTTATGGAAAACGGCATGGTGCTCTATCTCCTCGAAGATCACACCCTGCCACGGATCAACCTTTCGGTAACCATCAACCGCTGCGGCTCCTATCTCGAACCGCCGAATCTGATCGGTCTGGCTGATATGACCGGCGAGGTGATGCGTACCGGCGGTACGGCGACCATGACCGGCGATGAGATCGATGAAGAACTGGAAGCAATCGGCGCTTACGTTGAAACCGGAATAGGAAGCGTTTCCGGATCAGCCGGCGCTAATGCACTGTCTGAATATGCCGAAACGATCGTCAGTATTCTGGCCGACGTTTTGCAGAATCCGGTTTTTGCCGAGGATAAGGTCGAATTGGCCCGTACCAGCGCCAAATCGGGCATTTCGCGGCGAAATGATGATCCGATGCAAATAACTATTCGTGAATTTCGTAAGCTGATGTACGGCCCTGAGTCTCCCTACGCCCGTCACACCGAGTATGCCACAATCGATGGCGTCACCCGTGACGACATGGTCAATTTTCACAAGATGGTGGTACAGCCGAATAATATCCAAATGGCCATCTATGGTGATTTTGACAAGGCCAATGTAATCGGCTTGATCAATCGTTATTTCGGTGACTGGGCCAAAGGCGAGATGGAAATTCCTCCGCCACCGGATGTGGATTATAATTTCACTCCGACGGTCAATTATGCCGAGAAAACCGATGTCAACCAATCCAATATTTTAATTGGTCACATCGGCGGTAAAATGGGCGATCCCGACTACCCGAAAACCATCGTCATGAATTCGATTCTCGGTGGATCTTTCGGCAGTCGTATCACCGATAATGTCCGTTCCAAAAAAGGGCTGGCTTATGCCGCTTCTGCCCGCTACAGTTTCAACTATGATTATCCCGGTTGGTTCTACGCTTTTGCGGCCACAAAATCGGAAAGCACGGCCGAAGCCATCAAAGAAATAAAGAAGCAAATCGAGTCGATGCAGACCGATCCGGCTACGCCGGAAGAGATGCGCAAGGCCAAGGACGGTTGGCTGAATTCCTTTGTTTTCAATTTCGACAGCAAGGGAAAGATTCTCGGCCGCATGATGACCTATGATTATTATGGCATGCCCGAGGATTATCTGCAGCAGCTCAAGGAAGGGGTCGAGAAGGTCACGCCCGAGGATGTGATCGAGGTTGCTCAGCGCAAACTCAATCCCGAAAACCTGCAGATTATTGTCACCGGTAAGGGAGAGGATTTTGACGAACCGCTCTCGACTTTCGGAGAAGTTACCGATATCGATCTAACCATCCCTTCGCCGGAATCGGAAGAGTTTGAAGCTACCGAAGAGGAATTGGCCAAAGGCAAAGAAATGCTGATGCTGGCCGCCAACGCCTGCGGTGGTGTGGCTAATTTCAAGAAGGTCACGACAATCAATAAACACGCCAAAATGACTCTTAACATGCCTCAGGGAGCCATGACCCTCGATGTAACCAGCATAGATGTCCTGCCCGATAAGACGGCGCAGATCATGAAAACGCCAATGGGCGAACAGAAAGAGATTTTTGATGGTGAATTCGGCTGGGTGATGGCCGCTGAACAGGTTCAACCGATGTCGAACGATGATGTCGCCGAACAGAAAAAATCGCAATCGCGCAGTATGATCACGATTTTTGCCAATGCCGATGCCCCTGATTTCAAAGTCGCTTTCAAAGGTGAGGCTGATTTTGCGGGCCAGCGCGTCTCCCGGCTCGATTTCCTAACGGCCGAGGGTGCGCAGTTTACCATGTATCTCAACCCGACCGACAATATGCCCGCCGGTACTCGCCATATGGGCAAGACCATGATGGGGCCGGGTGAAATCGTGGCGACCTATGGTGAATTCGCCAAATACGGTGATATCTATCAGCCCGGTACGACCAAACTGGATATGGGCGGTATGGTCATTGATATCGAAGTGGTTTCCATCGAAATCAACGGCGAGATCGACCAAACCATTTTTGATCGCCCGGAGGGGATATAAGCATCAGGTAAGGCGTGATCGCGACAGCGATTTTGCAAAACACACAAGAGTAAGTGCCCGGCGGATTTGGTTATCCGCCGGGTTTTTTTGAGTTGGCCGATGATCGGTCCGCTAAATGGCCTGTTGAAAGTGCAAAACATGGCATGGTTGCGGCGGGTCTTGCGATATCGCGATAGCGGTATTGTGTGACCTGCCGCTTTGAATAGCATTACTTATGTGTCAGGTCACACGCCCGCCTTTGGCGAACGCAAGACCTGACACAACAATTTGATAGGTTTACCGACAAACCCTAAAACTCCTGTCCTCCCTTAACCACATCACATCGGCAATAATTTCATTGACATCGAATATTAGATTGGACTATCTTGTCTTCATAGTACAACGAACTTATCAGATCTGAGTAAAAGGCTTTGATTATTCCTTTTAGGAGGTCGGCAATGTTTCAGTTAAAAGGTACTGTAAAGCAAATAACAATTATGGTTTTTATGGTTATGGGAATGCTGGTTTTTCTTGGGAGTATGGCCGGCGCCAAAGATATTTCCGATAAGTTGACCATACCGAAAGCCGACGAAAGCCAGATTGTTACTCTCAAAGACGGAACTCAACTGGTCGGTCGCATAACTAAGATCGAAGCGGAAAATATCACTTTCGAATCTCAGTTGGGTGAAACAACCCTTGCCATTGACACTATAATCGACGTTAAAGTGATTTCCAAGTCGGCCATGAAAGGCGGCTCATACTGGTTCCCCAATCCCAATCGGACCAGACTGTATATGGCCCCCACCGGGCATACTCTGAAAGCCGGAACCGGATATTTCGCCGATGTTTATATATTCTTTCCGAGTATTGCTTATGGCCTCACCAATAATATCACTTTATCCGGTGGTATGTCGATTTTCCCCGGGGTGGATATCAGCAATCAGCTTCTCTATTTAAATCCGAAAATCGGCTTTAATGTGAAAGAGAATCTGGATGTCGCCGCCAGCGCATTGATAATCAGGCTTCCCGATATCGGCGATATAGGTGATATCGATATCGACGACGACCCGATTGAAATCGGTATTCTGTTTGGTACAGCCACTTATGGCAGCGAAGATAAAAGCCTGACGGCCGGATTGGGTTTTGGGTTTGCCCAGGGAGACATCGCCGATAAACCGGCGGTACTCTTGGGGGGAGAGTATAGATTTTCTCGCCGAGTATCTTTTGTCAGTGAAAACTGGGTGTTTCCGGAAGTGGACCAGCCGTTGCTATCCTATGGCCTGAGATTTTTCGGGGAGAGTCTGGCGGTGGACTTGGCTTTTTTCAATGTCCTTGACGATGATGCCATTTTCCCCGGCATCCCCTATATCGACTTCGTCTGGAATTTTTAGCAAGAACTGCTGACTAAAGCATAAAGGCGGGATCAATGCGATTCCGCCCTAATTGAGAAGAAAAGGGTATTGCGTCCATATAAAAAAAAACGTCGCAGGCTATTGACAATTCGATTGAATGAGCTAATATACCAACTATATATAACATCACTTGTCTTGGTAGTAATTGCACTGGGGAAGCATGAATCAATTTTTTGTTGATTATTGGCCAACAATTGTTTCAATAATCGGCGTTATTTCTGCCCTTATTTCACAATATAAAATGATACTGGAAATTAGGCTGGTAAAAGCTCAGCTTGGACTATTAAAAGATAAGAATTATACTGCTTCAGATGATTCCAGTATATTGGTGAAACCGACTGAACGACAAATCCAACGGCTTGGCAGATCATCCAAAATTACAACAACGCTTATAGTCCTGATTTCCGGCACAGTCATATTTATGAATTTAAAGCTTAATGAAACTGAGAATAAGCTTCAATTGACGTTATCTGCTTCAGAACAGAATGACCCGGTTTATCATAAAAAGTTGGCCGAAAAACTTGATCATTTGGCGCTACTTAAGGTGGAAACAGATTCTCTTAAAAATGAAATCCATAATAATGAAAAAGAATATAGCAAAATCAGTATAACATATTTATCAATGCTGGATTCAAGAAGCCAGAATACTTCCCTAAAGTCATCGATAGAGGACGAAGTTAATTATTTGAAGTTCGCCAAAAGTACTAAAAAAACTCAAGTGGGCATTGTTTATGTGGCTATTAAAGACATTTCTGCAACAAATGCAAATATTGTGGAAATCATAAACAAAATGAGGTTTAAAAACGAAAAATTACGCGGATTAAAAACTAAATTATTAAAGGGTCTGGTTGTTGAATCACATCGGGTTTTGGCAATGGAACCAATTGAATTCTACATAGCGCACCTGAACCCTATACAAGCAGTTCCGTACTCCTCGGGTTCGCCTGCGAGCCAATATTATACAACGATGAAAGGATCTGGCGATACACATTATAATAATGCTTCAAATAGTTGGCCTGAATCTGGACTTAGTGATTCCGGGATTGCGGCTATTTTGTATCGAGATGATATTTTGACTTTGGTTCGATCACAAATCAAATTGACAAAATATTATAATGATGAATTAATTGATTACAATGATGCAATGCATTCTGAAATTCAGGCAATT
This sequence comes from FCB group bacterium, assembly GCA_024231695.1. Taxonomy (GTDB): domain Bacteria; phylum Zixibacteria; class MSB-5A5; order GN15; family JAAZOE01; genus JAAEQF01. Next base: position 13,541 of record JAAEQF010000336.1, read on the forward strand.
AAGAAAAAACTTGGCGACGCCACAATGGATGTCAATAAACTAAAAAACGAAATCGAAGATATTAAAATGAAAAGGGATGAGCTAAATATCGATGTTCAACTGTTGGAGGAGGAATTTACCAGTACAGTGAATATTTATAGCGAGGAATGGACAAAATACGAAAATCTGATTGGCGATTTCAATATGGAATACCGAAGGCAATTAATTCTTTTTGATGAGATTTCAGAGATTCGATTGGAGTTGGAGCTTCAGAAGTGAACCCGGCGGGTTGAAATCTTTACTTCTGCTTTTACCGAGCGTAGCATTTATTCTATTATTATATAATTATAAGCTGTGACTCTTCTCAATCTTCGCTATTATTTGATGGAGAAGAAATCTCATAGCAATACGGAACAATCATAAATTGCTATCAAAAAACTCGGCGGATTTTGTCAGCACCAAGTCCAGCTTATCGTTACTGCCCTCAAAGGGATGTTTGGCGCCGAAAGTGTGACCCGTGTCGGGGACAATCAACAGTTCGCTTTTATCCGGATTGGCCCATGAAAATATTTCCTGCGCTTCGGCCACCGGGACGCCTTCGTCATCCTGGCCGTGTATCACCAGCAGGGGCGGCCTGAGGTTTTTGACGGCCTTTTCGATATTGAGCCTGTCATCGTTCAGCTCCATATCCTCCAGCAGGGTCGCATTGAGACGCATCACCTGACCGGTGCGCTGGTTGATGACCGAGAGATGACCTTTGCGCCTCCAATTTTCGACCGCTTCGTGCGAATACCGGTTCCATCTGGCTACCGAAGACCAGACCACGGCCGCCTTGATCGCTTTCTTTTGCGCCGTGGTGGCCAGAGTTATCCCGCCGCCTCGGCTGTGGCCCAGCAGGCCGACTGTCGGATTATTGACCGGTCCGAAAAAACCGTTTCGATAAGCATCAATCAGTTCCGACAGTTCGCGTTGTTCGCGCGAGAATGTGTTTTGTGCGAATTTTTTATCCTCGGTGAATTCGGTCAGGTTGTCGCCAATGCCGTTATGCGAAAAATTGAAGGTCAGAGCAAAAAAGCCTTTTGCGGCCAGAAATTCGCCGATATACGGCACGAAACCCCAGTCCTTGAATCCTTTAAATCCGTGGACATAGACAATACAGCGAGCGTTCTCCTTGCGGTTTTCGCCATAGGCCGTGACCCGAAGAAGCTCACCATCCGAGCAGGTATATTCAAAATCTTTTTTCATAATCGCCAATATCGCCTTTGACTGGCCAAAAAGCAAGAAGCCGGGGGATTAAAGAATTATCCGTCCGGCTTCCTTGGGAAAGAGATTTTTGTGGATTTGAGGTTTAACCCTCTTTAGACATGATGATCGGCGCTTTGTAATCGTCTCCGGGCGAGGGTTTTCCGGTAAAGCGATTGAGGACGAGAATGGTAATCCGGCGATTGCGGGGATCGTAGGGATCGTCTTTGATTCGCAGTTTATTTTCGGCATAGCCGCGTACTTGATAGACCTGTCCAGGATTGAGTTTTGATTCCATCATAGCTCGACGGGCAGCGTTGGCTCGGTCGGCCGAGAGTTCCCAATTGGTGTAATGCTCACCGCGACCGGGATCGGCTCCGTCGGTGTGGCCCTCGATAACCAGTTGATTGGAGAGTTTACCCAGTTCCATGGCGATGGTCTTAAGGATCAGTTCGCCTTTAAGACTGAGAGTTGCCGAGCCGCGTTTGAAGAAACGTATCTGATCACTGCCCTCAATCAGTTGAATCCGCAAGCCTTCGCGAGTGACTTCGAGTTCGATATGATTTTTAAGTACATTCAGACCGGGCATTTCCTCGATAGTGGATCTCAGGCGTGTGGCCAGATCTTCCATTTCCCGTTTCATCTGTTCTTCAATGGTTTCGGTGGATTTTTGCTTTTCCGATCCGGCGCCCATTTTCAGAACACCCTGTCCGCCTTTGAGCAGACCGGCCTGATAGGCCTTGGTATAGCCAACGGGGTCTTTGAAATAACCCTCGACAGCCTGTTTTACCTCGTCGGTTTGATTGACCAGCCACATGACCAGAAAGAGGGCAAACATGGCCGTCATAAAATCCGCCAGCGCAACTTTCCAGGCGCCGCCATGATGACCAGCATGCTTGGAATATTTTTTAACGATAATGATCGGTTGATCTTTTTTAGTTTCCTCGGTCATTGTGCTCAGCTCTTTCGAGTTTCTTTACAGGCGTCTTCCAGTTCAATAAACGACGGGCGTACTTCAGATGAGATCGAACGACGACCGTATTCAACGGCGATTGATGGCGGAAAACCTTTACAGAAAGCCAGCAGGCATTGTTTGAGGCAAACCATATAGGCGCCGTCAGCATGGTTGCGGCTTTTCATACTGCTGGCCAATGGTCCGACGAAACCGTAGCAAAGAAGAATTCCGAGGAAAGTTCCGACCAACGCTGCACCGACTTTGTGACCGATAACCTCCGGCGGCCCGCCGATGGAGGCCATCGTTATAACTACGCCCAACACTGCGGCGACGATACCGAGACCGGGAAGCGAGTCGGAAACCGTACTTAGGATAGTGGGCGCCTGGCTGATTTCCTCGTGATGGATGTCCAGATCGACATCAAGCAGGGCTTCCAGTTCATGTGGCTGGACCGATCCGGTGATAATCAAGCGCATGGTATCGGCCATGAAATCGATGGCATGATGATTTTGCAGAAAGGATTGATAACGCCCGATGACCTCCGACTCCAGCGGCTTTTCTATATGAGATTCAAGCCCGACCAGACCTTCGCGGCGGGCAATGTTGAATATCTCATAGAGCATGACCATCTGGTCCGTAAAATCTTGTTTGGCATATCCCGAACCCAAAGCGCCGATGACTTGCTTGACCATATCCTTCAAAACATGCATGGGAGTCATAACCAGAAGTGATCCGAGAGCCGCGCCTCCGATGATGAGGAGTTCAAGAGGTTGGTAAAGAGCCATGATAGCCCCCCCCTCAAGGACATATCCGGTAAGCACGGAACCAATAACAACGAGAAACCCTACGATAATAAGCATATATTTATCTTATCCTTCCGATCGTCAGCAAATCACAGCGCGTCTATTAAGTCTATATCGACAAATAGGTTGTACTGTTTAGCCCAAATCGAACGATAGCTGTCGATTTGTGATTTAATTTCAGGGCAATTCCATGTCGGGCAGGGTCGTAGGAGATATTCAAATTTTCATTATTAACCGCCGGCCCCGATAATTCGGGGCCGGTTTCGGTTTGAAGGCCGGTTAATCAAAGACAGGAGTTGGAAGGGCAATGGCTTCCAAACAACAAGTGGACGGCGGAGTTTCCTCAAGGCATACCCGGCCGGGGATTTCATCGCAGTGGTAATAATAGTAGCCGATAACCTTGTGCGCCTGTTCGGTGCAAATCTTACTGTGCAGGGTAGTGCAATCCAGATGCAGAGTGCAGCCGCCGGGGCAGGGCAGATTCGCTTCAGCCTGATCATTGAAGATAAAAGTTGTTCCCATCGTTAAACCAAAGACGATAAGAAACAGAGTCGAGAAGAGAGTTGTTCTTTTCATGGTCACTTCCTCCCATAAATACTACAGTGGTATGATAACCTGTCTCCCATCTATCGGAGACAGTTGAACGGTATGGTCTATAGATGTTCGGCGAAATACTCACCGTCCAGAAAATTGCCGAAAACGCTGGCAACGAAACGAATATTCCTGTCAAGGCTGACACCGAAAACCGTTGGAAACGATCTAACACCCCAGATTTGGTCGAGATCGCCCATGTCGCAAAAATAATGATCGTACTTCTTGATATATTCGGAGAGTTCGCCCAGTTCGGATTCCTCGCCGGAAACGCCCACCAACAAGACAATCCGGATATCCCGGTCACCGCCGGTCAGATCCAGGGTTTGCCATGTTTCCATCAGTGAGGCGCAGGCGCCGCAGCCGGGCATAACCACGGCGATAACCGTTTTCTGGGTTCCGATTATTTTCGCCGAGTTTAGCTCCTCACCGGATGAGGTTCGAACCGTCAGGGATGGCAAGCCTTTATCTATAACCAGATTCGAATAATTGGGCAACGAGGCAGGGGAAGTGTCCGGTTGGCCGGTACCGCCGGCGAAACCGGCGCGAATGCCCAGGAAAACAGCGAGAAACAAAACCGTGGCGGCCAAAAGGACCAGAAACATGCCTGATTTTAAAGTGATTTGCCCGGATTCCATGGTGTTCTCCTTATGTTGTGCCATCAACGGTAAAATATTTTCATTCTGTCACTGCGGCCAATCCGCATTTCTACGGATTGGCCAATTTTTATCTCCCCGAAGCCTTTACCAAGGCGTGCTGCAGCAGTCAATAAATAATTCATCGGGGCAGAAATGATGCGGGTTCCCGGTCGAGCACCATGAATCATAGACCATACGATAATACGGATTGGCCGGATCGGTGCAATTTGGTCCGGTGTCGGTCGTACATATTCTCCTCCCGACGCATACCTCTGGACAGGGGATCCCGGCGGAAACCTCGTCGGGTGTAAGCGCCGTCACGGCCAATACGCTTCCGAAAACGAACAGAAACATGCCCAGATAAACGGTTAGTTTTTTCATTGGTTCGATTCTCCTTTCAGATGACCGGGGGTTTTCTTCCATGAACCCCCAGTTCCCTGGTTTCGACCGGAAAGGGCCGATTTGGCCCTTTCCGATGTTCTCTTCGGTTCTACAATGGTTCCGGAATGGCGAAATAGAGTTTCCAGCCGGAGTCATTGCAGCAACCAATGTGAATGCTGCAGGAGGAGTTATGGTTACCTCCCGGCGTACAGGCGCCCAGTTGATACAAATATCTGGGAACGCCCGCGGGACACAGCTTTCCCGTATCAGTCGAACAGAATTCCACATAGGTGTCGTAGAAGCATTCAGCGCATATCTCTTCGGCGACAGCCTTATCTGCACAGAGAGCCGTAAGGCCGGCAGTTAATGCGAGAGCAAACAAAAACAGGATTGAAAAAACAGATACCGTTTTCATGCTACCTCCTGGTAATGAGATTAAAGTCAAGAATTCTCTTCCAAGATGCAGAAACTGTTATCAGGTATGACATTCAAACTCCGTTCCCCGCTTCGAGCCTCATTTCTCCCCCCGATTCGTAAAACCGAATCGGGGGGAGAATAATATACTTTGTTTACCAGAAGAACCGGCAACAGCCCCCTTGATAATCGGGGCAGAAGTGATGCGGATTTCCCGAAGTACACCAGCCGTTGATGGCATATCGATAATACGGGAAAGTCGGATTTGGGCATTCGGGCCCGGTTTCGTTGGCGCAATAGATTTCGTAAATGCAGTTGTATTCGCCACCGCACAATTCACCGGCTGTAACCGGAGCGGCCGAAAAAACTGTCAGACCGGCCACCAGCCCGAATACGGCCAGAAATGTAGCCGCAAAAATCACTGTCTTTTTCATAATTCACCTCCTTGTGAAGATAAATGTGGAAGTAGTATATAAGTGGCACACGCATGAGTTGTCTTTTCATATTACTCAATACCTGCAGGTGTTTATTTGAATTTCACCAACCCGATAATTTCGGGTCGGTAATGCCCTGCGACTATTCAATCTCCCGCAAACTAATTAATGTCTTTGTTACAGCAGCCGGTGTAATCAGGGCAAATGTGGCCAGGGTTACCCGATGAGCACTCGCCATCGTAAAAATAATTAATATTCGGGAACCTGGGATTGGCGCATTGGGGACCGGTATCAGCTGAGCAATAACTCCTGTAAAAACAAGTGTATGGTGCGTCGCATAATTCAGTGGCAGTGACCGGATCTGCCGAAAAAACTGTCAGACCGGCCACCAGCCCGAATACGGCCAGGAATGTGACCGTAAAAATCACTGTCTTTTTCATAACTTACCTCCTTGTTAAGATAAAAGTGGAAGTAGTATATAGGCGGCACACGCATGAGTTGTCATTTCTATGAGTCGTTATTTACAGATGCTTGTTAAAGAAGCCCCCATCCAGGCTGTACACACCGGCGTTGGCGACGAAGCGAATTCGATTATCGGCGCCGAGACCGACCACTGAAGGGAAAGTTGTCAAGTCACAACAGGATCGCAAATCCTCGATATCGCAGAAATAAACCGGATAATCGGAAGCATATTCGGCCAGTTCTTTAAGATCGGGAACATTGGAGCTTACTCCGGCGAGCATTACGAACCGGATATCGCCGGTCTTTTGCTTCAATTCATTAACTTGCCAGTTTTGGAGCAGATTTCCGCAGGGGAAACAGCCAGGTAAAACCACGGCGATGACGGTGCGCTTATCGTTCCCGATCAGTTGCAGGTCGGTTAATTGGCCGTTATCGGATCGAACCGGAAGGGAGGGGACGATGTCTCCGATTTTCATAGTGGTTGTATTTCTCAGCTTTTCGGGGGTCAGGGTCAAATCGGGCGTGCCGCGTACGGCCAAACCGGCCCGGATGCCCATAAACACAGCCAGGAAAAGAACGATTCCACCCACCAGGATATATTTTAAGCCCGCCTTGACCGATAACCGTATGACTTCCATGCCGACACTCCTTGCCTTACGCGGTTAGTTGACGCTTTCGCTGTGTTTTTGAGTATGTTTCAGGAGTGAAACATCCCTCGCCTCGACAATTAAATTATATATAATTTATATGAATGTCAAGCATAAAAGTTAAATCACGATAAATATGATCGTCATTAACAATATCTCCGCTTCGGCTGGTGGTAAAAAACGGGTCTTGTTCGATATTTAGATCCTTGGAGGCGCTGCATAAATCAATTGACTTCTGCGGCCTAGGATTTTACCTTATAACCTTGTATTTTTGATTTAAAGGTAGGTAGGCAAGATGAAATATTCCCCTGTTCAGGCGGCTCGCGGTACTAAATTGAGTTGCAAAGGCTGGCATCAGGAAGCAGCTTTCCGGATGATAAACAACAACCTTGACCCCGAAGTGGCCGAGGATCCGAAAAATCTGGTTATTTACGGTGGATCGGGCAAGGCGGCTCGCAACTGGCCCTGCTATCACGCCATTATCGATTCGCTGAAAAAACTCGGCAACGACGAAACTCTGCTGGTTCAGTCGGGCAAACCGGTCGGCGTGTTTCAGACGCACGAGTATTCGCCACGCGTTTTAATCGCCAACAGCAATCTCGTTCCGCATTGGGCCTCCTGGGAAAAATTTCGGCAATTGGATAAGCTGGGTCTGATCATGTTCGGGCAAATGACCGCCGGCAGCTGGATTTATATCGGGACGCAGGGTATCATTCAGGGGACCTATGAGACTTTTGCGGCGCTGGCCGACAAGCATTTTCGTGGTGAAATGGCCGGGCGCTGGATATTAACCGGCGGCATGGGCGGAATGAGCGGCGCTCAACCGATGGCCGGAACCATGAGTGGCGCGTCAATTCTGGTCGTCGAAGTGGACGAGGCACGGATCAATCGCAGGGTTAAGCAGGGTTTTTGTGATGTCAAGGTCAAGACTCTGGATAAAGCCCTCAAAATGATTAAAGAGCACACGTCCTCAAAAGAGCCGATTTCGATCGGGCTGGTCGGCAATTGTGCCGAGATTTTCCCGGAAATATTCAGGCGGGGAATGATCCCCGATGTAGTCACCGATCAGACTTCGGCCCACGATGAACTGAATGGCTATATTCCCGACGGCCTGACTGTCAGTGAAGCAATCAAACTGCGCAAGAACAATCCGACCGATTATATCAAGCGTTCATATTCGTCGATGGTCCGCCATTGTGAAGCGATGCTTCGTTTCCAGAAAGCCGGATCGATCGTATTTGATTACGGTAACAACCTGCGCGGACAGGCCAAAAAGGGCGGACTTAAAAATGCCTTCGATTTTCCCGGTTTTGTCCCGGCTTATGTCCGGCCTCTTTTCTGCAGCGGCCGTGGTCCGTTTCGCTGGGCGGCGCTGTCCGGCGATCCGCAGGACATTGCCGTGACCGACAAAATTATTCTTCGTGAATTCAAACAGAACGAATCGCTGGTACGCTGGATAAAAATGGCCCAGGAAAAAATTCCATTCCAGGGGCTGCCGTCAAGGATCTGTTGGCTGGGATACGGTGAAAGAGCCAAGTTCGGCGACATTATCAACCGTTATGTCAAATCCGGCAAAATTAAGGCTCCGATCGTCATTGGCCGTGATCATCTCGATTGCGGATCGGTGGCCAGTCCTTATCGGGAAACCGAGGGGATGATCGACGGCTCGGATGCCATCGCTGACTGGCCGCTTTTAAATGGCCTTTTAAACACCGCTTCCGGCGCCAGTTGGGTATCGATACATCACGGCGGCGGAGTCGGGATGGGCAATGCCATTCATGCCGGACTGGTTGTTGTGGCCGACGGCACCAATGAGATGAAAAAGCGGCTAAACCGCGTGCTCACCAACGACCCGGGCACTGGTATAGCCCGTCATGCCGATGCCGGCTACAAAGAGGCTCAACAGTTCGCCAAAGACAACGACGTGAAAATCCCGATGTTGAAATAGAACTATGGCCAAAAATAAAAAGATAACGCTGCTGATAAAAAATATTGGCCAGTTGGTGACGATGCAGGGACAGGTTCCCCGACGAGGTAAGGACCTGGCCGATATCGGATTGATTGAAAACGGAGCCGTGGCTGTATCGGGCGATGAGATTGTCGCCGTGGGCAATTCCGACGAAATCGCCGGTAAAGTCGATCTGGCTGAAAATCACACAGTGATCTCAGCCGAAAATCAGGTCGTGACGCCGGGCCTGATTGATCCACATACACATCCTGTCTTTGCCCAAACCCGGGAAATGGAATTTGAAATGAGGTTGGCCGGCAAAGGGTATATGGAAATTGCCGAGGCCGGCGGCGGCATTCGATCTTCGGTCCGCAGTCTGCGGGAAGCCGAACCCGACGAACTATATGCTCGAGCCAGAAAAACGGTAAATACCTTAATGGCCTACGGCGTGACCTCGATTGAAGCCAAGTCCGGGTACGGTCTTTCGACCGAAGCCGAGATTAAATCGTTGGAAGTCATCGCCCGTCTCAATGAAAACGAGGCCATGGATTTATATCCGACCTTTCTGGGAGCCCATGAAGTTCCTGATGAATATCGTGACCGCCATGAGGAATACGTCGATCTGGTCATAAACGAGATGATTCCCGCGGTTGCCGAGCGGAAACTGGCCCTTTTTTGCGATGTTTTCTGCGAGGACGGCGTTTTCACCGTTGATGAATCACGTCGTATCCTGCAGGCCGCCGAAAAACATGGTATGCGGTCAAAAATCCATGCCGATGAACTCAAATCGACCGGAGGGGCTGAACTGGCTGCCGAATTGGGAGCTCTCTCGGCCGACCATCTGGTTTATATCTCACCCAAGGGGATCGATCTTCTGGCCAAAGCGAATACGGTGGCTGTTTTGCTACCGGGAACTTCCTTTGCCCTGGGCCTGAATGAGGCGGCTCCGGCCCGCGAGATGATCGACAAGGGTGTGATCGTATCTCTGTCCACCGACTGTAACCCCGGATCGTCGATGACCGAATCGTTGCCAATGATAATTTCCTTGGCTGCCCTGAAGCTGAAAATGACGGCGGCCGAATCGCTGGCGGCGGTTACGGTCAATGCTGCCTGCGCCATAGGCCGGGGCGATACCCTGGGCCGGCTGGAGAGTGGACTGACCGCCGATATTACGATCTGGGATATGAAGGATTACAGGGAACTTCCGTATCACTACGGAGTTAACATGGTAAAGATGGTAGTTAAAAACGGAAAAGTGGTGGTAGGTAGATGAGGATATCGGGGCCGACCGGAATTCTATTTCTAATTTTATTGATTACCGCCGGATGCGGAGTCTATTCTTTTCGGCCGGCGGGAAAACCTGCTTTCGAATCTGTCAATGTTGCTCAGTTCGAAAGCAAAACTCTAGAATACCAACTGGCCGACCGTTTGACCGATGCCATCGTTGATGCCTTCATTCAGGATAACTCGATTGAAGTGAGAGAAGCGTCGCGGGCCGAGGCGATAATGACCGGCACCCTGATCGGCTATCGCCGCTCAGCTTTCACCTACGATAGTGAAGACATCGTTACCGAATATGCCGTAAAGGTGACTGTACAGGTCTCCGTAAAACGGGCCGGTACTGAAGATGTTATCTGGGAAGAGGATTTCTTCGTTGAAGGGATTTACGATGCCTTTGATGAAACAGAGGATGACGGTCAGACCCGGGCAATCGAGCTTTTGACTACCAGTATTCTTGATCGGACCACTAAAAGTTGGTGATTTGTCGGTTGAAATCCGTCTTGCCAGTAGTGTTGAAGAAAACTGTATAACCGATAATGTAATATCGGGGTATAATGATAGATAGCGAAAATGGGTCTGTCTCTGACGGGCGGCTGTGGAAAATAACTTTAGGATGGAAAACCGATGATGATATCATTACCGACTCATAAAGCTGGCTGGAACCGAGCGGCCGTTATTCTTCTTGTGGCGCTGACAGCCCTGTGGGGATTTACTTCGGTTGTCGAGGGTAAGGGCATAAACAGCAAAGCCGGAACGACAGGGTTCTCTTTCCTGAAACTGGGTGTGGGCGCCAAAGCCATCGCAATGGGCGGGGCCTTCTCGGCCGTAGCTGATGATCCCACGGCCATCTATTACAATCCGGCCGGTACGATTAATCTGTCCGGAAAGCAATTTCTGGCCGGTTATCATAATTATGTTCTCGATATGCAGTCCGGTTTCGTGGCCGGGACGCTGCCTTTGATGGACAAACATCGGTTGGGATTCTTCGTCGATTATCTCAATTACGGCAATTTTACTGAAACGGAAGCAGATGGCCAGCCCACCGGCAATGATTTTTCGGGCGGCGATTTTTTGATTGGAGTCAATTTTTCTACACATCTTCTGCCGGAATTATCGGCCGGCGTCAATGCTAAATTTATGAGTGAATATGCGGCTGGTTATTCGGCCGAAGCGATGGCCGTCGATTTGGGCCTGTTGTACAAATTCAAGGATGGCCGGACCTCGGCGGCGTTGTCGGTAAATAACCTGGGAGTAGTCCTTTCCGGTTTTTCCGGTGGAGATCACAAGGACGATCTTCCCCTGTCTTTCCGTACTGGAGTGGCGCACAGTCTTCGCGAACTTCCTTTGGTTGTTGCGCTGGAAGGTGTACTCCCCAACGATAACGACCCTTACCTGAATGTCGGTTTGGAAATGTCTGCCCTCCAACCGCTATACCTGAGACTCGGTTATTCGACTTTCGGACAGAATTACAAGACCAATTCGAACTCGGATGCATTGGGAGGTCTTTCGTTCGGGTTTGGTGTTGACTATCAGAAATATCAGATATCGTATGCGTTTATGCCGTATCTTGACCTGGGATCGAGCCACCGGGTGACGATACTGGGGGGATTTTAGATGCGTTTTAAGTGGTTATTACTTTTGCCGGCGGCTTTGTTGATTGTGCAGGGATGCGCTACGGTTGGCGATACTACTTCCGATCCGCGCAAAGCGGTTTTAAACATGATCAAGGCTATGGAGGAGAGCGATCGCGAGGCATTGGTCCATTATCTTGATTTCCGGTCTTTAATGACGCCGGGCAAGACCGACTACGCGTTACAGATGGATTCGGTGCGAGTTTTTATGGATATTGAAGCGGTGCTGGATGATCTGACCGAGGGGGGGCTGACGAATGACCGCTGGATGAGTATGCAAAGAGTTGTCGGTTCCGCCGAACGGACCGGTGATACGGCTTATGTCGAAGTGTCATTTATCAGTCAGGAAACCGGCAAGCAGTATTATAATAAGTGGGGATTGAGCAGAATCAATGAGCGGTGGAAAATATTCAACTTTCACTGTATGCAGGAAAAAGAATAATATACCCGGTAAGGGATCAGGGAAGATCCTGATATTTGGCAGGATCCGGGCGGACAACAAACGAAGATATCTACTTCCTTGAATCCGACAAAATTCCGTTGGCGGCTATCTTAGTCGTCATCTGGGAACCACAAAAAAAAGGAAGCTTGTCGGTCATAAAACCTCCTTGGAAACAGAGGGGGGGGTCCCCAAATCGGTTCTATTGGATGGCGACAAACTTCCAATCAATAATACTACCAAAATGTCAAATTGTCAAGTGTTTTTGTCCGGTTGCTGGGCAAAAAATATTCACTACGTCAAGCCAGTAGCGGGTTTACGGGCCTTCGCCGATTTCCAATAAGTCGGCCGATATCAATAAAAAAGCCCGCCGATCCCGGCGGGCTTTGAAATTTAATCTCTTTCGATTAGGAATCAGGGCATGAAAACCAGCGGGAACGGCTGGCGTCCGTGATGTTTTATGCCCGAATTATTGGTAATTCCGATACTGATCATGACCGAATCGAGCGTAGTGAAATCGAATTCAATATCGCCGGCATCACCAGTATCGAAACGGCGGCAGAAAACTACAGTCCAGGCCGAACCGTCATAGTCGGAGACGGTCTCAACATCCCAGCGTGAGCCGTCAGCTCCGGTGAGGTTATAGAGAACATAACCGGGAACGGGCAATGCCGTCGGAGGTTGATCGACGTAGAAAATCATCCAGTCATTAGAATTAACAAAATCCACCCATTCGCCTTCAAGCAGGCCGGTAGTAGTGTCGCCGGGTCCGCCAGGGGCCATATACCGGGGTTGATTTCCCGGCCATTCCTTGAAATTCCGAAAATAGAGGCTGTCGCCGATTTGATCCTGAGGATCACCGGAGATCATCGTAGTTGTCATATGCATATCGTCGGCCAGCCCGACCAGACCGGTGCGATGGGCTTTCCATTGCCAGATATCCGCATTGGCGCCGGCGCTGTACATTTTCCGGCCGGCGGCCGAGGAGGCTGCATGGCAGAACTGGGCACAATCGGCTCCGCCTGTTCCGCCGTTATCGAACATGATATAAAATCGGTCTTCATTCCTAAAAACCGTATCCTCATTATTAATGACCCATTGAACCTGATTATTGATCCAAGACCCGTGGATTTCGCCGAAACGGTTATCCTGATCGTTGTCACTCCACTTGGCCCAGATATAAAGCAGGGTATCATCGGCCACCAGTGCTTTCATTTGAACCGTCTTTTCGCTGGTGAGGTCATTGGCGATGTAATCGATATCGGTACCTATGGTAATCTGAGCAGCCTCGAGGGAATCCCATATGGCGGAATTAACCGAACCAAGCCCCGGGTTCTGATGAGCCTCGACTTCCACCCTCGTCGGTGCCGGCGGAGGGGGATCGATGCCATTATCGCCGTCGTCAGAACTGCAGCTTAGATAAAATAGCGGCAGAGTCAGAATCAGCAGAATTGAAAATAATGAACGCAACATTGGGGGTCCTCCCGGTTAATGGGAATATTTTTCCATATTATAATAAACAGCACTGTCTCGGTTTTGTCAAGCAGATGCGGCCGGTCTTTTCAGGATGATCAGGGTCAGATCGTCCATGAAAATGCCACTGTGAGAAAAAGCCCTGACCGATTCGATAATTTTTGCGCCGATCTCTGCTGCGCTAAGATGACGATAGCGTGTGATTGTTTCAATCAGACGATCGGTTTCATACTGCTCCTCGCGTGCATTTTCCGCTTCGGTGACGCCATCGGTGAAGAGACAGAGGATATCGCCGTCGTTGAAATAGATTGGGCGTTCCTCGTATTTGGAGTCTGGTCGGATACCGAGGATAATCCCGCCTTCACCCAGTTCCTCCACGCTATTATCGGCCCGGAGAATGAGCCCCGGATTATGCCCGCAATTGGAAAATGTAAAAATGGCATTTTTGGCGTCAAGTACGCCATAGATGGCGGTTACGAAATTCTCTGGTTCCAGCGATTCGCAGAGCAGGTTATTGACTTTGCGACAAATCGTCCGGATGGCGTAATTGTTCCTGATTTCGGCGATCAAAGAGGCTCTGAACGAAGCCATAATCAGTGAAGCCGGGATACCTTTGCCGGAGACATCGGCGATGGCAATACCCACCTGATTTTCGACGATCTGAATGAAATCGTAATAGTCGCCGCCGACCTCGCCCGAAGGAATATTGGCGCCCCAAAGGTCGAAATTACGGAGGGACGGGACCGTATTCGGCAGAAAGGTATTCTGAATGGCTCGGGCGATGGAAAGTTGTTCATCCATTTTTTTCTGGTCGAGCATGAATTTGTGCATGCGCGCCCGTTCGATGGATATGGCCGCCTGTGAGGCAAAGGCGGATAGAATTTCCTGGTCCTCGCCGGAAAAGGCGTCCAGATAATCATGTTCCAGATTCAGAGCGCCGATCATTTTGCCGTCGGAGAGGATCGGGACCACAATTTCCGATCGGGTTTCGTGGCGGGCTGTTATATACCGGTCGTCTTTGGAAGTGTCGGGTACAACCTGAGCCTCACCCGTGCGGGCGACATCGCCGACGATGCCCTCGCCGATTTTAAGATGCAAATCGGCCTTTACCGCCGAATCGTAGCCAACCGAGGTTATCGTATCGACCGCGCCGGATTTGTCATCGATCAAATAAACGCTGCCGGCGGTAAAATCGACCACTTTCTTCAGGGCGGTCAGGATATTGTGCAGAACTTCGTCAAGGGTCAACGAATGCGATAATTGCTTGGAAACCTCGTAGAGAGTCGTCCGCTGAAGCGCCAGAGAGCGGGCGTTGCGGTACAAAAAGGCATTATGAATGGCCACGGCTATTTGATCGGATAGCAGGTCGAAAGTTTCCAGATCGGTCTGATCGAACTGCCCGGTGGTTTTGTTGATGGCCTCAATGACGCCAAAGAATTCACCCCGTAACATCAGCGGATAACAGATCAGGGAGTGGAATTCGACCCCCTGTTCATCGGTGATTTCAGGATTATAGCGGCTGTCGACCATGGGATCGTTGGTCAAAACCGGTTGATTGTTTTTGGCCACCCAGCCGACAAAACCCTGATCGAGTTTGATCGACATCACCGTTGGTTCTTGATCGCCGGAATAGAAGCGAACGCGAAGTTCTTCTTCGGCCCGGTTATACCGATAAACCAAAGCGGCTTCGGCGTCAACAGCCCGGGTCACCAATTTGAGGACGTTTTTCAGAAGTTCTTCGTACTCAATGGTCGAATTGAGCAGATGAGCGGCCTCGGTCATAATTTCAAGCCTTCGCCGCGCCGTCTCGGGGTTGTGGTTACTGTCGTATTTCTCCATCATGGTGAAAGCAATGTAGGCAATCGGCCGAATTTGTCAAGGGGGGTATTAATCCCTTTTCCGCTGTCGCGTGGATGAGTAATTTCTGTAGTGAGGCCGAAGGCCGAACCGAAAACAGACTCCGCCTGGCTGTCGTGTGGATGACCTGAAATTGAGTGACGGGGTGCCCCACAGCTTGCTGTGGGTTAGTTGGTGGCGGAGCCACATCATCCAGGCGACAGCCTAAAACAGGCTCTGCTTGGCTACTTCTTCTTACTTTCCTCGGCGACCTTTTTGGCCTCGTTCTCGGCCCGTAGTTTTTCAATGGCGGCAACGACGTCATCCTCCCAGGGGAATTTTTCATCTTTGTCAGGATCATATGGTGGTAGGTCGGGTATATCTACGCCGAGTTGCTCCAGCAGGGCGCGGGTTTTATTCAGTTCGTAGCGATGGACGTAGGGTTCGCCGTCGGCCCAGGCCCATTCGTAGGCGGCAAGCGCATGCCTTTTTGCCTGCTTGTGGTCACCAATGGCGAGCCACAGTTCAGCGAGGGCGCGGTTAGAGGGCTTTTTGATTTTGGCGAGTCGCTCGGCCTCTTGGTGCGGATCCGTAAGTTGATCGAGATGTAACTTCACGAAGACAGTCCATTGAGAAAACAGGTACAGAAAATGGCCAATTCCGCCGAAGGCGCGGCTGAAGTAGTCCAGGATTTGCTGACTCTGGCGCGACGCGGTCGTTACAATATGATAAAAACCAACTTGAACAAAGTTGTTGAATCTTACCTGGAAACGCCCAGTTTTGAAAAATTACAGAAAGACAATCCCGATGTGCATTTGGATATCAGACTATCCGAAAAAATGCCCATAATCAACGGTTCAACTCCACACTTGAATAAAGTAGTGATGAATTTGATCGTTAATGCTTTTGATGCCATGCCCAAAGGGGGTAATCTCCGAATAGAAACCAAGATTATGCATATCAAGAAGCTATTGGGAGGTCATGATCAAATAGATGAAGGTGAATATGTGCTACTCAAAGTGAAAGATACCGGGACGGGTATCGCTCCAGAAGACATAGGGAAAATATTTGAGCCTTACTTCTCCAAGAAAGAGATGGGCGCCAGTGGCAGCGGTCTGGGTTTGTCCGTTGTCTATGGCGTGGTTAAAGATCATAATGGTTACTATGATATTATCTCAAAGCTCAATGAGGGAACAGAGTTTATTATGTATTTCCCCAAAGTCACCGAGGCCGAGAGATTAACGGAACCACAGGACATCACAGACGGATCTGCCAAGGGAGAAGAGAAAGTACTGGTCGTTGACGATGACTTTGAACAGCGAGAAATGGCGGCAGAGCTGTTGGAAAGTCTTGGATATATAGTGGATACCGTGGAGAACGGTCATAAAGCCATCGACTATCTTGAATCGAATACTGCAGATATCGTCACTCTGGATATGATTATGGAAGATGGATTTGACGGTCTGGATACATATGTGAGAATTACCAAGATTAACTCTGAACAAAAAGCAATTATTGTGAGTGGTTATTCGGCCACCGATCGTGTTCAGAAGATGCAGGAATTGGGTGCAGGTCAGTATGTCAAAAAACCATATACCCGAGAAACGCTGGGCATGGCCATCCGAACCGAACTCGATTGTAAATCACCTATAGATGTAAAATCTCTGGTTGAAATCGGTGGATGATAGGGTCGAAGGATTGATACGACCAAGGGCGCTGTCGCGCCCCCGCGATGAGATCAGTTGGTTAAAATCTCAATCTGTCCACGGCTTTGAGCTTTGGCCCAGAGCCGACAAACCGTATTAGTTCTTCATGGATTCGAGGAATTTCTTGTTACTCTTGGTCTTCTTGATCCGGTCGATCAAAAATTCCATTCCTTCAATCGGATTCATCTCAGCCAGGAATTTGCGCAGAATCCAGATCTTATTGAGTATTTCCGGCGGCTGCAATAGCTCTTCTTTACGGGTGGAGGATCGGTTGATATCCATAGCCGGGAAAATGCGGCGGTCAGAGATTCGCCGGTCAAGTACCATTTCCATATTGCCGGTGCCTTTGAACTCTTCAAAAATAACCTCATCCATCCTCGAACCGGTCTCAATCAGCGCCGTGGCGATAATCGTCAGCGATCCGCCTTCTTCGATATTTCGAGCCGCGCCAAAGAATCGTTTTGGTTTGTGCAGGGCGTTGGAATCGACGCCGCCGGAAAGAATTTTGCCGGAATGGGGCACTACTGCGTTATGGGCACGGGCAAGACGCGTGATCGAATCGAGCAAAATAACCACATGATGCTGATGTTCAGCCAACCGCTTGGCTTTTTCCAATACCATATCGGCTACTTGAACATGACGGTCGGCCGATTCGTCGAAAGTGGAGGAGACTACTTCGCCGTTGACATTACGTTTCATATCCGTTACTTCTTCGGGCCGTTCGTCGATCAGTAAAACAATCAATTTGACTTCGGGATTGTTGGTGGTGATGGAGTTGGCGATTTTCTGCAAGATGATTGTTTTACCGGCTTTGGGGGGGGAGGTGATCAGGCCGCGTTGACCCTTGCCGATCGGGCACATCAGGTCGATTATCCGAGTAGTCAATTCCTCGGCATTGGTTTCCAGATCGAAAGGAACCTCGGGATAAAGCGGTGTCAAATTGTCGAACAGAGTTTTGTGTTTGGAAACCTCTGGACCTTCGGTATTGATGGCCTCAATTTTGAGCAGGGCAAAGTACCGCTCGGAATCCTTGGGCGGACGCACCTGCCCGGAGATCGTGTCGCCGGTACGCAGATCGAACCGTTTAATTTGAGATGGGGAAACATAGATGTCATCCGGGCCGGGCTGGTAATTGTAATCGGAGGAGCGAAGGAAACCGTATCCCTCATCGAGGATTTCTAAAACCCCTTCAGCGAAAATAAGGCCGTTCTGGGCGGTTTGTGATTCCAGAACTTTGAAAATCAGTTCCGACTTGCGTAAACCGGAAACGCCTGGAATATCAAGCTCTTCGGCAATCTTGAGCAGTTCCGCAATCGTTTTGGTCTTGAGTTGGGCAATGTCCATGTCATGTCCTTATTATTGTTTAGTCTGAAATTTCGTTTTTCGGAGGGTTCGCGTTCCCCGGAGGGCAATGGCCCGAGACGGAACCGTTATTATTCCATAGTTTCAACTGGGGCGTCGCCCCAGAGCTTCTCCAACGCGTAAAATTGCCGCGCATCTTCCACAAAGACGTGTACTACAACGTCGAAATAATCCAAAAGCACCCACGCCGAACCGTCTTCACCCTCGCGGTGAGAGACACGCACCCCCTTTTCGCGTAGTCCCCTTTCAACAGCGTTGGCTATGGCCTTGGCGTGCAGATCAACTGAACCGGAGCAAATGACAAAATAATCACATACCGAGGAAATCTTCTTGAGTTTGAGGATTTTGACGTCGAACCCTTTTTTGGACAGAGCCAGCTTTCCTGCGGCGCGGGCCAGAGCAAGAGATGTCATATAGTAAAGTTCTTTCTGCTCCTTCGCTTGATATTACTTGGTCGTTTTATCTGCATCATCCAATCCGAATATTATGCGATAATCGGTTCCTAAAACCAGAGTAGCGCCGATATCCAGATAATTATCTTCGATTTCACGAAATGTGACCGCTTGTCCAAGTCCCAATTGTTGAGTCAGTAGTTCGGCCGCGGGACCCTCCTTGCGGGCAATTATAAATGTCTTTTCCACCCCAAAATTATCGAAATTGTCGGTGTCGATGACTCTGACCGCCAGCGGTTTGGCAACGGCCATTTCAATCTTGTTGGCCAGCTGATTGGCCAGCCCCTTTTCGCCGCAACCGTTCAGTACCTGTAAATTGAGGTAATATTCGGTTGTTTCTTTATCGCTGGAATACCCCTTGGTAATTTGGACGGTAAACGAGGCAACATAGGCAACGACAATGACAAACAGGAATAAAATACCCAATTCCAAAAAACGCAACGGTTTTTTCTTCCGGGCGCGTTTAATTCGATAGGCGCTGTCGCCTTTGGATTTTTTTGATTTTTCGGCCATGAGATTAATCTTGTCTGCGGGACGTGAGGAAAACGGTTTCTGACCCTCCGTTATCGATTACGATACCAGTACCTCCCCGCATTATTATATCCATTGTAAGCTGGTAAGGTTTCAAAGCCGATCGACAGTGAAACATTTTTCGACGGTCTCCAGTCGAGCCATCCTGACGGCAAAAACACAGCATCATTACTAAATGACTTATCACCCCATAATGAGCCGGGATTATGCAAGATTCCGAGGTTCAGGGTCAACGTCAGTGGATCGGCCAATTTGTAGGTCATCATGTTGTTATACATACCCACCGAACCCGATTGTCCATTCCCGGAAAAAAAACTGATACTATATGCGTGAGACATATTCAAGCGAGACAAGTCGATTAAAGGCACCGAGGGTCTCCGGGAAAGCCCCAGATCGTATTCCTGAGTGATTTCTTTAATCTCTACCTGATCGGTCATCTGAGCCGTTAGAGTCAGAGGTAGAACCAGAAGGCTCAGCAAAACCAATGTTGTTCCGATATATCTCATTTTAGCTTCTCCCAGCAGGGAACAAGTAATTAACCGGTGTTAAAATAAATTGTCAACCTTTTTGGTGCCGAAGGCAGCCTTATTTAACTCTTATATTTATACGCAATTAAAAGCCCTGAGGCGCATTTTATCCGATTTTTTTGGCGAAACGGTTTTCCAGATCGGCCAGTTGCTCGATGGAGTTGACTCCCAACACTTCGTCGGCGTCTTCCACCTGATAAAAAGCCGCTTTGTGACCCTTTTGCCGCAATATCTTCATTACATCGGTTAAATAATACTCACCCTGACTATTGTCGGCCTTGATTTCACGCAAAGCCTCGAACAAGAACCGAGAAGTAAAGCAAAACGTTCCGGAATTGATCTCGCCAATCAGTTTCTCCTCGTCCGTGGCGTCCTTATGCTCGACAATAAAATCTACCAGATTGGAATCGGGAAGGCGGACAACGCGGCCATATCCTGCGGCATTAGAGGGGACTGCCGAGAGAACAGTGGCTGCCGCTTTTTCCCGATGGTGTACTTCGACCAGATTTTCAATAGTCCGGGCCGATAAAAAAGGAGCGTCCCCGGCCATGACCAAAATATCACCTTCAAAATCGGCTAATTCGTTTTCGGTGACCAGAACCGCATGACCGGTTCCATTCTGTTCAGTCTGAAGGACAAAGTCGAGCCTGTCTCCGTGATGAGCGAGAGCGCTTTTAACCAATTCGGCCTTATGGCCGACCACGACGACTATTTTACTGATCGACAAAGAGGTTACGGTTCCCAGCAGATGTTCGATCATCGGTTGCCCAAATATTTTATGCAGGACCTTGGGCTGGTCCGAGTTCATCCTTTTGCCTTTTCCGGCGGCAAGGATGATAGCGGCGATATTTTTCATTATTCAATTACCCTGTTATTCTTATCGACACGAATAAGGGTGGGCTTGAAGTCCGAGGCTTCTTCCGTGGTAAAATGACCATAGGCGATAATTATTATTTTATCGCCGGCGGCGCCCAACCGGGCGGCGGCGCCGTTGAGACAAATCGTCCCACTATCGGCAACACCTTCGATAACATAGGTCTCCAGTCGGGAACCAGTATTTATATTGACCACATGGACTTTTTCAAAGGCCATAAGACCAGCCGCGTCCATGAGACTTCTGTCTATTGTAATCGAGCCTTCATAATTGAGATTGGCTTCGGTAATCTTGGCCCGGTGAATCTTGGCTCGACAAAGCGTCACCATCATTATATTTTCCTCCCAGGCACACTTAGGCCTGCAACGGCTGAATATAATATAAACACCGAAAATGGCAATAGGTTTCTCGATCTTGGAAAAATTCCTGTATAGGTATCCCGCGACCGAGGATCACCTGGTCACTATTTGTTATATGGAGATAATACAATGGTTTGACCATGAGTGGATTTAGTGGCGTAATCAGGATTTCATTTATCGCAGGAAGATAGTCATTGGTTGAGTCATTTGCTGGAAATTTCATACTATTATAAGCTGGGAGAATTCGATGTTGCGCATAGTAATATTGATGCACTAATAAAACAGTTGACAAATGTAGTAAGATTTATTATTCTTTGATTGAAGAGGGAAGTACTTTCATCACGGATGACATCCGAGAATTAAAACTCAATATAATCAAATCAAAGTTGCAGGAGGGTATCATGCAGAAGCGTGTGCTATTGCCTTTGGCGCTGGCAGTCATTTTGTTGGCATCGTTTATGTCGGCAGAAGGAGGCCAGTTGATTAATTATCAGGGGATTCTCTCTAATGCGTCTGGAGAGGCAGTGACAAGTGTAGTTTCGATGACTTTTGGCATTTATGCTAATTCTTCATCCGGGGTTGGGCTATGGGAGGAAATCCACTCTACTGTGGCAGTTGACTCCGGGATGTTTGCAGTGACTTTGGGCGCTACCGATCCGATTGACGATAGTGTCTTTACCGAGGATGCGCTTTGGTTGGAGATATCGGTTGCCGGTGAGACTATCGCGCCCCGAACTCGCTTAACCTCAGTTCCCTTTGCCGCCCGGTTGACTGGCAAAGCCATAATTGGCGAGGGTAATACGAATACCGGCGTTAATGCCTTTGTGGCCGGTGAGGGGAATATTGCCGAAGGTGATTACTCAACCATTGGCGGCGGTTTTGAAAATATCGCCGGATCGTCGGACACAAGGGGTACCGATTCGGATCGGGCGGTATGTGTTGGGCGAGGTGATTATTCGGTGATTGGCGGAGGGCGTCGCAACACGGCCTGCGGCGATTACACCGTTTTGGGCGGCGGGCATAACAATGTTGCCGAAGGGGATGCATCAGTTATCACCGGCGGCGGTGACAATCATACTGAAGGTGAATACTCAGCTATTGTTGGTGGTTACGAGAATGAAGCTAATGGCAACTATTCCGCAGTAGGTGGCGGTAACGACAACCGTGCCAGCGGTCTATATTCGGTCGCTCCGGGGGGACGCGAAAACAATGCTGATGGGGATTATTCATTTGCCGCCGGGTGGCGGGCCAATGCCAGTCATGAAGGATGCTTTGCGTGGGCCGATGCCATTGGGGCGGCGTTTGGAACTACTGCGCCCAATCAGTTTATTATCCGGGCCACGGGAGGTGTGGGCATTAACACCAATAATCCGCAGGCGGTCTTGCATGTGGCCGGGATATCCGGCGTTGACGGGATTATGTTGCCGGATGGGACACTATTGACGACGGCTTCGGCCAGTTCAGGTGATATCACGGCCGTTTATGCCGGTTATGGTCTCAGCGGTGGCGGTACCGAAAATGATGTGACCGTGGACGTCGAGGTTGGAACCGGCCTGCAAATAAGTGGCGATCAGGTCATGCTCACATCGTCGTATAGCGGAGGCAGCGCCTATGACTCCCGTTTTGTCAATGAAGGACAAACCAATTCCGTATCCGGTACGATGATTCAAAGCGGGACTATTCAATTTTCTGATATAGGTTCCAACGGCGCCGATTCGGGGCAGATGATGCAGTATAATGGAAGTAACTGGGTGGCTGTAGATAATCCGGCCCCGGCAGGTTTTTTCCCGGCGCCTATCTGGAATTCAGGATGGTTTGCTATTGCTAAAGGCACTGATGTGGTTTTATCGCATGATAAAGGATATGACAAGGACGACTATATCATTGATCTGCAGTTTATGGATACTGCTGACCAGGGGATAAATCACCGATGCTATGGTGGGCGTTGGTACTTAAGTGGCGCAAACTATTGGTATGGCGGTTATTACAAAAATGTGGAACAGAATTCCATAACAGTTCATAGGCACGACAACGATAACTATGCCGACTCGATGCGCGTGAGGCTGTGGGTGGCCAGTGAGTAGAGGGAATTATTAAAACCCTGAGAGGAAGGAATTAAAGATGAAGACACATCGGCTAATTATCATTCTCCCGGCCACCATTCTGATTCTGGCCGTAACAATCGGTATGGCACGAGATAAGCCATCGGAAACATCCATAGCCGCGCCGAGTTTTACAACTACTCAGACTCCCAATGTCGGCGAACAGATTAACTGGCAAGTGATTTCCGGAGGGGGAACAAAGGGATCATCGGCTGGCTACACTCTCGATGGCACGGTTGGACAAACGGCGATTGGTTTGGGAAGTTCGTCCTCTTATCGATTGAGCCATGGATTTTGGCAGGTGGCGATGGGAACAGAATGCGGAGAAGACCTTGTCGGTGATGCCAATAATGATGAAACCTGGAACGTTGGTGATGCCGTATATCTTATCAACTTTGTGTTTAAAGGGGGAGTCCCGCCGACGCCTTTTCCGACATACAGTGGCGACGCCAATTGTGATTGTGCTGTTAATGTAGGCGATGCCGTCTATCAGATTAATTTCGTATTCAAGGGCGGTCCGCCGCCTTGTGATTGCGAAACCTGGCTGGATAATTGCGGATCGCCAATCAGAAAATAATTTATTGGTCAACAATACAGATTATGCCTGGCGGTCATTTTTATCGCCAGGCACACTTAGGCCTGCAACGGCTGAGTATAATATAAACACCGAGAATGGCAATATGTCTCTGGTTATTCATCTTTAACCCCCTGTCATATAATAATATTTAACCGAAAGGATCGACGCTGATAATGATTTTGTAGTAAACCGTTATGAATTAAGCAATTGACAATTATGCGATCGTGGGTATATTATGAATAGAAATTTTCTCTTTGAATGACATCAAAACCCAATTTTCGTATAAACCTATCGGGAGGTTTCCATGAGATCAATCGGTACTTCCACATTAATGACAATTATGCTTTCGATAATCCTGTCTGTGGCTGGTTCCGCCGAAATACCTCATTTGATAACCTATCAGGGTCGATTGACCGATCCGGCCGGTAATCCAGTCAATGATTCGAGCTATCAAGTGACTTTCACGATTTATAATCTGCCCGATGCCGGTGATGTCCTGTGGACGAGCGGCGTGCAGGATATCGACGTCGGAGATGGCCTTTTTAGTTATCCATTGGGCATACATGTTCCACTTCACGACAGCGTCTTCACCCAGAATATGGAGCTCTGGCTGGGAGTCAAAGTCGGAGCCGATCCGGAAATGACTCCGCGACCGATGCTGACTTCGGGGCCTTATGTTTATCAATCTCTCAAGGCCAACATGGCCGATTTTGCCGAGGCGGCCGGTTTTACTGAGCATGCTGTTCATGCCGATACAGCCGAGTATGCTCATGCCGGACCATCGGGTGGCCTGACTCTGCCTTATTCAGGTACAACGGCCAATGCTGCAACGGCCTTTGCTGTATCTAACACCGGTAGCGGAAGCGGCCCGGCCCTGCGGGGCAGTAGTGATGAAAACGA
>JAAEQF010000337.1 GCA_024231695.1 FCB group bacterium
GAACATCATCGTCGGGGCGACGCCGATGTTACCTTTGGCGCCCATGATAACTTCCGTTCCCACGGGGCATTGTTCCTGCAGGACGAATCCGGGTTTGAATTTGGCAAAGGCCTTGACCATCTTATTATAAGCGGCGATTAATGCCTTTTCGTCACTCAGATTAAGAGCTACACCACCGGCGTTCGATTTATGCACGACCTCTTCGGCATCGACTTTCAGCACAACCGGGAATTTAAGATTTTTCGCGGCTTTGATTAATTCATCCCGGGACTTGATACTCATGGTTTTCGCCGCCGGGATACCATAGCTTTGCAGAAGTTCAAAAACGTCGGCTTGAGGCAAGAACTTGTCCTGGCCACGGAAACGGTCGATGATTTTTTCTGCCTTGGCTTTATCAACTTTGTAGTCGGCGTATTGTGGCTCTTCGCGGGTCTGAATCCGGCCGTAAGCAATCATCGCGGCCAAAGCTTTCGAGGCCGATTCCGGGAAATCAAAAACGGGGACGCCGCTTTCCCTGATCAGACGGATCACTTCGCCGAATTTTTCCTCGATGGTCAGGATAATGCAAACCATTGGCTTATCAGCGGTGGCTCCGATTTCGCCCAGCTTGCGCGCCACGGCTTCGCAATCGACAAAAGGCGGAGTTACGAAATTGAGTATCAATGAATCGATATTGGGGTCTTTTAAAAGAGTTTCCACCGTCCCGCCGTATTCTTTGGCTCCGGCGGTGGCGATGACATCGACCGGGTTGGAAACGATGGCCTCGGAAAAGAGCAGTTCACCCAGCGCCTTACCGGTCTGTGGACTTAATTCAGCCAGTTTCAGACCGGAGGCAATACATTCATCCACGGCGATTATAGCCGGTCCGCCGGTATTGGTGACGATAACGATCTTGTCCGATTTCGGTATGGGCTGAGTGGAGAAAGCGATGGCCGCATCAATCATTTCCTGCTGAGAATTAAAGCGCTGGACCCCGCATTTTTTGAACATCGCTTCGGCCATAGTATCCTGTTCCAGGAGCGAGCCGGTATGCGAGGCGACGGCGGCGACTCCTTCCGAGGTTCTGCCGGTTTTCAGAACGAGCAATGGTTTTTTGCGCGTCACGCGGTCGGCCACTTCCATAAATCCGGCCGGGTCCTTGAGCGTCTCGATATGAGCCATGATCACTTTGGTCTCGTCGTCCTGACCGTAATAGTCGATAATCTCATTCATGCTCACGTCGGCCTCGTTGCCGAAACTGGAATACATCCGAGTGCCGAGGCCGATTTTATAAAGCTCAAGTTTCAGGGTTTCGCCGACCCCGCCACTTTGAGCAACGATAGAAATATTACCCGGTATCTGCGGCACAAAGGTAAAATTGGCATAAACCGAAACATCCGGATCGGAGTTTTGTATGCCTTGAGAATTCGGCCCGTAAATGCGCATGCCGTATTTATGAGCGATTTCGACGATGTGATTTTCAAGTTTAAGGCCTTCCGCACCCAGCTCTTTGAACCCGGCCGTATGTACGATGGCAAATTTCACACCTTTTTTGCCGCAGTCTTCGAGCACCACCGGCACCAAAGTGTTTTTGATGGAGATGTTCACCAGATCGACTTCATCAGGAACTTCGCCTACAGAAGGGTAGGTCTTGAAACTTTTTATAACCGGCGATTTGGGATTGATGGGATAGATCGGCCCTTTGAAATTATGATCGACAAGATTCTGGATGACGATGTGGCCGATGCTTAGAGGGTTATTGGAAGCGCCGATAATCGCAACCGATCGGGGTTTGAACAAACCATCAAGCATTAAGGTCTCCTTGGCTTTTTAAAGCATATAATGCCGCGCCTACCGCTCCGGTCAATTGGGGTTTTAAAGGCACGAATATTTTTTTATCGATTTTCTCTTCAAACATACTCACCAGAAAAGGATTGTGCGCCACCACGCCGCCGCTCATGGCGATATCCCCTTTCAAATCATCCATCTCGAAAACTCGTTTAATCACCGAATTGAAAATGCCTTTGACTATATCCGGTACACCGACACCCTCACGGATGCGGGACAGTATTTCAGTCGCGGCAAAAACAGTACAGTAACTGCCGATGGAAATATTGTTTTCAGCCTTGACGGCCAGACCGTTGAGTTCTCCCAGGTCGATTTTCAATCGGTTGGCGATTTCCTCCAGAAAAGCACCGGTGCCAGCGGCGCATTTGCGATTCATCTTGAAATTTGTGCGCTTTCCCGCATTGTCGAGTTTGATAATTTTGCTATCCTGCCCACCAATATCGATCAGCGTATGAGCTCGGGGGAAAAAATGAAAACTGCCCTCGGCATGACAACTGATCTCGGTTTTGGTCTCTTTGGCAAAAGGGACATTGCGCCGACCATAGCCGGTGGCCGTGACCACACACTGGCCTGCATCGCCGCATCCGGCCATGGCGCAGGCCTCTTCGAAAGTCCGGCTGGCGGCGGCTTCAAAGTCGGCCCCGGAATTGGCTACGGAATAACCGATTAACTCCCTTTTATCATTGATAATGACAGCTTTGGTTGAGGAAGCGCCAATATCTATCCCTGCATAGCATTTCATCAATCGCGTTTTACCCATCCGGCCACAAAAGTTGTTTATCCGGCCTCAAGTTGCTCGACAAAGGCTTCAATCTGGGTCTTGGCCTGCTCTTCCGAATAGCAGCGCAGGTCGTTTAGGTCGCCGTTTATGGTCAGCGTAGGGATGTTCAACTGTTTTTCCAGACGTCCCGGCATTCCGTAACGGCAGTTCGAATTATTGGGGCAGGTTTTGGAATCGTGGAACAGAATCCCATCCAGTTTGAAATTATTTACAATATCGCTGATGTATTTTTCCTTAAAATCCTCGTCACGGACAATAAAAATCTCGGTATAGGCCCGAGCCATGCTTAAAAAAGGATCGGCCGGATCAAAAGCCTCGAAAATCCAGCTATTACAATAAGAGGAAGCAATGACGGCCGAGTTCAGTCCGATGAACAATTCCGAAAGCTCTCTCAGTTTGCCCCAGATCGGCATCCCTTCCCAGTAAAGGCGATACTTTTCACCGTCCACGGCGCCGACGCCGGTGACGATTCTTTCTTCCAGTTCCTTCAATAATAATTCATAGTATTTGACCGCCGTATCCGAACCGCGCAGGACCACGGCCGGACCCATGTGGATGGTTGCGTCGAAGAAGCTCAGTGGAGCCGGGGCAGAAGCGTTGGTGGCCAATACTTTTTTCCACAGCTCACTGCATTTTTTTGAACGGCTCAGAACTTCCCGGAATTTATCGATGTCGAATTTGTTGCCGGAGATTTTTTCCAGCGGCGGAATCAGGTCTTTTATCTGGGCGACGATACCGGAAAGGATGTCGTCGGAGATATGGCCGATATTACGAAATGTGGAAATGCCCATGATGGGCACGTCAAGCTCGCGCGCATACCAGGCCATCCAATCCTGCACGTCTCGGCATTGATTGGTGTTGAAAACCAGGACATCCGGATGCGGCAGTCCTTCGATCCCCTTATAGGCCATGGACAAGGGTGTCTGTTTATTCAGATAAGCGCCGACATCACTGGTTAGATAGGAGCAAATATCGGGGGAATAGCCGATGGCATTGGCGGCGGGAATACAACCAGCGGCCATCCGCGTGGCTCCGAGCATGGCGCCGTGATTTTCGGGGTAGTAAACGAGAAAGCCGAGACTCAATAAAAGTTCCGCCGGTCCAACACTGGTACACCAGGCGATTTTCTGCGACTGGTCGCGGGAAGCACGGTCAAGTTCAAAGAAATAATCGGCCATGATTTTTTTCATCTGGCCGGTGGCCTGAATTTTCTTGATAGTGGTTTTCTTTTCCGCGCTCATCTCATTCTCCTAAGCAAAACTTCCAACACTGCTCGAAAATGGGGTCGCCTGAAAGAATATCCCCGGTGTCAAATATTTATAGGCGGATGTCCGTCATTGTATTAAAAAATGGCCTTTCTAAACATTAGTGATCTTGGCACAAGTCATCCCGATAACACCCTTTTGGCATGCACGAGAACTCATGAAATCGGCCGAATGTCCGGCTTGTACCGCCAGAGCGTCAGATAAAGGCGCTGCACATGACTGAAGGATGCAGTTCATTATTGCCTGGCGCGCCTCCTCGACCGCCGGATCGCCCGAAGCCGGTAAAGCGGTGTCTGTGGGGATGTTTTTCAATCCCGCATCCGATACTTTTCTCCGCACTACCGGGCCTGATTCACCTTCGGCGGCGATAGTCCAGGCCATGCGGATAGATTCATCCATCGGTCCGGAAAAATCAACCAGCCAGCCGATAGCATCTTTGGCTCTAACCGATTGGCCGGTCAGAAGCATCTGTATAAGTTGGGGCCAATTTTCCGTAGATGTTTTTCTAAACGGCCAATGACAGCCTTCCATACCCGGCACCACCGGCAGAGTTACTTCCGGCATACCCAAAGCACAGCCATCGGGAGCGACCAGATAATGACAGTGCATCATCAATTCCAGAAATCCACCCAGACAGCGTTTGCCGTTTATGAAGCCGACCGAGACTTTGAAATCATTTTCCAATCGCCGAGCCGTTTTGGACCAACTGCTGGAAATTTGCAAACCCTTGTCCGCTTCGGACAAAGCCGGGAAAAATTCGCTGGTGTCGGCGCCAACCATTTGTGAAGCGAGATGAAAATCGCCGGTTACTATGACCCGTTCGATGCCTTCGGCCTTTAACCAGTCCATAGCCCGGTTCAATTCGTTATCCACATCGCTGTTGTAACTTTCGCGGCCGATGGTTATGGCTCCGACCGTGCCGTCATGTTCGGCATTGACGTAAAGCTGCTGCCACTGGGCATCTTCAATTTGCCCGAAAACTTCGGGATGCCAGGCGCTAGTGGCTGCTTCCGGATGCAGACGATGATAAGCCTCGACTCGTTTGACCGCCGCGTCCGCGCCCATATTGCGGATGATGGCCATAATCCCCTGGCGGAATTGAGCGCACAGTTCGCCGATGGCATTGATGTGAGCGAAATGCGAGCGGTTTTCGTGGAGCATCAGGCTGGTCATCTGAATGACCGGCCCCATAACCCAGCTCAGGAAATCATCCTCCCGATCGGCATCCAATGACCAGTCCACCATCGGTCGAAGGTGATTTAGGGGGTACCAGTTTTGCCCGCTTACCCGGCGTTCGTTAAGCTCAGGCGTGGGCGTAAAGAGCGGCCCGTATTTTTCGCTGAGATGATGCAGGCAGGACCAGGTCAGGAAATTGGCGCCCTGTGCGCCGATAGCGTCATGGGCCCGGAATGGATTCGGTCCCATCGTCTTGCGTACGAACTTGTCGATTTTCCAGAACGGCATATTGGAGGCGCGATGATAACGCAGGCCGGCCAGAGTCAAGCCGCAGAAAAGCACATCCAGTACAAACGACCATTGATCGCCGACCGGCATGGGGATCATCCCCAGGGCCCATAAAAGTTGAGTGCTCGGCGAGGTTTCCTTTTCCACAATTTCCCAGATTTTATTTATATTGTGTGGGAAAGCGGGGTGAGCGATACCGACGCCCAGTTCGGATGAAGGAAAGCCCGAGGTGACCGAACTGATGGCGATATCGGGGAAACTGTCACGGAAAACCTGGTAATGAGCCTTCTTGATTTCCAGAATTTCAGGTATGGCCTCAAGCAGGAATCGGGGCTGAAGCCGTTTCAGTTCCGAGGGCAGGCTCTTGCCGTCATAGTTCATCC
>JAAEQF010000338.1 GCA_024231695.1 FCB group bacterium
AAATTTAGCTAAATTTAGCCAAATTCAGCCCTCTGGGGGGGTAAATTCGCTTAAATTTAGCCAAATTCAGCTAAATTCAGCCTTCTGGGGGGGGTCTGGAGCCCAAATTCAGCTAAATTCAGCCAAATTCAGCCCAAATTCGCCTAAATTCAGCCCAAATTCGCCTAAATTCGGGGGTTTTCCAAGGGGGGCCCTGGAGCCCAAATTCAGCCAAATTCAGCCTAAATTCGCCCTTCTGGGGGGGTCTGCAGCCTAAATTCAGCCTAAATTCAGCAAAACACGCCCTAAATTGGGGGTTCTACAGCCTAGATTCGGGGGTTTCCGCAGGGGGTCCCGGGAGTGCGAATTCTGCGAAATCTGATGCGTCGGAGCGTGCTGATCATCACTCACGACCTATTTTCGACAAATCACTTTTTTCGCGTTGCCGTTAGTGAGCGCCTACTGCGCTCGCTACGCGGTAATTTAATAGATATATCTGCGGTTGGAACCGCAGATATTTCCGACACGCACTAGCGTGACGCGTGTCGGTCGGCATTCACTCCGTGTGAATGCCTGCACGGACAAGCCGTGATGCTTAGTGGACTCGTTACGCGAAACAATCCTGTTTCGCGACGAGAAGAGAACGACACATTCGCTTACGTTCTCTGGCGGTGCTTTTGGCTTTTCGCGTTTTAGGCCCGGTTTTGCCCTGTTTTTAAACCGAGAATTGGCATTTTTTGTCATTTTTTGGATTCGTAAACCGAGAATTTCGGAAAAAAACGTCCAAAATCGTATGGAAAAAGCCATTTTTTGGGTCCCGAGGAGGTCAAATTTCGGAAAAAAGCGGCGAAAATTCCTTTTTTCCCCATTTTTTTCGGATTTTTGGAACCAAGATTTGTTTATGTGGTGGTGTGGTGTGGTGGTGTGGTGTGGTGGTGTGGTGGTGTGGTGTGGTGTGGTGGTGTGTGCAGATAAATTTTTTTTCCGAAATTTTGCGAAATTTTTTTTCCGAAATTTTACGAAATT
>JAAEQF010000339.1 GCA_024231695.1 FCB group bacterium
AAAAGTCGGTCACAGACTGTATAGAATTGTGATATTTTATTCCAGAAAGCTGACATTTTTCCGGCAGGTGTCTATACTTGTAAGCTGTTTTTAAACCGGTTTAAAAATAAATATTCTTTTCCCTGTTTTGGAAATTTATATGGTCTCCTCTGATTCAACCCAGGCCGCTGAGGAAAAACGGCAGGCAGTCCAGGCTTCGATCCGGGCCGGGTCTCGTCGCTTGTGGCCCTATATTCGACGCCATCGAAAGGTCTATTTTTTGGGGGCCTTGATGTTGTTGTTGACGAACACCTTTATGGTCTACATCCCCTATTTGCTCAGCCAGATGATTGAAGTTCTGGAAGTCGCGCCGATAGATGTAGCAAGGCTTAAGAATATGCTTCTCATCGTTTTTCTTGCCGCGGTGGCAGGGGCGATAATTCGGGTGATTAGCCGCCTGTTGATTTTCAATACCGGCCGGATTGTCGAGTATGAGCTGCGAACCGCCCTGTTCAAGCATATGCAGCGTATGCCGGCGTCGGTTTTCGCCAGCCGTCCCATCGGCGATCTCGTCAGCCGTTCAACGAACGATCTCAATTCCGTGCGCCTGCTATTCGGTTTCGGAATGCTCAATCTGCTTAATACACCCCTTCTTTTCATAATGACGGTGGTTGTTATGGCCAAAATCAATCTGCGTTTAACTCCCGCTGTGTTGCTGGTCTTTCCCGTCGTCATTCTTGGGGTACGCAGCTATGCTCGGAGGATGTTTGATCTCACTCAGCAGATTCAGGGCACCTTGGGTGATATCAGCACCACGGCCCAGGAAAGCTTCAGCGCTGTTCAGGTCATCAAGTCTTATTCCTTGGAAGAGCACCAGACAGCCAAAATAGATCACCTTAGCCAACGGTACCTGTCAATGGGTATTCGACTGGCCTTGATTCGAAATATTCTTTTTAACGTAATGGCGGCTATAATCGGTTTGAGCGAACTTGTTTTGATCGGCTTTGGCGGTTGGGAGATAATCCACGGGCGGCTGACCATAGGCGAACTGGTCGCCTTTAATGTTTATCTAGGGATGATGATCTGGCCCACTATGGCCCTAGGGTTCATCTTGAGTGTCTGGCAGCGCGGCATGGCGGCTATGAGCCGGATTGAAGAGATCTTAGCCGAGCCGGTTGAAGACTCGGTTTTAAAGATAGAGGCAGGAGAACCCTGGCGTCGTCCCGATTTTTGGCAGAAGGATATAGAGATTCGCGGGCTTACCTGGCGCTATCCGGACGGTCCTGCTGACGGTAAACAAGAGCTTGAGACTGAGCCGGTGTTGCAGGATGTGTCCATGCAGATCGCCGGCGGCCGGTTTACGGCCTTGATCGGCCCTACCGGCTGCGGCAAAAGCACCTTGGCCAAGATTCTGCCCCGCCTTTACAACCCGCCGTCCGGCACGGTCTTTATCAATGGTGTGGATTTGACTGCCATCCCTTTAGAAACACTACGTCAAAATGTGGGCCTGGCAACTCAGGAAACCTTCCTGTTTTCCCGTTCTTTGGCCGAGAACATCGGTTTTGGCCGGCCGGGCGTGGACCATAAAGAAATTATAGCCGCCGCCGGGAATGCCGTGCTGGATCGAGACCTCGAAGAATTCTCCAATGGTTATGAAACCTTGGTCGGCGAGCGGGGAATCACTATTTCAGGCGGTCAGCGGCAGCGGGCCGCTATTGCCAGGCTGCTGGTATACAAAACACCGATTATGATTTTGGATGATTCTTTTTCTGCCGTAGACTTAAAAACCGAACAACGCATCCTTTCCCATCTACGCACCCGTTTGGCCGGCCGGACGGTGTTGTTGATAACCCACCGTATTGCTATTGCCGGTGAAGCCGAACAGATTTTTGTAATGGACCAGGGGCGCATTGTTGAACAGGGCCTTCAAGATGAATTGTTGGCCGCCGGTGGTATTTATGCCCGCCTGGCCGAGATTCAGCAGCTAAGTGATGATATGGAGCCGGTGAGATGAGGGCAGACGACTTTGGAAAAAAATTAGACGAATCAACGCCCCGTCCCAACGACCGTCAATTGATGGCCATGGTGTGGCGGTTTGTTGTCCCTCATCGGCGTTTTCTTCTTTTATCAGTTCTATTATTGCCCCTGATCACGGCGGCCCAACAACTGCAGCCCTATCTCTTTAAACTGGCCATCGACGGTCCGATTGCCCGTCAGGTCGGTTCCGGCCTGCCGATCGTTACGGAAAACATTCTTGGCCTTTTACGTTTGACCGGTTTCTTTTTAGGGACGCTGGTATTTTCTTTTGGGCTGGAATACCTGTTGACCTATCTGATGGAGCTGGCCGGCCAGCGGGTTGTTTACGACATGCGCATGAGCATGTTTCGGCATCTGCAAAGGCTTAATTTGGCCTTTTATGAGCGAAACGCCGCCGGGCGGCTGATGACGCGGATAACCAATGATCTGGAAGGGATCAGTGAGTTCTTTTCCGCCGGTCTCATCAGCCTGGTCGCGGACCTGTTCAAACTGACAGGAATCTTGATCGCCATGTGCTTGCTTTCCTTTAAGCTGACCCTGTTTTCTTTTACCGTTGCGCCCCTGCTCTTGTTCCTAGCCATGTACTTTCGCGTAAAACTGCGACGGACCTATCTGAACATCCGCAAGGGGATGGCCCGTATCAACGTTTATCTAGCCGAATGCTTAAGCGGCGTAGAAACGGTTAAACTGTTCAACCGAGCCGGGTACAACGACCAAGAGTTTAAGGCCCTTAACCGCAGCTATATGAAGGCCAATCTGCGGGCCATCTTTTTTGATTCTAATTTATATTCCATAATCGAATTAATCAGCACGTCCGCTATCGCCATTTTTATTTACGCCAGCGCCATGAGTATCGACAAAGGCCTGATCACCTTGGGGACGATAGTGGCCTTTGTTGAGTATATTAAGCGTTTTTTTATTCCAATTCGAGATATCGGCATGAAGTACTCGATCATCCAAAGCGCCTTTGCCAGTGCCGACCGGATTCATCAATTGCTTTCTGAGGATGATTTTATCCCTCAAGCCGATAAGCCGATAGTAGTTCAAAAGCTCCATGGCGAGATCGCCTTTTGTAATGTCACCTTTGGTTACAAGCCGAATGAGCCGGTCCTTAAGGATGTTTCTTTTTCTTTAAAGCCGGGCGAGATCCTGGCCATAGTCGGGGCCACCGGCTCGGGTAAGAGCACGATCCTTAAATTGATTAATCGTTTTTATGATGTATGGGAGGGCCAAATTCTTATCGACGGAGTGGACCTTCGGCAATATGACACCAAAAGCCTTCGGCGCCATATCGGTCAGGTTTTGCAGGATGTCGTGCTTTTTTCCGGAACCGTAGCCGATAACATTAAGCTCGATCTTGATTTGCCGCCCGAGCGCCTTGAAGCGGTCGCCCGTCAGGCCCAAGCCGACCGGTTTATTGATCATCTTTCCCAGGGTTATCAAACGCTGATACAGGAGCGGGGCGCCAATATCAGCCATGGCCAGCGTCAGCTTTTGGCCTTTGCCCGCGTCCTGGCCAAGGACCCGAAGATTTTTTTGTTTGATGAGGCTACCAGCAATATTGATTCCCATACCGAGATGTTGATTCAGCAGGCCCTCACCCATGTTTTGCATAACCGAACCAGCTTAATCGTTGCCCACCGCCTTTCCACTGTCACCATTGCCGACCGCATCGTGGTTATGCACAAGGGTGAGATAGCCGAGACCGGCGATCACCAGGCCCTGCTGGCCCAAAAGGGCCTTTATGCCCGCCTGTATCAGCTCCAATTCAATCAAAAGAATGCAAAATTGAGGTGACTTGATAAATTAAGCTTTGAGGCGTGCTTTCCGCATTTTTCTTATGAAGGGCTTCCACATTAACATCATGAGATCCGGATTGATTCGGTGCAGGGGCCAAAAAATCTTGGCCACGGCGGTAACGAGGATGGTGCTTTTGTTGCGCTCAACGCCCCGCAAAATGATTTCCGCGCTTTTCTCTGCAGTAATCAGATTTTTGGGCTGCATACTTAGCATTTTCTGCTTATCCAGGTTGGCTGAAGTTTCGTAGTTATTTATCGGTGTATCCACCATGCCGGGGCACACGACGCTGACTTTTACGCCCAGATCTGAAGCCTCTACCCGCAGGGCATGGGAGAGCCCTACGACACCGTACTTGCTGGCCGTATAAGAGATGGCCCCGGTCGCAGGAATCAGCCCGGCCAGGGAAGCGGTATTTACAATATGCCCGAAACCTTGCCGGCACATGACGGGATAGGCGGCGGCCACGCCATGAATAACACCGTAAAGATTCGTATCGATGACCTTGCGCCAATCATCGTAAGCGTAATCCCGGGCCTCGCCGGGTATGACAATACCGGCGTTGTTAAAGATGTAGTCGAGGCGGCCATATTCAGTGACCGTCCTATCGACTAGCTGTTTCACGGCCTTGACGTCGGTAACATCAAGGACGGCCGCTTTGGCTGTGCCGCCGGCCTTGGTGATGGCCCCGGCTGTTGCCTGGAGTGATTCTTTGTTTATATCGGTGAGGATTAGGCTTGCCCCGCGCCGGGCCAGTTCTTCAGCCAGGGCCCGTCCAATACCGGATGCGCTGCCGGTAATTATAATCGATTTATTGGTGAATATTCCCATCGGTTGGTCCCTTCGGCTAATTTTTGACAGATATAATTTGATCCTTAGGCCCAGGCGTTTTTATTTAATTTTTTCTGCCAGCTCCTTTATGGCCTCCATATATTCGGACATACCCCGCAGAAAGATGTCGTTGTGATTGGCCTTGGGAATCTTGAGCAGCCGCTTATCCTGGCTGGGGCATGCATCATAGAGGGCTTGTCCATCGGAGAAAGGGATGATATGGTCTTTTTCGGCATGGATGATCAAGGTTGTTTTGGGAAAGGTACGGATTTTATCAATGTTGCGAAATCCGTCTTCTTCCTGTATGTTCATGGCTTTTATGTCGATCCCAAGAAGGGTCAGCAGCGGCTCAGCATAAGCAAATCCGCTTTCAATGATAAGCCCGTTTATCTGGGTGTCATAACATGAAATAAGCTCCAGGGCCGAGGCGCTGCCCAGGGACCGGCCCATTACAATTAAGGGGCCGGTGTGGCTCTTTTCGTGGAGATAGTTTTGCACATAGTCAAAGATAACATGGCTGTCCCGTATCATGGCCGTGATTGTCGGCCGGCCGGTAGAACGTCCATAACCACGGTAATCTACGGGCATAAAATTGAGGCCGAGACGGGTATATAATGGTGCAATATCTTCATAGTCGGCCACAATTTCACCATTGCCATGGAAGAAAAGTATGTTGGGCGCGTCTTTACCGGAGATATAAAATCGTCCGCCGACAACAACATCTGCCTCAACGGGGATCAAGACCTCTCCGGCGGCTTCCCCTGCCCTGGAACCGTATTCAGGGCGGGGATGAAAAAGGAACATAAGGATTTCAGGGCGGTCAAGGAAGGAATAATCTATCTTGGAGATATCGATCATAGGTTCGTCTCCTTTATCGTAAGGGATATTTAAGGGTTGTTATGTTATT
This sequence comes from FCB group bacterium, assembly GCA_024231695.1. Classification (GTDB taxonomy): domain Bacteria; phylum Zixibacteria; class MSB-5A5; order GN15; family JAAZOE01; genus JAAEQF01. The sequence continues at coordinate 5,552 of JAAEQF010000339.1, forward strand.
GGATTAGATCGTATTGAAATACATATGGGTTCAAAGGTCAATAGGGAAAGGAAACGGCCGGTCATGAAGAGGAAGATCAAATTCCCAGGCTTTTTGTTTCTTACCAAATTTATTACCAATAAGAAGCTGTTAAAATTAAACTGGGCCGGTGCGGGCCATTTAGCCCGGGCCGTCACCCGGGTGCCCTTCTTCCGTAAAAATAATCCCTGGATGAAACCGGAATACTCCAATATGTATTGGATACCGGTGAATAAGTCGCTGTCTCAGGCCGGAGATACGATCTTGCCACAAGAGATCGTGGCCCGTTTTATAGATAAATCTTCTTATCGGGTGGTGCTAGATTTCTGTGGCTGTCGGAAGGTTAATCAGTGCTCAGATTATCCGATAGATGTCGGCTGTCTTATGATGGGTGAAGATGCCCGCGGGATAGAGGCTTCTTTTTCCCGTTCCGTCTCAAAAAAAGAGGCCCACGCCCATTTGCAACGGGCCGTCGATGCCGGCCTGGCCCCTTTTGTTGGCAAGGCTCGAATAGACAATGCAATTTTTGGCGTCCCGGACACAGGCAGAATGGTAAGTGTCTGTTTCTGTGACGAATGTTGTTGTTTAGCCCGCTGGGCAAGCGATCTGCCCGGTATCGAACGAAATCAGATTATGCACCGGCTCGAGGGTTTGAAAATCTGGGTAGACCGGAAGGCCTGCACAGGTTGCGGAATTTGTATTGAAAAGTGTTTCTTGAAGTTAATATCCATGCGTGGTAATACAGCTCATATCCCCCTAAGCAATTGTATGGGCTGCGGCCGTTGTGTTGTCGCCTGCCCTCAGCAGGCTATTCGTGTTAGCCTTGATAATCCTGACTTCATCGCCCAGGCAGTAAAAAATATTGAGGCCTCTGTGAAGCCGGGAAAATGATATATATTCATCTTATAGAAGGGAGTTGTGATAATGACCGGGACGGATGCCTCACCGGCAGGAAATTTTATTCGTAATATCATTGCAGAAGACTTGAAAGTTAATAAGAACCAGGGCCGGGTGGTGACCCGGTTCCCGCCTGAGCCGAACGGCTATCTGCATATCGGCCATGCCAAGTCGATTTGCCTGAATTTCAGCATCGCCGCAGAAAACCAGGGCGGGGTCTGTCATTTGCGATTTGATGATACCAACCCCAGCAAGGAAGATATTGAATACATTGAATCGATTAAGGAAGATGTGAAGTGGCTTGGGTTTGATTGGGGCGAGCATCTATATTATGCCTCTGACTATTTTGAGAAGCTGTACGAATATGCATTGCAATTGATAAAAGCGGGCAAGGCGTATGTTTGCAGCCTGACCGCTCAGGAGATAAGGGAGTATCGCGGTACTTTGACAGAACCGGGTAAGGATAGCCCGTATCGTACCCGATCGGTAGAAGAAAACCTGGACCTGTTCCAAAGGATGCGGGCCGGAGAATTCGCCGACGGCGCCCATGTATTGCGGGCAAAGATTGATATGGCCTCGCCCAATTTAAATATGCGGGATCCGGCCCTTTATCGAATTTTAAAGGCAGTCCATCATAGAACGGGAGACAAATGGTGTATTTATCCCCTATATGATTTTGCCCATGGCCTTTCCGATGCCATTGAAGGGATAACCCATTCTATTTGTACGTTGGAATTTCAGGATCATCGCCCTTTATATGACTGGATTCTTGATGAGCTGAAGACCCCTTGTCATCCTCAACAGATCGAGTTCGCGCGCCTCAACCTGAGCTACACGGTAATGAGTAAGCGGAAGCTTCAGGAGCTGGTTCAGGAGGGAAATGTCGACGGCTGGGATGATCCCCGCATGCCGACCATCTCCGGTTTTCGCAGACGTGGTTACACGGCTGCGTCAATACGGAATTTTTGTGAGATCATAGGTGTCGCCAAGCGTGACAGCACGGTTGATTTCGCCCTTCTTGAGCATGGCCTTCGAGAGGAGCTGAACAAACAAGCGCCTCGGGTTATGGGGGTTCTGCGTCCCCTTAGAGTGGTTTTAGAGAACTATCCGGAGGACCAGGAAGAGGCGTTGGACTGCCAAAATAATCCGGAGGATCCCGGTATGGGATCCCGGAAGGTACCTTTTTCCCGAGTGCTTTATATCGAGCAGGATGATTTTCGTGAAGATCCGCCAAAGAAGTTCTTCCGTTTGGCGCCAGGTCGTGAGGTGCGGCTGAGGTACGCCTATTTTATTAAATGTGTTGGCGTTGTTAAGGACGAGCAGACCGGCGAGGTAATAGAGCTCCGCTGTACCTATGATCCTGAGACACGGGGTGGAGATTCACCAGATGGGCGAAAAGTAAAGGCCACCTTGCATTGGGTCTCTGCCGCCCATGCCGTTGAAACGGAAGTTCGGCTTTATGAACAGCTATTTACTAAGGCCAATCCCACTGAGGATGAAAAGGATGGGATTGATTTCAAGGCCTATATAAACCCTCATTCCGTGGAGAGGCTCCCGTCATGCCGTCTTGAACCCAGCCTGGCCGAAGCCGGGCCGGGGAGCCGCTATCAGTTTGAGCGGCTAGGCTATTTTTGTGTTGATCCCGTGAATTCATCTGCCGGGGCCCCGGTTTTTAATCGGATCGTCTCTTTGCGTGATACGTGGGCCAAGATTCAAAAGGCCCAAAAACAGAACAAGTAGGCTTTAATCCCTATCCGCCCTATAACCCTTCATAGTAGGACAAGGTGTTTTTTTTGGGGATTGAGCCCATCTATGGTTATCAATAACTACGGCCCGCCCCTACATAAATTTTGTGCTAAAAACCTTCACGTTAAGGTTGCCGTATTCATAACTACCGCCAGGAGGCGATTGTCGGCCCCCTGATCAATCAGCTCAACGCGGGTCAAAACGGTACTATCTTTCTGACGAAGGATCTTTGTTCTTGTTCGGAAGGGACCTGTTTCCCCCTGTGACAGGTAATGGATATTCAGGTCGCTGGTTGTCAGCCTTTTCCCCGTCGCCTTTCGGGCGGCGAGCTGACCGGCCA
>JAAEQF010000340.1 GCA_024231695.1 FCB group bacterium
ACGTTTGGATGAGGGCTTTTGGTGGGTGAAAAATGAGCATCATATCCTTCATGGATGTGGCACAGTGGCCTCGGCAAGTTGGCAATATTTTCCTTTGAAAAGGGGGAAATCTGCGAAAATTTCATTGTCAAAATACAAAATGCCAACTTGGTGGGCCACAGTAATAGTATATACATACATCGGGACCCCGGGGGGTGTGCGTTTTGAAGGGTGGGATAATGTGTTTTAACAGGTGAAATTTGAGCATCATATCCTTCATGGTACTCGCACAGTGACTTTCGGGAGAATGAAATTTTCAAAATTTCGCCATTTTGTACCGGATTTTGTCATTCTCCGTAGGAAAAGTCACCCACCTAGTCGGCCTCAGTACCAGGGTCTTTTAAAAAAAATTTTCTTCGGTGGTGCGTTTTGACCCGTTGGCCATGCCCAAACACCCTGCCGAAAATCAGCTCATTATACGTCATGGTACGCTGGTGGTGGCCGGTACGAGGTGGGTGGTGGGGGGTGGTGGGGAGGTGGTGGTGGTGGTGGGGGTGGTTCCCTATAGGATTTTTTTTTCGTGGGTCTGTCACAGTGGTAGAGTGGTGGATGGCGGCCGCCGCGTGGGACCCTCCCCACGCTTGGGGCTATTCGCGCGCTGATGCGCAACCTCGACAAGTTTGATGCTCACGCAGCCGTCTATGAGTGACCTTGGCCCTTGGGTCGGGGGGTTTGTTTGACCAACTCAACCACCTAACAA
>JAAEQF010000341.1 GCA_024231695.1 FCB group bacterium
ATTCGGAATCCGTCGGCTCTAATCGAAGTGCCCATTTATCAGACTTTACAATTGCCGTTGATGGCGTTGAAGTAGCTTCTTTTTGACGATAGAATCTATTATCAGCCGTCGCCGTTTCTACAACTTCTGGAAATTGCTCATTATTAATTTTTTCCACCTCGGTCACCTTTCTAACCCTCGGTTTGAAAATCGAGTCAACATCAATTGGGGCGTCTGTCATGAGTCTAACGAGTTCCCTCGACTTTTTGAGATTGTCAAAATTATCCAGGAGCTTTTGACGGACACCGGCCGGGGCAAGTTTTCCATCCGGATCATTGAGATCGACAAGTTCGATCAACGTGTCCCAACTATGCGTTTTTAACAGTGTAACCGCCGTCTTAGGCCCAATTCCGGGCACTCCGGGCACGTTGTCAGATTTGTCCCCCATTAGAGCAAGTAGACCACCAATCTCGGACGGCATAACACAAAATTTTTCAACCGCTGAATTAATGTCGAGGGTTTCGCCGGTCATTGGTGACGTTTGCTTAATTCCAGGGGCGAGCAGTTGTGATAAATCCTTGTCCGATGAGATTATTGACATACAAGGTGTTTCATCCCGTTTATGCATTGTATCAACTATCGTAGCTATAATATCGTCGGCCTCGTAACCGTCCGATCCTAACACCGGAAAACCGTCATTTTCAAGATGTTCAATTACCCGCCTGAGTTGTTCGACAGCCAAAGGTGGGGCTTTGCTACGATTAGCCTTGTAATTTGGATCAATGTCTTTGCGTTTGTATGGTGGTTTGTCAACGCAAATTGCGATCACATTGTCACCATTGACATATTTTTGTATCTTGTGGAGTGTCG
>JAAEQF010000342.1 GCA_024231695.1 FCB group bacterium
AATGTCAGGAAAAGATCCCCACGATTACATGAATATATCATATAAGGTATATGAGACTGATTTTAAGAAATTTGATCCTAAAATTAGATTAATCTTTGAACCAGCACGGACTTTAAAGCCAGGTAAACCTAAAATTACATTTATTGAGGAATAAAAATATGTTGGCATACAAAGTATTCAATTCAGGCTGGAGGTGCCGAAATCTTAAATATGAAGTTGGTAAAACATATAAAATGGATGGGGTTCCTGTTTTGTGTGAAAAAGGTTTCCATGCATGCTTAAAATTACAAGATTGTTTTAATTATTACAGTTTTTCATCTACAAATAAAGTAGCTATTGTAGATATATATGGATTCATTAAAGGGCAAAATACAGATAAAATTTGTGGATCAAGAATAACTATAAAAGAAGAATTAACTTGGCATGAGTGTTTGAATTTAGTTAACAACGGACATTCTAACAACGGACATTCTAACAGCGGAGATTCTAACAGCGGACATTGTAACAGTGGACATTATAACAGCGGACGCTATAACAGCGGAGATTACAACAGTGGAGATTGGAAC
>JAAEQF010000343.1 GCA_024231695.1 FCB group bacterium
GATGGAAAAGTCAATGTCGAGATAGTATCAGCAAGCGAAACACCGATGCCGTTATCAGAGATTGATAGCTTCGGTGGATATGTCGATGCCACATGGCGTAATCAGCATAGCGCATGGCTACCGATAGAAAAGCTTCATGAAATTGCTAATGCTACCAGTTATGAATATTATATCAGAAGGCCTGCCGAACCTTATCCCGATGAAGTAAATAGCGGAGCTCCAGCCGTTACAGGAGTTTTCGAGTACCATAATGCCGGCTTCGACGGTACCGGTGTGGTAATCGGGATAATTGATATGGGGTATAAAGACCTGACGGTGGCGGAAAACAACGGAGATATCCCTCCGGATCTACTACAGCGAACCGATATCGACTATACTGGACAGGGGATGGAATCAGGAACTGTCGCTCATGGCACATCCTGCGTCGAAATCGTTTATGATATGGCTCCCGGAGCCACTTACAGGATATACAAAATTTCCAACAGTACTCACATGGGTTTGGCGGTGGACGATGGAATTGCCAATGACGTAAATATCTGGAGTCATTCCATAGGCTGGTATAATAGGGGATGGCATGATGATACCGGAGAACCATGTTTCAACGCCAATTTAGCTTCTCAGAATAACCAGATTTTCTGCGTTGCCGCCGGA
>JAAEQF010000344.1 GCA_024231695.1 FCB group bacterium
CGTTATTGCCGGTTTAATTGGGACCGCGCAAGCCGACCTTGACACTATAACAGGCGCAAACGGTGTTACGCTGGCAACTACGCAAAGCAATTATGCGCCAAATAAGGTGGTTCCCGATGCGGCGGGCGTGGCGCCGACGGCAGCTGAGATTGTAACGGCAATTATGGCATCCACGTCATGCAACAACGGCAGTTCAATTACTTTCGCAAGCCAGATACAAATCATAACGGCGGCTGTTGCGGGCCGGGTGTCTGACGGCGATTCATCAGATTATAACTTTGGCGATATTAGCGACAATACTGAAGTGTTTGCATTGACCAAAGCAAGCAGCACGCCTTATAGATCGGTGGTGATGGCGTAATGGCAATTATGGACATACAGGCAATCGCGACGTTGGGCTTATTTCCGGACTTTCCCGCTGTAGAAGATGTAGAGGATTCTGTTGAGTACGCCACCGGCGCAGCCACCGGCACATACGCCGCCGGCGACGCGCCTGACGTCAAAATCGAAGACGTAGATATAAGGTTGGAATAATAATGGCAAACACAACTATAACTAAAAAGTTTTACGTCGATGACGCGCTCACTAATCCGACCAGCATAACTGTTGCCGTGACCAGGACGGATACAGGCGCTACAGTAGTTAGCGCGACCGCGATGACCAACGCGACGACCGGCGTGTATTATCACACGTTTGCCAATCCGGCGTCTAATTTAACTTACGCCTACACAATAGTGGCTGTATATAGCGGCGCCACTTATACTTTCACAGGCCAGCAGGGCGCCGACACTGGGCTTGCGGTCAGTTTAAGCGATATAAAAGAGCATCTTCGCATTGATACAACTGACGAGGATGATTTGATTACGACTTATATCCAGGCGGCTACAAGCTACGTCGAAGAACAGACCAGACGACGCTTTTTAGATACAACCGAAACTATCACGCTTGAGGAATTTACTGACAAAACCAGAATGCGATATTCGCCGGTTGACTCGGTGACGTCAATACAATACTACGACGGCGATAACAGCCAGCAAACCTACTCATCAGACAATTACGGCGTGATAACCGGCGACGCCGGTATTATATATCGCGTTGACGGCGCCAGCTGGCCTACATTATATAATCGACCGGACGCGATAACAATAACTTACGTCGCCGGTTACGGCACGGCGTCGGACGTTCCGGCCTGGGCGGTGCAAGCGATTAAGTTGATGGTCGGTCATTGGTATGAGAATCGGGAGGCGTCGGCTATTTTAACGGTAAGAGACATCCCCCTAGGGGCGGACGTTCTTTGCGATCTAAATCGCGTCTGGGAGGTTGTATGAGAGCGGGCGCGCTAAGGCATCGGCTACAACTGCAATCGGCAACGTCGGCCAACAATAGTTGCGGTGAGCCGGTATTGACCTGGACAACCTACGACACCGTATGGGGCCAGGTTAAGCCGATTGGCGGCGAAGAGCGAGAGCGGGCGCAGCAGGTCGAGGCCGACGTTACACACCAGGTTACCATCAGGTATTTGTCAACTGTCACGCCCGATCATCAGATATTGTATGACAGCCGGTATTTTAAGATACACTCAGCCGTTAACAAAGGCGAACGCGATCGACGGACGGTCATGTTATGCAGTGAGGTTGTGTGATGGATATAACAATTAAGTTTGACGGGATTGACGAGATAGAGCGTAAGTTGACGGCCATAGCGGACGTTAAGAAAGCCAAGACCATTGCCAGGCGCGGCGTTAGGGCCGGGGGTAAGGATCATATCTTGCCAGAGGTCAAGAAGAACGCACAAAGCATGGTCGGCGGCAAAACAGGCGCCAGGTTGAGAGTGGCGTCAGAGCTTAAACCGTGGCCGGCGAAATACCAAAAAGGCGGTTACGGCATGGGCGTGCAGCTTGACGCTGATTTCAATGAGCCGTTTCTACACATCACGAAAGACGGTAAGCGATATTACATACCGTTTGCCATTGAGTACGGTCACGCCTATCCCGGGCGGGGCGGTGGGAGCAGCCCGCCTAAAGACGTGGCGCCAGTGCCGTTTATGCGCAAAGCGTATGATTCGCAGAAACGCCCGGCGGTGGATAAGATTATTGACACGCTATGGCAAGAGGTTAAGAAGGTTACAAAATGATAACCGACGGATTGTACTCATATTTATACGCCCACGCCGCAATCACTGACTTAGTGTCGGATCGCATACATCCAATTGTTAAAAATAACGACACGCTGCCGGCAATAATATATACCAGGGTGTCGACCGTGCCCACACACACAATGTCCAGTAGCCCGTCGATAGCTGAGACCAGGATACAGGTTAATTGTTTAGGCGAGACGTATCAGGCCGCTAAAGAGTTGGCGGATGTTGTAAGGCAGGCGATAGAGAACTATTCCGGCAACTGGGACGGCGAAACGGTCCACACCGTCATGATGGACAGCGAACACGATTCATACGACACGCGCAGCAGTAATAATAAAAACAACGAAAGCCAAAGGGTCTTTGGCGTTCATCAAGATTACATAGTTTGGCATAGTTTGTAATAAAATTGTAAACAAAGGAGAATGAAATGGCAGCCATACACGGCAAGGGCGGAAGCATAACCTTTACCGGTCTTACGCCGGTCGAGGTAACAAGTTGGTCCGCGGACGCCAGCGTTGACATGGCGGAAATATCCGCTATGGGCGATAGTTGGAAAACGTACTATCCGGGACTTAAAGACTGGACGGCGACGGTAGAGCTAATTTGGGACGATGGTTGGGACGCGACTGACACTACATCGCTATTAGGCACCACGGCCACCTTAGTATTAGAGATGATTGATGCTGAGGATAACATTGAGGGCACCGCTTACTGCACAGGTATGTCGGTAAACGCGGGGATTGACGGTGTTGTTACGGCCACATTTAATTTCCAGGGCTCTGGCGCTTTGGCCTGGGGCGCATCTTAATAGGAGGTGACCTATGTCAGCTATAATGGGCGTAAACGGTAAATTGGTGTTTAACGCTGAAGACGGCAACACCAATCAAACGGTCGTCACTAATTTGACCTCATGGACGCTGGACGCTACGGCGGACGTGGCCGAAGCTACAATCTTTGGCGACAGCTGGAAGAACTATAAAGCCGGCTTAAATGATTTTACAGTAACAGCCGAGGCGCTGTTTGAGGACGGGCTAACCTACGGCACCGATATACCGTTAACGCCGACCGGCGAAGTTGACGGACTTGGCAGCCATACAGATCCATCGTCGTCAGGGTCGATCTATCTTGAGCTGTGGCTGGGCGCCGCCGAGGCTAACGGTATAATCTACGGGCCGGCCATTTGCACGGCTATAAGTTTTAATACGCCAGTGGACGGCGTAGCGAAAGTTACGTACACATTTCAAGGGACAGGTGAGTTGCAGTATGTGACCACTGAGCCCACTTACTCATAATTTTATGGAGAGAGAGTTATGTTAAATGAGGCGCTGGGAGCGACTAAAGAAATCGAGTTGGGCGGTAAGGTTTATAAGGCGTCAGAGTTGACGCTTGGCGATCTGGCCGACTTCGAAGAGTGGGTTGGGGCGGAGAGACGCAGGCATGTTATCGAGTCGGCCAGGGGTATGCAGATCAAGCCGCGGGATATACTGGAGGCCGCCAATAAACCGATCAGTAAAACCGAGATCGATGACGAGATGGAAAAGGTGACCGGCGCCAGGTATCTGTTGTGGCTGGTCCTAAGAAGACATAACGACGTCTGCCTAACAGACTTGTCTGAGCTGGTCACTATGTCAAACCTGGAAGAGGTGTTAAGCGTCATCCTTGGAACCCATGAGGGAAACGAACCAACGCCGGCGGCGACTCAATAGAGTTATCGACGGCGGTGTTTTTATTGTGCAGGTTTTATAGTTTTAATTTGGCCGATGTGCGGGCCATGACTTTAACGCAATTTTCGACGGCAATGGATGAAATGGGCAATATAGTAAAGTTGGAAAACGGTGAGAGTGCGGAAAAACCGATGACCGGTAAGGCGGCGCAGGTGGCGGCGCAAATGATGTGTAAGCGGGGTAATATATAATGCCTAAAAGTGTTGTTGGGTCGTTAGTTGTTAACTTAAGAGCCAAGACGGCGGTCTTTAGTAAAGAAATGAAGAAGGCCCGGGGGTCGATGGCGAAGCTTAAGGCGTCGGCCACTTTACTCAAAGGGTCGTTTTTGGCGTTAAGCGGGGCAGGGGTTAAATATGCGTTTAGTAAGCTAACCGGCTTTATAAGCGGTATAGTTCGCAGACTTAAAATAATGGTCAAGGTGGCCGCTGCCGCTTTTGTCGGCGTAACCGTAGCTATTACTAAAATGGCCGCCAGCGCCGTTGAACATGAGAACTTGTTTAGCGTTACGATGGGTAAATATACAGAATCGACGCGACAATGGTCTGAGAGTATGTCAAATGCGTTAGGCGTGAGCGCTTTTGAGATTAGGAAGTATAGCGGCCCGCTGTTTATGATGATTAAAAATATGGGCGTTGCGGAAAAGTCAGCGCTTGAAATGTCGAAAGACCTGACCACGCTGGCTTTTGATATGGCGTCGTTTCGCGAACTGTCTTTCGAAGAGTCGTTTAATAAGATCAGATCGGGTATCGTCGGAATGCCGCGACCGCTGCAAGACCTGGGTATTGTCATTAATGAGACGGCGGTAAAAAGCCACGCTCTTGCAAACGGGTGGCTTAAGCAGGGCGAGGCGTTGTCTAATACGGCTAAGGTCATTATGCGGTATCGCCTGTTAATGGACCTGGCGAAAGAAGATCAGGGCGATTTAGTCCGTACGAGCGGCAGCCTGGTGAACCAATGGCGAAGGTTGTCGTCTAATGTAGCGGATCTTGGCCGGGCGATTGGCAGTATGTTATTGCCGCAAATCAACCAATACGTCACGGCGATAAACCAATGGTTAAAGGCCGGCGGCGGCGATAAAATTAAAAAATGGGCGGCTGTTGTTTATCGCCACGTTTTTAGCCTTGTCAATAAGCTAATTGCCGCGTTTAAGTATGTGTTTAGCGACTGGTCAAAGACCTGGGACCGAATGAAAGAGGTCACCGTGGTTGCGATAAAAAATATTATTGCGATCATTAAACCGATGGTGCTTAAATTAGGTCGTGAGATAGGGCAGGCAATTAGAGAGGGGTTTGTGCCTACGGTCAAGGGGATGACGCGTAGCGCAATGGGCGTGAAACCTGAGTCTGTCGGTGACAGACTACTGGATTCAAAATTTAGCCCGGTTTATAAGAATAAGGACGTAGAAACCATTTCGTTTAAAGAGGGGATGGCGCTGCTTAGAAAGATTAGTGAAAATACGTCGCCGCAAATGGTTACAGAGAGAGAGGGATTGTAATGAGTGTAACTGAACTAAAGGGTTCGCGCCGTGAGCGAATGACAATTAACGGCAGGTCGATAGAATTTTTCTATAAGACCACATGGGGCGAGGGGGACGACGGCACTGCTTTTACTACGTTGCCGAAGGTTGGCGAAGAATTGAGCGCCTATGACGATATGCGGTGTACCGAATTATTTGCTGACAATATGCCGGGGGCGGCGGATAGTAGTAGTGATCCGTGTAAGGTGACTGTGGTTTACAGTACTAATTCAAGTGAAATGCCTATTCGCAAGGACCAGGCGGCCAGCTGGACGGAAACACTGTCATCTAGTGTTGAGGCACATTCTTTAAGTCAATTTACAGACACAGATGACACTAGGCAGTATTGGCCAAAGTTATGGGAGGGTGGCGGCGTAACGGGCGCCACAGTAGATAACGCGCCGCCAGTTATAGATTATTACCCCCGCATTACCTACACCACGACTGTATATTCCAGCGAAGTTATCGCGGCCAGATGCATCAACGCCGTCGGGTCAGTCAACTCCGCCGATTTTATTCGTACGTTTTCGGCCACTAAGAAAAAGGCGCTTGATCAATACAACGACGACTTTGACGATCTTGACGCCGAGGACGATACGGGTAAATGGCTGTTTACTAGTGCTGTGGGTACGCGATTAAGGGCGACGATGTACCAATACGATTTGACATTTGAGTATGATAAAGATGGCTGGAACACACCGCACGGCGTGAATTCGTCAATCAAGTTGTATCCGACCGGTAATTTTAATGATCTATTCGAAGGCTTTGATCGAATTGATCCTTACACGGTAACCGGATTACATGCTTAAAAAATTACATCCGCGACAAACGCCGACTGCAAGCGATTATAATAATCTTATAGACGAGGTTAAACGTTTAACAGATATATTGCTTACAGGTCCGGACACGTTGACGTGCCGGACCCAGTTCGGCACAAAATTGATGATTAACCCACCCTACACCGGCGTCAATATTGCCGAAGTTGACAGCGCGGCAACCGGCGGCGGTTATTACGATTGCCATTTACAAACCCTTGACGCCACCGACTGGGATTCTACGACCGCCGATCAATTAGACGACAAAGGCGACAGCGTTGAGGTGTTAAATCTTGCCGAAGTCGGCGGCAGTTCGCAAGAATTGTCGGCCGGCGATATTATATTGTGCTGGCGGTTTATAGACGACGAAGGAATAGCCAGATACGTCGGATTATGTGTGCTGGAATATACGGAGTGTTAAATGGCCAGATTGGCGCAAAGATTGGACGGCGGTAAGGTTATCTTAAATGACGGTAAGATAGCTATACACGACGATTGTTGTTGCGAGTGCCCAGCTGATTGCTCAGTGTGTTCTAATGTCAGCATTACTGTTAGTGACTTAAGCGGTTCAGCGGATTGTTTAACACTAAACACCACTGCGTCGCTGTCTAAAATAGGCGGGGCGTCGTCTTGTCGATTTGGACAAGCGGCAACTGTGCCGTCAAGAAATTGGATTATAGAATGTTTTGCTGACGTTGGTTGGAAATTTACAGCACAAATAACAACAGAAGGCGCTGACGAGAGCGCCAGCACAGCCGACGGGGATATTGGTTACGATAATTGCCCGGCGGCAGGCACATACACATTATACCCTACCGGCGATTGTGTTTCTGGCGGAAACGGCGTATTGGTGATATCTTGATTATCGGCTGTAAGAGTTGGCAAGCATCGAAAAGGTTTTTTAGGGGAAAATGTTTATTAAATAAACATAACGGGCGTCCCACTTATGGGCAATGTATAGATATATGCAAGAAATGTAGTAATACGCGGCAAGAACTTGATAGTTATATTGCGATTTTACACAGTAAAAACAGAAATGACGCTATCGTGTCACAAGCTTTTATGGTGCAAAACAGGGTTGCGATCTGTCGGGCTTGCGAAACTAAGTGTAAAATGACAAGCTGCAAACGCAAACGGTTGGACGAAAAATGTCCATTGGATAAATGGGAGTAGAAAATGGCAAGCACGGTAACAACTAAGGTCAAATTAAACGTTAAAGCCACGTTGGCCCACTCGGTCGGTACGGCCAGCAATATAAACAATATACACCAGTTTCTTCAACAGACCGCCAGCCTGACCGCCGGGACCGGCGACCGCGCTTGCGACCTGGTGTATACACTAAGTAAGACCATGACGGCGACCACTGACACGATTGATATTGACGGCGCCACTTTGGAAAATGTGGTTGGCGAGACGGTTACAATGGTAACCGTCAATCTAATTGCCATATCCAATACCGGATCAACTAACAATATTGAGGTGGTGGCTGACGTCAACAGCACTGACACAGTGACGGCCATACTACATCCAGGCGCCGACCTGGTGTGGACGTCGCCAAGTAATAGCGATACATCGTTAGGGAATATCACTGTTGAGGGCACGTCTGGGGACACCTATACCATACTTGTGCTGGGGCAATCGGCTTGATAATGACTTAATAACAGCTTAATAATCAGACTCTCTCTCTTTCGTAGCCTGTCGGCGTAATGCCGGCGGGCTTTTTTTGTTGTTGGGTCACCTCACAGAATCCGTCAGGAGGCCCGTCACGTACCTGGAACCGGTATAAAAATCGAAAAACTTTGGGTGGTTGGTGGTTTGATACCTGTTGGTAAAAATAATCGTTTATTTTGCGGTTTGAGGGCCATAGGGGTGGGGGGTGCAAATCTCTGATGGTCCGCCCAGCTAGAC
>JAAEQF010000345.1 GCA_024231695.1 FCB group bacterium
CAATTTACGAGTAATTTTAAATTCCAACCCACCGCCGAAGTTGATATAAAGATTCATTTGTAGATCGCCGGCCTGAGCGAGTTTCCCGCTTCCGATAATGTCCGGGATTTCGGTTCGGGAAAAACCGATCCCGCCTATCAGAAACATGCGGCCGGTCCCCCTGATCAAGGCCATCGGCCGAAAATCTATTCCAAATAAATACAGGTTAACCGGATCGGCCCGGTATTGGCCCTGATTGAATCCCAGTCGATGAAACTCGAACTTGGGAATGACATCAACACTGGGTGAAACGGCAAAGCCGATACCGGCCATGAAATGAAAACCGTAATTCCAATTAGCTCGAAAAAATTCAGGAGTGACCGGCGAAGTCAGACCGATAGCCAGGATATAGCTATCCAGTTCCTCGTCGTCGTCATACACCTGCCCGAAAACCGGCAGGCTAAGTAGAAAGATAAGAAATAATCCCAAAACTACTCTAATCAATACAAGACTCCACTCGCAGTTATATGAATCCCTTCCTAAAATACGGAATCTGTTACCGAAGGTCAAAATAATTCTCTAATAATGCAAAAAAGGAATAATATAGGCTGCTCGGTAGAGCAGCCTAATCCGTTATGAGACTATGTTGTTAAAAGATAATTACTCAGAATTTACGGGTGCGAGCAGGGGACCGGCATCCTCCAGTCACCAGAGCAGTAAATTGTTGATGGATCACCGATACAATAGAACGTCCCGCCATGACCATAAGCACCCGTACACGGATCGCTGGGGCAATAGATATCATCGGGGTGGCATGGCAAAAGTGGGAATGCATCCGCTTGCTCGGTAGCGACCATGACGGAACCACCGGCAATCAGAAAGGCCAGAACAAACATACTAATAAGAGCGGTTATTCTTTTCATAGCTTTCCTCCTTGAATGTGTATCAATCCGGTCTCATATCGGATTATGTTTTAAAAACTTTTTAATATATTTTACCTACCGATGGCTTGGAATATAGTCAGTCTTATATGCTGTAGCAAGTCTTATTTACTATTTTTATTCTTATACAAGACAATTAGGATATTTATTGTTTTGTATTGATGGTAATGCAGTACCTCGATGTTTCGATTCGATCTATCAATCCGAGCAGGACAAATAACCAGTTATCTCGGTTGAAATTCCAGATCAATTCCGGTCGAGGTGACGCGTTTGACAATGATAGTCACATAGTCGTGGCGGATTTCTTTTTGATTGACCGGAATAAACAGGTTATAGGCCATGGAATTGTGTGCAAAGGACCAGGTCATGGCCAGCGAATAGGTGTGATCGTTGGGCATTCCGGTATAGATTAATTCGTCTTTGCGAAGCCATCCGGTCTTCATTTTGACGCGCTCGTTTATCTTAAGTGAGCACTCTCCCCTGTATACCATGATATACTCCCTGCCAGAGGTTGTTAAGGAATATACAACGGAAAGACAAAGTTATTCAGGGACATCGTCCCTTTTTGGCTGACGGTGGCGGGGCCACAATTTGACTTACGTGTATATGACCAGAATAAACATCCAAAGTGAGGCAAGCGAAGCGAGCCGAACCAAAAGCAGGCATCGCCTGTTCTTGACTGACGTCAGTATGATCAATCTTTATTGTGAGGCCGAGGCCGAACCGAATACGGGCGACGCCCGTTTTTGGCTGTCGCGTGGCCAGGCGGAGCCTGTTTTTGGTTGAGAAATCCTGCGTCTGAATACGCAGGCCACCCGTGTTATTCCGGCGTAAGCCATTCCAGCCAGGTTTCGGGCTGATACCTAACCGTGGCCCGACCGCCCTGGCGGACGATGGGAGTTTTGAACAACCGAGGATCTTCGAGAAGCTCCTCGGCGAGATCGAATTTCATATACTGCAGGTTGCGCGCCCGATATTGTCTGCCCTCGGTATCGATAAGCTCTTCGAGCGGTACCGACTGAGTGATCGAGCGCAGTTCGCCGGGGCTGACTCCCTTATCCCGCAGGTCGATAAACTGAATTTTAACTCGCCGTTCTTTGAAGAACCGTTCCGCTTTGCGGCTGTCTTTGCATTTGGGCGTTCCGAATATCTG
The DNA here is from genome assembly GCA_024231695.1 of FCB group bacterium. Classification (GTDB taxonomy): domain Bacteria; phylum Zixibacteria; class MSB-5A5; order GN15; family JAAZOE01; genus JAAEQF01. The sequence continues at coordinate 2,074 of JAAEQF010000345.1, forward strand.
GATAATCATGGCTTCCCCTTCGCATGAGCCATGATAGGTAAATTTGCGTGCACCTGTCAACAGGCAAACAGGCGAAGCCTGTTTTGGGCTAACGCGTGGATGACCGGAGTTGAGAAATCCTGCGGCTGAAGATGCAGGCCACCCGGCTTCGCTAAGCCTAGGGTGAGCCACCCGTCGTAATGCAACAATGATCGCCGGTTATCGTACTAAATCGTAATCGGGGCAAACA
>JAAEQF010000346.1 GCA_024231695.1 FCB group bacterium
ACCAGCGCAACCTAATTATTTATCTTGATGGTGAGCAGAGCCTGGCTGTATTCGTACATAACGGTTATCTCGAGTTTTTCCAGCAGTTTGTAACCCAACCCAAAGCCGCAGGCGAGGGCCAGGCCGGTATCGCCAATATAGATGCCATCGGGGAGGAATTAACTACCTTTCTCGATCTCTACGGTGCCCAGGATTCAACACGGTTAATCAACTCGATTTTCCTATGTGGCAAATACGGTTGGGGCGAGGACACGGCCGAATTCATAGGTAATCGAACCGGTCTCCCCTGTATCGCCGCCCAGGCGCCGGATTCGCCTCTGCTCAAGTACGCAGGTGTGGAAAGGTTGGAATTAAACGATTCGATCGCAGCGGTGATTACTTCCACCGTGGCAACAAACCGATACCCGCTGGCTCCGGATGATTTCCAGGTAGCAGTTGAAAAATCATCTCTGATCCGCAATGTTTCTATTGCCGCCGCCATAACCTTGCTGTTTCTCGGCAGTTGGCATTACCTCCAGTATCGAACGGAGACCAACATTAATAGTCAAATGCTGGCGCTGCAGGATGAAATCAGATCCTTTGAACAATCGCCGGCTTACATCGCTTATGTCAACCTGACCCATCGACTGAATCGCAGCAAGACTTATTTGGAAGGGATTCGCAATAAACGGGCCTCGCATACACATTTACTGATCAAAGCTCTGTCGATGAATATCCCCCAGCAATTGAGCTTGACCGGTTTCGATTTGCATTTATTCGAAGGACGATACACTCTGCAATTGGATGGTAATGTCCGGCTCAAAGATTTCTCTCCGGAGATTATCCTGGCCCAGTATGTCGAGGATCTGAGAAAGTCACCTCTGTTCGACAACCTGATCGTGACGTCCCATCAAAAACGTCTCACCAACAAGGAATTCGAATTGACCTTTCAACTGACGCTGGATGCTCGAGTATGAATAAGACTCTATTATTATCACTTTTGACGATAACCGTTATTATCGTCGGCTGGTACGCCTTACTGGGCAAACCACAGGCGGCCAGAATAAAGGCGACCGGTGATTCGCTGGCGGCGGTGGATAATAAGCTGAAGGCTTACAAAAGTGCGCTGTCTGAATTTGTCGTGCGTCAACGGGAATACGATACGTTGCATAATGCCATATTAGAATTCGGAACGCCTTTTTCGGGCACCGACGAGGTTATTGCCCTTTATAAACTCCTTGATTCATTGAGTACTCAGGATGGTTTCATTCTGGAAGAAATTGCGCCGTCGCTTGAAGAGATTATCACTTTTTTCCGAGAATGGGAAAGCGCCAAGGAAATGGCCTCGATTCCTATTCGGATAAATATTCGTGGCCGTTACAAGAACCTGGCCGACTTCGTTCAGACCATCGAACAGAGTGTTTATTTTGATCAATTAACCTCCTGCCGGGTAATCGGCAGTGACGAATTATATCCGGATTGTAAACTCGAACTGGCCTTTATAGCCGGCCTTTACAACCGGAAGGGGATCATCGATTTTGAGTGATCGTAATCGAAAAATCCTGGTGTTCGGTATCTTGATTGTCACTTCCATCTGGGGATATTTCAACATCGCCGGGCGTCAGGCCAAAAAGGCCGCGCAGAATTACCAGAACAGCGCTTCGACATCCACCCCCGTGGTCATCGCCGCGAGTGAACAAAACTTTATGCCGGAAGAAACTGTCGCCCAGTATCAGGCCGAGCCTTGGGGGGTCGATCCATTTTATCATGCCTATTCTCCGCGCTCAGTATCGAGGGTTTCCGAGGAAGTCACTTTACACTTGCTGGGCATTCTCTACCGCAAAATGAACGCTCAAGTTCTGATTAATGGCCAGATTCTAAAAGAGGGTGATTCTCTCGAAGGATATAGAATCGTAAAAATCGCCCCCGATTATGTCAACCTGCAAAGCGAGCAGAAGGAATTAACGCTGCGGGTAAAAAAGGAGTCGTCGTGAAACGCCTAACCGTCATTCTTTTCATATTAACCGTTATTATGGCTTTCGGCGCCGTACCGGTAACGGCGCAAATAGTAGATTCCAACATTCGAGTGAGCCTCAGTTTCGACGATACGCCGATCGACGTAGTGCTCAAAATGCTGGCCGCCCAGAACAATCTTAACCTGGTAGTATCGGCCGACGTGGAAGGCGACATCTCCATTCAACTGGAAGAAGTATCTCTGCCGGCGGCTTTAGACGCCATCCTCCTGCCCAACGGCTTCAATTATTATATTTCCGAAGGGATTATTATCGTCAAGACCGTCGAACGGAAAGTCCTTGGTGAGCTGATACCAAAAACCTATCGGCTGCGCTACCTCGATGCTGCGGCGGTAGTTGAGGTCATTAAACCCCTTTTATCCACAAACGGAACGGTGATGCCTCTGATGGCCGCTATGGCCGGTTCTTCCGAAAGCGGTCAACCAGCAGGCACAGAAATTGTCCTCTTTGATTTGCCGGAAACTCATGAGGTGGTTGTAAAACTATTGAACGATATTGATCACAAGCGGCGGCAGATTTCTATCGAAGTGAAAATTATTGAGACCAATCTGAATAAAGATGAAAAACTGGGTATCAATTGGCCCAAATCGATTTCGGCGTCCATAGGCGGTGTTTCAACCCCTACTTCCGGCTCTTCAACATCGGATGATGAGTCAGATCAAGGATCCAACGCGGCGGTAATGCCATTGGAAGACGGCGACTGGCAGTTGGGATACCTGAGTGTAGGTCAGGTTGACATCGTTATGGATTTTCTGGATCAACGCAACAGTTCCAAATTATTGTCCAATCCTCGACTAACTACGCTCGAAAATGAAAAAGCCACCATTGAAGTACAAACGGTAATTCCGATTCAGACTATCAATCGCTTTTCTGAAGGGGCCGTGATCCAGGACATCGTAACTTTCCAAGATGAGGAAGTAGGTATATCGCTTGAAGTCACGCCGCGAATCAACGATGACTCGACAATAACTATACGGGTAAAGCCAGTAGTACAGGAAATCATTGGGTACTCAGGCCCAGCCGACAGCCAGAAACCGATCACTTCGGAACGGACAATTACGACAACGGTGGCTGTGGCCAATCAGCAGACAATTGCTTTGGGCGGTTTGCTCAAAGAGACCAGCTTTGAAACCGAGAGTAAGATTTTCCTGCTCGGTTCAATACCGATTTTGGGGCCGCTGTTCACCCATACATCCAATGAAACAAAAACGACCGATCTGTTAATTTTGATAACGCCGCGGATAATCGATTAATCCGAATCCTTTAAAAACAGGTTGTCGATCATCCACCGCCTCGAGCGTGAGAAATACAAAACCAATCCCGGAGCCAGATAGAGCAAGTCGCGCAGGATCAATTGTATCCCGACTGATTTGGCTTTGGAACTAACCGAAAAACAACCACATTCCAGATTAATTCCGCGAAACAGATTGATGCCGATGGCGATTAGAAAAACGAACATCAGCAGAATGAGATAATTGCGACTGCCGGGATAGAATATACCCAGGATTATAAGTACACCCGCCAGAAGTTCGGACATCGGTAAAACCAGGGCAAAAACATTGACCAGCGAACCGGGTAAAAGATGATAATTATAAACGATGCGGGCAAACTGGTCGGGATGAACGATTTTATCCAGCGCGGCGTAAATGAAAAGTCCGCCAAACGCCAGACGGCAGATCACGGCCAATATATCATTGGAAAGAATTTTTCTCATCATCCCTCCTCCTCGTCGCTGACTGTCGGCAGGTCATTATCAACCCATTCCTGCCAACCGCCGAAAAACACGAGCAGATCGGTAAAGCCGAGATCTTCAGCCATGTAGCGGCCCAGATAAAGCGAGGATTCGCATTCGGTACCACTGCAGTAAATCACATAGGTTTTTCCCCGGTCCAGAGAATCAAGCACTTCTTCCCAGTAATCATCGAGATAATCGAAAGGTATATTTATGGCCCGCTGAATACGGCCGTATTGATAATCTTCGGGGTCGCGGGCATCGATGAAAATAATATCGGGCGATTGGAATTTGGCCACGGCATCATCGAGAGTAATAAAAGGCGGATCGCCTTCCTCGGCCGAAGGCGGCGTAATCGGCCCTTCACCGGTGGCCGTTCGCGAGGGCCAGTTGCCGATTAAGGCGATGCCCTGATCGCGACCGGCATTAACGGCCAAAGCGATCAACGTGGAAACCATCAGAATAATTACTAGCTGGACTATCCAATTTTTCAGCATAATACCCTTTTACCTGTGACCTGTTTAAAGGTTTCCTCTGCTTGTCACTATTACGATTCGCCGAGCGCCGTATTGGTTACGTTTTTTGTTGATACCATAAAAGTCCGGCCAGGTCAACAGAAATTAAAGTAACATTCGATCACTCTATTGCGTAATCTAAATAATTAGGGAAACCTGCACCTACGAAGGAGGTAAATCGTTGTATCGTAAATTGACAATGTTGATCGTTGCCGCGGCGCTCATTTGCGCTTTGCCGGCGGCGGCTGAATTTCAGCTCGACGTCAAGGAATTCGAACTGGACAACGGGCTCAAAATATTACTGCTGGAAAACCACGCTGCACCACTGGCAACCTACTATACTTTTTACAAAGTCGGCGCTCGCAATGAGCGTCCCGGTATTACCGGAATCAGCCATTTTCACGAACATATGATGTTCAACGGGGCCAAAAAATACGGCCCCAAGATGTTCGATTTGATGCTGGAATCTAACGGCGGCTATTCCAACGCCTGGACATCCAAGGACATGACCGCTTATTACGAAGTGTTTTCCTCGGATATTCTGGAGTTAATTGTTGATCTGGAAGCCGACCGCATGTCCAGTCTGGCTTTTGAACCGGAAATGGTAGAAAGCGAAAAAGGTGTGGTCAGCGAGGAGCGTCTGGTTAGCACCGATAACAGCAACGGCGGGATTATATACGAAGAGCTTTTCGCCGCCGCTTACATGGCTCATTCTTACAGCTGGCCGGTACTGGGTTGGATGACCGATATCAAGAATTTCAGCCGCGAGGCCTGCGTTGAATATTTCAATACCTATTATGCACCCAATAACGCGACTCTGGTAATTGTCGGGGATATTGACGCGGAAAAGGCTTTGGAACTGGTTGAACGGGAACTGGGCGGCCTCAAAGCCGGGCCCCCGCCAGCCGAGGTGGTCCGCAACGAACCTACCCAGAGAGGCCCGCGGCGAGTAATGATTGAGAAACCGGCTCAATTCAGTCACTTGATGCGCGGTTATCATGTCGGCGACAAAGACAGCCCGGATCTATTTGCACTGGAAATTATCCAAAACCTGTTAACCACCGGCGAGTCCTGCCGACTGCATCAAACTCTCGTCAATGATATGGAAATTGCTCTCGGACTGTGGGGCGGATTCAGTTGGGGTTTTGATCCTTCGCTGTTTCATTTCTACGTCGCCTGCGTACCGGGAATAGATTATGATCAGGTCGAACAGGCCTTCGATTCAACCATGGCCGATTTTATAACCGAGGGACCTTCGGCCGAGGAAATGGAGCGAGCTCAAAACTCACTTGTGGCCGATTTCTACAAGAGCTTCAAAACCAACAACGGCACGGCCGGTAAACTGGGACGTTATCAGACGCTTTACGGCGACTGGCGACTCATGTACCAATTTCCTGAAATGATCAAGGCGGTGACCGCCGATCAGGTGAAAGAAGCGGCGGCCAAATACTTTACCTCCAAAAACTCGACCACGGCGGTTTTGATTCCGGAAGGAGGCGCCCTGTGAAAAAGATATTTCTGATCGGCCTGATTGTTCTTTTCGCCGCCATACCGGCGATAGCCAAAGTAAATCTGCCCAAAGCCAAAGAATTTCGTCTCGATAACGGCCTGACGGTCAAAGTCGTCGAGCGCCATACTCTTCCTCTCTTTTCTCTGCAGATGAGTTTCAAAGCCGGGTCGATATGCGATCCGCAGGATAAAGAAGGGCTGGCCTTTCTCTGCAATGAAATGCTGATGCGCGGAACGAAAAACCGTTCGGCTCGCCACATTGTCGAAGCGATTGCTTTTGTCGGCGGAACGTTGAGTAATTACTGCGATCGCGAGGAAACCGGTTTTGCCGGTGAATTCCTAACCGATAATGGCGAACGAAGTTTCGAAGTTATGGCTGACCTCCTCTTGAATTCGACGTTTTCTCAGGAAGAACTCGAAAAGACCGCCAACCTCGTTATCGCCGGTCTGAAAGGGGAGCTGGAAAGGCCAGGGGCGGTGGCAACCAATAATATCTACTCGGCTATTCTAGGTGATAATCCCTTCGCTCATCAGGTCAACGGCTCGGTTGAATCGATCGGCAGTATAACCCGTGATGATATCGTTGGCTTTTTTAGCGATTATTATACACCGGATAATTGCCTGCTGGTAATTTGCGGTGATATCGATAAAAAACAGGCCGAATTGTGGGTGAAGAAATATTTCCGGGGCTGGAACGGCAAAACCCAGAAGCGTCCGGCGGTGGCCGAATTTGAAGCCACCAGCGGAACCGATATCCTTATTCTGGACAAAGTCGATGCCACACAGACCCAGATTCGAATCGGTAACACCGGTTTGTCACTCAAACATCCCGACTATGTCCCCTTTGAGGCGGCCCGGACGATTCTGGCCGGATCGTTCACCTCAAGGCTGGTCAATGAGATCAGGGTCAACCGAGGACTGTCCTACGGTGTTTCCTGCCGCTCACCGCGATATATACCGGGTGGTATCGTCTATATATCGACCTTTACCAAGAATGAATCGGTAGGCGAAGTGCTCGATATCATCCTGTCCGAAACCAAACGGATGACGACTGAGGCGGTTCCTGATTCGGAACTGGTCGGGGCGCAAAATTACCGAAGTGGCCTCTATCCCTTGAATTTCGAAACCAATGACGATATCGCTGAGGTTTTCTCCAATATGTGGCTGTATGACCTCGACAAATCTCATTATGAGGATTTTCAGGAAAAGGTTAAAGATGTCTCGGGAGCGGATTTGATGAAGGCCGCCGGTAAATATTTTCCGCTTGAGAATTACCGTATTGTCCTGGTCGGCAAAGCTGAGGAAATCAAAGATCAGGCGGCCAAGTACGGTACGGTTACAGTGCAACCGCTGGCTACAGAATAAGTTTACGCACTTATCTGAAGCGTTTCTTTAAGTGCTGAAACGAACAAGTTTTAGTATTAAATGCAGAACCGCTCGATGTTCCATCGGGCGGTTTTCTATTTTCTCATAATAGTTGTTGCATCCAAGCCATCAATTTGGTTTATTAAGTAAGTAAGTCATTAATCGGTCATCAGACCGAGTAAGTTATTTGCCCATTGATTCCGGGGGCTGGAATAATGAGTAAAATACACATTTTCAATGCTTATGGCAGTTTTGTCAGCATTTTGATTCTATGCCTTTTGGGCTGTTTAATGCCTTTGTTTATGCTGATACTTTATTTGATATTTGCTTGAGATTTCGTTTGCAGGCAATATCATCAACTGCGCCGTAGTAATATCGAAAGGGAAATAGTATCCGGGCGGAGAAATCGTCGGGTGATTTCACCGCAATTGATTGGCCCGGCCTGGCGGCCGAGTGTATTTAAGAACTCTTTGCCGTTTCCGGATCGAGTCCTTGTATATAGTGTCAACTCTTGATGTCACTACTTGTTAAGCCATTGACATGAAAACCTCAAAAAGAGAACTCAGGCAATGACCGGTGAGCCACACATCATCATTTGTATTGTCGCGTAATACCCGTTTCGTGCTCTGGCGTGTGCTCTTTTTTTTAACTTTGTGCCGGTGGCTGGTATTTCAGGTTGAGCAGAACAAATTTCCCGTGCAATATGCGATTGACTACTTTAGCAAACTTATCCGTTCTCAGGGCCTGCAAACCGTATGGATGCCACAGGTCTTTTTCCCCCAGCTTGGCGTACTTAATTTCCTTTTTTCTCTTGGGCATGACGCCTCCCCAAATTAGGTGATAAGATCACGAATTAAAGCGGTCGGACGTGGGGAGCAATGATCAGTAGCCATCACCTCCTTATTTTGATTTATTATTTCCTACTCGTACGGTAAAGTGAGGGGTACAAGTTTATGTAATATGGTATCGAGGCGGGAAAATGGTCGCATTCGACCCACATCGTCTATTCATTAGGCGTAAGTCATACACCTATTCTCTAATAACTTTACGTAACTTGTTGATCGCTCTGTATTTATAAATACTTACCACTTGTTTGGTAACCCCCAGAATTTTCACTATTTCGCTCTGTTTTTTGCCTGAGAGGTAGAGAGTGAGAACCTGTCTTTGCCGGTGTGACAGTGAGTGGGTCACATGCCATTTCAGTTTCTTTTTTAATCGTTTCAGATTTTCATCATCCACCGGGGGGTGGTTTTCCCGATAATAGGCCGAGGATTCATTGGAGAATGATTCCATGAGCAGACGATCGACGGCTACTTCGGCGAAATCTGATTCGGGGCGTTTGGACATAACCTACCATCGATTATGGCGGACATATAAGTATCTGTGTCCGGCCTGTTCGTGTCCGGGCTTACTTTTTTTGCTGTCTTATTATCTTATTCAACGCATCCGCGGACAAGCCAAAATACTTTCTGGCTTTATCCTTTATCTCTCTGACCGAGACTTTGCGTTCATATGCGGACAGATCGGCCGGGAGAGCCGCCATTTCATTGCTGTAGAAACTGTAGACTAATTTGTTGAATTGCCGCGTTTTACTTCGTTTGAGTTCAGCGAAACTTTTATCCAAAGCCGATAACTGGCGGCTGACTGATTTGATTTCAGCCGTAAGAGAATCGGCCATTTCCTGAGAGATTACGGCCTCGGCGCCGGTCGCGAGAGAATTAATAGTAGTCAGGGAATCAAGAAGCACATTCCGGAGAGAATCGACGAACCGTTCGTGGTCTTCCCGGCTGATATAGGTGTCATCAAGATCATCCGCTTGAGATTGGTCAAGTGTTGTAATTTCGGATTGACTTCTATCCTGATTGGAGTAAACGGCCTTGATATAGGCCACACCGGCCAGCATCAGTACCAGAACAACTATGAGAATCCATTTAGAGACATTCATCGTTTATATCCCTCTCGATCCCCATATTAACATGCCTTGCCGGGACTGTCAATAAAAAGATTAGAAATTTTGCGGATGTTTCAATGCGATCAGGTTTTCCCGATGGGTGTCATATTATGGATAATTCGAGGGAATTCAGTCATCCGCATCGGCCTCGGTCCCAATTTGCGACAGGGAGAGATGTTCACGCTGAAGGTAGTAAAAGCCGACCAGAGTAATGACCAGAAATTGAGTGGCATGCATAACCAGAGCGATCGAGAGGGCTTCTTCCTGATAAACATTATAGAAACCCAGAGACAGTACCGCGCCACCGTGATAGACACCAACAAAGCCCGGCGACGAGGGCACCATAATCAGGATCGAAACAACTACCAGCAGGACAAATGAAGCGGCAATCGGCAGAGGATGGCCAAAGGCCAGGAAGATGAAATAGTTGGAGAGGCCCATAACCACCCAGATCATCAGGGTGTAAAACGAAACCCAGAACAACCGTTTGCGGTCGCGCATGAAGACCAAACCGGTAGCGAACCGAATAACGACGTCTTCGATTATCGGCCTGACCCTTTTGGGCAGGAAAGTCAGAATGCGTTTGAGAATATGGCTGTCGCGTTCGGTTCGGGTGCTGACGTAAAAAGCCCCAAGCAAACCAATCAGACCGGTAACAACAGTAACGATGGCTCCGATTTTAAGTTCTTCGACTACGATCAGGGGCGAGACCAAAAGCACGGCGCCGAATATCAATAACAGCATCAGTAAATCGAAAACTATCCGTTCGACGAAGATCGTGGCCATGGAAGCAGATTTGGAGACCTGCTCTTTGGAGGAAAGCGAATAGGCCCGGACGAATTCTCCTAACCTGAAAGGCAGGACATTGTTGGCCATGAAACCGATCATGGTAATCGAAAAGAGGCGCGACAGCGGGACGTCTTTGATCGGCATGACCATATGTTTCCAGCGATAGGCCCGGAAAACCATGGTAACCATAATCAGGATAACATTGGGAATCAGCCACCAGTAATTGGCGCCTTTGAGTGCATTACTCAATTCGGCGAAATCGACCTCATGGAACAGATAAACCATCAAGGCCACCGAGATGGCTAATCCAGCAACGAGCGTTATCGCTTTTTTGACTTTACTCGTCATTTTGAATCTGCAGTTTCCATACAGAGTTCAAGAAATTTATCGGCCGCCGCATCCCAGTTGAATCGAGCCGCCCATTCAAGCCCCCCTTGCTCAAGTTTCTCTCTTTGGACGTCGTCGGTCAGAATATAGTTTATTCTTTCGGCCAACCGATTTATATCGCCAAATTCATAGAGCAGGCCACTGACCTCGTCGCGAACCGAGTCGCGCAAGCCGGGTGAATTAGCGGCGATTACTGTCGTCCCGCAACTGTTGGCTTCTATATTGGTCAATCCCCAGCCTTCGCGCAGAGAGGGGTAAACCATGACATGTGAACGGCAGAGGAATTCAACCTTTTTTTCGCGGGATACGAATCCCGGAAAATCAATCGCCTCGCCCAACCCCAACTGCCGGGCCTGCTGTTTCAACTGCGGTAAATAATCACCGGCGCCAACCACAGTCAGTCGAGCCTGGGGTAGTTTCTGTTTGGTCAGAGCAAAGGCTGAGATCAGATGTTGAATCGATTTATATTTTTTTATTCGGCCAAGATATAGCACAGCCGGGTAGTCATACTTTTTATAACCATGGTCATTATTGTAAAGTGCGGCATCGATACCACAATGAATGACTGAGACGTCGGTTTCGGGAATACCGCGGCTGATTATATCTTCAGCAGTCGATTCGGAAATCACACAGAAGCGTCTCCCCCGGTAAATCCGAGTGAGCGGTTTTTCGGCCAGATAAATATAGCTGCCGAGGACGAAATTTATTTCCTGAAAGACAGCTGTGGAAAAAAGATGGGGGATAATGACGATAGTCGGCAGATTGAGATAGAAGGGCGTGTAAAAGGGGATTTTATTTATATCTTCCAGAAGCAGATCGAATTTCTCTTTGGCCACCAGACGGCGCAGATGAAAAGGTGCTATCAGATTAAAATTATAGCGGTTCCCGGCCCTGATAATCCGCACGCCTTCGATTGTCTCCTCGGTTGGTCCACCCGCATAATTGGAGCAAAAAAGAGTCACGGTATGACCGTGGGCGACGATGCGTCGGAGAAGTTCCTCAAGATGCACCTCAGCCCCTCCGGAGAGCGGATTTTTCAAGTCCTGCCAGTTAAGAGCCAGTATATTCAATCTATTCTTCCTGTGCTTCATCTTCTATCGGCTGTAATTGCAGGGCGCGCTGGAGAGTGATTTCTTTCAACATTTTGCTGGAATTGTCGTCATCGGGGTTGGCCTGCACCCAGGCAGTAAGAGTTTCAAACAATTGATCAATATCCCGATCTTCATAAAGCAGATAAGCGTATTCACGATAAGCTTCCCGGTGTGTCGGGTAGGCGTCCAAGGTCATTCTATAAATATCCTTGGCCTTTTCCCTATTACCTGATTGTCGGTTGGAAGCGGCCCAAACATAATATATATCGCGTTTTATTTCGGGAGGTACGGCACTTATCAGATCGGGCACCAGACTATCAATTCCGGCATCCACATACAATTGGGTCAGAAATTTATAGGTGGCGTATTCGGTAGGGACAATCTCGATCGCTTTTTTAACTTCGGCGACAGCCTCTTCCATTCTACCGACCTTTTTCAATGAGTCGGCCATTAAAACCAGACCGGTAGTATAATTGCGGCTGAGTGACTTTGATCTCGGGTCCAGATTGATGGTCGTATCGGCAATCGAGCGATACCGAAAATGATACCAGTAGAGATCGTGAGAGACGGCCAGATCAATGGCCCCCGGCCTTTCTCCCGGATAAAGCTTATGCACCATGCCCCGCAGGGTCATTTTTGATGCCAGACTGCGGCCCTGATATTGCTTTGAGCCGCCGGGAATAGTCTGCGAGAAATTGATTGGTCGCTGCCATTGGTTAACGGCCAGCATTTCTCCCAGAGCCTGTTCCTGGATTCGATACATCCGCCGTTCGGAAGTCATGCGATGCCGGAGAGCATCGATCTGCCCGTCAGTCCATCGCAGAGGAACGCCCATCCGATCGCGAATTTGCTTTAGATACCAGGTAGTATTGGCCAGTGAGAGGTTGATAGCGGTAACATCGGGGCGGACACCGTAAACCGTTTGCAGACACCAGATCGGAAAAGTATCGTTGTCGCCGCCATTGAACAGAATAGCGTTGGGTTCGCAGGAAATCAGCATATTATAGGCGAAGTCAAACGGGACATAGTTTTTGGAGTTGTCGCATTCGCGGTAATTGGCCCAGAGCGGCACGGCGGCCAATAAGATAACGGCCGAAAAGGTGATCATCACCGGTTTGTGCAAGGCTTTGAACCTGGCCAACAGTGAGTCACGCGCCATTTCCATCAGCGCAGCAGCGCCCAGCCCGATAGCTATTCCGAAGAAAATAAAGCCGGGCGTGAAGAAATAATCGCGGTCGCGGACCTCAATGTGCCCCTGTCCGGTAACCTGGTCCTGATGGGTGCCATCGGCGAAATTCATATACCAGACTAAAAAGACCGTTCCCAAAAGCACCATCAGGATAAAAGCCCAGCCGATCCGAGGATTACGGCGAGCCAATTCGAATAGACCCAAAAGGCCGAGGACGAAAAGGAAGGCAAAGTAGCGGCCGTTAATGCCGTATTGATTCTGGAAAAAACCCCAAAAGCCCATACGTTGATGAGTTCCCAGTTGATTTTTCCATTCACCGCGCCGACTGAAGGCACGAGTAATCATCGATTCGTTGCCGTACTGTTTACGTTCCATGAAATTGAGAAAAGCGGCCGTCGAGGAGGACGGATTGTTCTGATTGATAACCGGTTGCTGGGCCGATCTGATGGGTGTAAACAACTGGCAGGATAAACCGAGGATGGCCGCCAAGAGCAAGGCCAGCGAAAATTTCCATAGATAGCGCCGCCGGATTATCAGGCCGGCCAAAAGTATTACCAGCCAGATGGCCATAGCCCAGAGGAAATAGATTAGATCGTAGGTGATCAAGACCATACAGAGACCGGTTATGTAAAAGCGTACATCCCTGCGCAATCTTTCGGAAAACAAAATCACGACCAGAAAAACAACCGGCATAAACATGAAGGTTGTCAGGTGAATTCCAATCGACAAAAAACCGAGATAGGTGATGACAACCAGGTAGCGATCCGAAGAGCTCTCATGGCGCGAATCCACCCAGCGCAACATCAGGTAAAAGATTACCATAGCCGTCAGCATGGCCGGAGTATAGACTTCGGCCTCCAGCGTATTATTCCAGTGGGTGCGGCTGAAGGCGAACATCATGGCTCCCACCGTGGCACCGATGAAGGCGATAATTTTTCTCCAGCCGGTGAATTTTTCCGAAGGCCACCAATAGCGAATCAACTTGAGGGTGATGATAAAGGCCATCATGGCCGCCAACCCGCCGGTTACGGCCGAGAGCATGTTGACACGGGCGGAGATATCGGCGTGAAAGGGAATAATGGAAAAAATCCGCCCGATCAGGATATAGAGCGGAGTTCCCGGAGGATGAGGGATACCCAGAGAATATGAACAGGCGATAAATTCACCGCAATCCCAGAAGGACAATGTCGGCGCCTTGGTAGCGTTGTAGATGACAAAAGTGAAGATCAGAACCAGTCCGGCCATAATCGAAGAAGGGCGGTCGAGGTCTTTGATTCGGCTGATTAATCTATTTTCCAAAACACTCCCATAATGCGTTTTCGGGCATATCCTTTTACTATCGGAAGGGTCAAATATAACATAAATTTATTGTATGTCCACTAATAAAAAGGGCGGGGAGCAATAAGCTTTCCGCCCAATTCGTTACCTGCCAGAATATTAGCTTAATCTATCGAAGATGAAGGCGTTATGGCCGCATCAAGAATTCCATTGACGAATGAACTCGATTCATGCGTACTGTAAAGCTTGGCCATGTCAATGGCTTCGTTGATTGTCACTTTTTCGGGGATATCGGGCATGAAATTCATTTCCGCCAGAGCGATGCGCAGAATTATACGATCAATCACGGCAATCCGATCCAAATCCCAGTTTTCGGCTAGCCGGATAATCTCCTTGTCCAGAAATTCGAGATTGTCGATGATAGTATCGAGCAGGTATCGGGCGAATTCCAAATGCTTATGACCCAGCTTGCTTTTCTCGGTCAATTCATCGAAAATCCGATTGATATCCCTTTCGAGAATCTCGTAGGCGTACATCCCATGAAGAACGATTTCTCTTGCCTGTCTTCGTCCGGTCATAATCTATCAATCTGGCGATACAGGTCAATCATTTCGATCGCCGAAAGGGAGGCATCCCAGCCCTTGTTCCCGGACTTAGTTCCGGCCCGTTCGATAGCCTGATTCAGCGTATCGGCGGTGACGATGCCGTAAACTACCGGCATATTGGTGTCCATCGCCAGTTTGGCGATGCCTTTGGTGGCCTCGGCGGCGATAAAATCGAAATGCGGAGTATCGCCGCGAATGAGCGCACCGAGACAGATCACGGCATCGAATTTTTTCGTAAGCGCCAGTTTCTGCGCAGCATATGGTATTTCGAACGAACCGGGCACCCAGTTGATGACGATATCCTTTTCGACCACGCCGTGGCGTTTCAGGCAGTCGATGGCGCCTTCGAGCAATTTCGAGGTCAGCAGTTCGTTGAAACGGCTGACGACGATGGCATGTTTCTGCCCCTTACCGTTCAACTGTCCGGTATTTGTGGTGATAGGCATTTGTCTATCTCCCTCCTTACAAAGTGGTCAGCAGGTGACCGAGCTTGTCCCGCTTGGTTTCCAGATACCGTTTGTTATGTTTGGTCGGTTTGATTTGAATCGGTACCCGTTCGGTGATTTTCAGGCCGTGGCCATCAAGGCCAACCAGCTTGCGGGGATTGTTGGTAATTATTTTTATGGTGCTGAGTCCCAAATCGGTCAGAATCTGAGCTCCGATGCCGTAATCGCGCAGGTCGGCATTAAAGCCCAGTTCCTCGTTGGCTTCGACCGTATCGCGGCCATTTTCCTGCAGGACATAAGCTTTCATTTTGTTGACTAGGCCAATGCCGCGCCCTTCCTGCCGCATATACAGCACCACTCCCTGACCTTCTTTCTCGATCATCTGCATGGCGTGTGCCAGCTGGTCGCCGCAGTCACAGCGTGATGAACCGAAAACGTCTCCGGTCAGACATTGCGAATGGACGCGAACAAGAACATTTTCCTTGCCCTTAACCTCACCTTTGACAATAGCCAGGTGATGATGATCGTCGATATCACTGCGGTATAAATGCAGTTTGAAATCGCCCCAGCGAGTAGGCAGGTTGGCGACGACAACCTCTTCCACCAGTTTTTCTGTGTCGCTTCGATACTCGATGAGATCCTTAACGGTGATTATTTTCATCTTGAACTTCTCGGCCATCTCCATCAGACGGGGAACGCGAGCCATTTCGCCATCGTCGTCCATGATTTCGCACAGGACACCAGCCGGGTAAAAACCAGCCAGACGAGCCAGATCGACGGAGGCTTCGGTATGCCCGGCCCGGGCCAATACGCCGCCATCAAGAGCCTGGAGAGGAAAAATATGACCGGGACGTCCCAAATCCTGCGGACGCGCTTTAGGGTCAACCAGTTTGGCAATGGTTACCGAACGGTCAGAGGCGGAAATGCCGGTTGTAGTACCTTCGACGGCGTCCACCGATACAGTAAAACGCGTACCATGCAAGGCGGTGTTGCGATGAACCATGGCTTCCAGGTCCAACTCGCCCAAACGTTCGGCAGTCAAGGGCACACAGATCAAACCCCGTCCGTACTTGCTGAAGAAATTGACCGCCTCGGGAGTCACCTTTTCGGCGGCCATGATCAAGTCACCCTCATTTTCCCGATCCTCGTCGTCCACGACGATGATTATCTTACCAGCCTTTATATCGGCAATAGCATCTTCAATTTTTGAAAACTCAGACATGAAAACCTCACTTCTAAAATCCCAACTCACGCAGTTTGTTAATCGTAAGTGATGTTCCTTTTTTATCGATGTCGAGAAAACGCAGGATATATTTCCCGACGACATCGAATTCAACGTTTATCAAAGCACCAGATTGCAGATCGGGCAGTGTCGTCCGCTTCTGTGTTTCCGGTATCATATTCACGGTAAAACTTGTCGGGCCGACCTTGACAATAGTTAGGCTGACGCCATTTAACGCAATCGATCCCTTGTCGACAACGTAAGCCAAAAAATCATCGGGCAACTCCACTTCAATGGCCAAACTCTGCCCGATCATTTGGGTCTGGCGGACCGAACCGGCGTAGTCTATATGCCCGGCCACCATATGTCCGCCAAGTCGGGAGTCGGCGCGCAGAGCCCGCTCCAGATTGACCCGGCTGCCGGGTCTAAACTGTCCGACCGTGGTCAGCCTAACCGTTTCCTGGGAAGCCTCGACAGTAAATGAATTATTATCAAATTCGGTAACCGTCAAACAGGGCCCGGAGACGGCAATGGAGTCGCCCCGTTCCAAATGCTCGAAGTTCGTATCGGGCACAACCTTCAAAGCCAGATAATTCCCCCGAGGAGTCACGGACTTGATGGTTCCGATACTTTCTATTAATCCGGTAAACATCCTACTTCTCAGGATAACCCCAAAAAAGATTGTCGGTTCCGAGTTTTCGGGAACCGTAGTCGGTGAAACGTATCGAATCGGCAATTTTCTTGACACCCAGATCGCCGATTGCTTCCACGCCGGCGCCGATAATCATCGGAGCCGTAATCAAGTAAAGCTTATCCACCAATTTCCGTTTTAAAAGCGACGTCGCCAGTTGACTGCCGCCCTCTATCAAAACCGAGGTAACGCCGGCTTCGCCAAGCATTCTTATAAAATCTTCCGGGTCCAACCGGCCCTGTTTTTTGCGTACCTGCCAGGTAATGACGTTCCCGTAAACGCCTTTTTTTATAATATCCTTCGTCGTAGCCACGACCGTATTGTAATCTTTATTCTCGGTGAATAGTTGCAGGTTTTTGGGCAATGTCGCCGAAGTAGTGACGATTATCCGAATCGGATTGGGTCCTTTGACCCGGTGTACGTTCAATTGTGGATTGTCGACTCGGGCAGTACCGGAACCGACGGCCACGGCGTCATAACGCGACCGGAGACGATGGGCAAATTTCAGCGCTTCAGGGCATGAAATCCACTGAGAATGGCCGGTGGCGGAGGCGATGCGTCCATCCAGAGATTGAGCCATCTTCAGAACTACGAAGGGCCGGCCGGTGGCTGTATTATGCAGATAGACCTCATTTAGCTTTTCCGCTTCCTCGCGGCAGATGCCTTTGATAACTTCGATATCGTTTTCTTGAAGCAACCGCCCTCCCCTCCCGCAGACTCTCAGGAAGGGATCGGTGATGGAAAAGATAACCTTTTTGATTCCGGTTTTAATGATGGCCTGAGTACAAGGCGGCGTACGGCCTTCATGGCAACATGGTTCAAGATTGACAGCAATTGAGGCACCACGGGCCCGTTCTCCCGCCTTTCGCAAAGCTACGGCTTCGGCATGAGGTTCGCCGACCTTTTTATGATAACCGGTAGCAATGATGCCGTCTTTGTTGAACACGACAGCTCCGACCATCGGATTAGGGGCGGTATAGCCTTCGCCCTTGCGGGCCAGGCTAATCGCCTTCCTTATCATCGCTTCGTGCAGCCGATCATCGGCCATAAAAAAATCCCCGTTTCAATTCGGGGAGGATGGTCTGATTGAAATCAGAGCAGGCGTACATAAAACCGACATTCAACCAAACGCGAATACAGCCGGTAAATGACATCTTCTCCCATCCGGACTATACCGTCGGCGCCGGAATTTCACCGACTCAGCACAGCTCTTTTCGCCGCGCTCGCGGGCTTTCACCGCCGGTTGAGGAGTTTCGCCTCACCCCGAAGAATTACTCAGGAAAATATAGGTTCTTTTGGAAAAAAGTCAATAGAAATCACGAAACGGTGATTTGACAATTTTTAATGAAGCCGGGAATGATATGATCGAGCGTCTCACAAACATGTTTCAGTTTAAAAGGTTTCCAGATCACGGCATCCAGATCGCTTTCAGCCAGTCTTTGCTCAACCTCCGGCCCGCGCCAGCTGGTAATGGCGACAATGCGCAAATCGGACAGATATCTCTTGGCGGTGATAGCCACCTCCCAGCCGGACATGCCGGGCAACCCCAGATCGGTGATTAGAAGGTCTATCTGCCCCGCTTCCAGGTATGGCACTGCGCTTTCACCGTCGGGGGCCAGAAACAGTTCGGTTTTATCGGTGGTCAATAAATCGTTGAGAACACTCCGTATACTTTCATCATCCTCAACTATCAAAATACGAATAGGATTTTTAGCTTCAATCATAACCATTGGTTTCCAGTCAGTCTCTCGATCAAGTACGCGAAACGGATAATAGAAGAACCCGAACTATTTGATTAGCGGCTCCCGAGGCCCGGAAACTTCTCCCCTTTGTGTTGTCGGCCGACATCCGGCCGGATCATACTTAACCCGGAATCATCTCCGGTTGCCGGTCATTTTCCTCAATGACTCCGGAGCCGTAGCTCTCAGTCAATGTTTTGATGCGATCGGCGGATTTCAAAATCAGATTATGGTATTTTTCGGTGGACTTGTCACTGGCGCCTTTTCTTTGAATCAATTCTACGGCGCCGATGATTGACGTCAATGGTGAACTCATCCGGGCCTTGACTTCTCGCCATTGATCCGGATTGGAAACGGTCAACCGGGCAGTTTGTTCGCGGATACGTTCGATATCCAGTTTCAATTTACTGGTACGCATCGCCACAGAGCATTTGGCGGCCACATCCTTGGCAAAGATCAGATCGGTGGCAGCGAATGAGCGTCGTTTCCAATTCCGCGATTCGCCCAGCGAAATAATACCACGAACTTTGTTGTCCAGGGTAATCGGCACCAACATTGCCGAGCAAATATCTGGTAAGAGAACCGAGGTGGATTCTTGAAGCTGCATTTGCGACTGGCTGTCCTCTTGATTGATCAGCATCAGCTTCCGTTCACTGAGAGCCATATTATGCCAGGGTAAAAGCGAAAGGGGTATCTCGGCGGTCTCCCGGAGCTTATGTCCGGTATTGCGAACTGTACGGCAGGACTGGCTGATCAGGTTTTTCTCATTCCGGTCAATCAGCGAAATTCGGGCCATCGTACATTTCATCCGTTTAGCCAGCAAATCACAGGCATTGTCAAAGATAGCCTGCAATGGAGTATCCGTGGAGAGCTCCCGCTCCAACAACTGAAGGCGCAGCATGTGATCTTCTTTGACTTCCACTATGTGGTTGAGTCGTTCACGCTGTATCACATCGCTAACCGGCGAAATGATATCGCTGATGCGATTTTGATGGAAGTGCGTAAAATATCCTGGGCTGATGTGACCAAGGGTGGCCACGGCAATAATTTTTCGACCCAATTTGACCGGGCAGGCCAACTTGGAACGCATGCCACAGGAAAGAAATAGGCCGTCTTCTTCATCCTGATCATGATCGGGATCAACCACAGGTTTCAGGCAAATTTCACCGGTCTGATTAATCCTGGAAATATCGCCTCCCCGGGTGGGACGGCTGACACCCCGCTCCAGTAGAAGTCTTCCTCCAGAACCGATGGTATTGACGATCATGTTCTCGCCTGAGTTGTCCAGAACGGCCAGCGAAAGAAATTCGGCCCCGGTTAAGCCCATGAGAATTCGATAAAGGTCGGTCATGACATCCCTGACCGAGGACGCTGTTTGACAAAGGTCACTTATCTGCCGGTGAGCGGTTCGTTGCGATTCATAATAGTCTCGTTTAGTTCTTTCCACCTGAAGATTGGCCCGTTCGCCGAGCATTTCTCCGACAGTGGTGGCAAAATCGATCAGATCATCGTCGAGAGTAATCCGGCTGTCAACCCAGCAAAACATAGCGCCATATAGATGCCCGTGGCGACTTACCGGCAACACCAGTTGAGGTTGTTCGGCATCGCCCAGCAATTGATCATCCTGCCAGTCACGACTGGCTCGGAAAGTATGGAGGGCTGATTTTATATTGGTTCCGTGCAGGTTCAGGCGGGCCAGCCGGCGGGGTGATTTCTCGACAAAACCGGCTGTTGATGAAAGATGCATCATTTCCTGACGGGAACGATATTTAAAGGCCGCACAGCGGACCATACCCAGATAGGTGGTCAGGCAGTTCATTACTCGTTCAAAGGCTTTGTCCAGATCGGTCTCGCGGTCGATCGTTTGCGAAATCATTTTGAGGCAGAAGTAACGACGGTTCAACTCCCGCCTTTCTTTTCTGCTTCTGGCCATGGAAGGCATTAGAGAACCGATACCAATCAGCATAAACATTAATCCGCTTACGATTGCAAATGCTTCAAGGATTTGGCGTCCAGCCGTCTCTTCCAGATAAGGAATTCCCGCCATCAGATTTTGATGCCCCAACAACTGAATGAATGAAAAGCCGGTCAGAAACCATAGGCCACTTATAATTCGGCCAACCGCCTCCCGATCAACTACTGAGAATCTACCCCTGATTTTTATCAGCGTAATTAGTACCACAATAAACATGGAGCAGAAAAGCATATCATAATAAAACTGTGGCATCGTTCCCTCCAGAAACGTTTTAACCCCTTGTCTTCATTTCTATTATCGACATTTCGGGCCAAATTATTACACCCAAGGGGAAGCGGCCATCCAATATGGGAAACGGCCAATATATACAGCCGCTCGATCAAAAGGCTCGGCACCACCCCAGATCTCGTATCTGACTATAATTCAACACGTTAAAGATACGCCCGATTCCCGGCACTGGCTTTGCATAGCGAATCTAACAACATTGGACGGATGAGTAGATGAATTTTCATTCATGGTAACTATCTGCACAGCAGAAATGATGTAAAGAAGACGTATCTAAAAAAGAGAAATATATCAGGAGGCGCCATGACATTAAAAAAATCTTTGTATCTGTTGTTTTTCTTATCGATGATCATTGTCATCGTAAGTGCGGGTTGTTCGGACGGGACATTCACCAGCTCGACAACAGAAATATCCGAACAGGCCAGTCCTCTGGCCTATATCCCGCTTGAACAGGGTCTGAGGATTGATTATGCGTTGATGGAGGATGAAGGAATAAGCTATTATGAGTCGGAAATCACCAATCCGGTGACCATTGTCAACTCTGAAGGTTTTGAGATTCGCCGCATCGACAGGTCCAAAAACGAAACAAGCGTGATGTATCGCTATGTAAAAGGAAATGCTATATTTGAATCAAGTTCAACCAACGATCCCGGTTATAAAATCCTTGAAGGGCCGTTTGTCGTTGGGCACACGTGGAACCGGTATGAAGAGACAACCTCAACAGAAACCACAATTATCGCAAATGGCGACAATGGTAATGACGGTTTTGACATCAAAGGTGTTACGATTACCGGCAGGAACTATAAGGTTCTGCCCGACGGTGAATACGGAAATATGACCATTGTCGGTTATGAAGATGTTCGGGCAATGAATGGAACCAATTACGGCCAATGTTTGAAAGTTAGCTGGAATACCGATCCCCTGCATACCAATTATTACTGGTATTCTTCCGGGATTGGGCTGGTCAAGTTTGAACAAAGAATCAATACCATCAACTCCACCGAAGAATCGGTCAGTATAATTATGACCGATTATCAGATTGTTGAATATTAGACAGTAAAGCAGCCGTTCGCGTTTTTTACTCCTTGGGGTCGGGGATGACGCCATCATCCCCGTCCTATTTTCTGTTTCATATAATCGTTGTCTGAGAAATATTTTGTGCTGTATTGTGATATAGAGAGGAAGCACCGGAGGTGCGGTCGTTTAGAATATCTGACAGAGTCAGCTTCGACATACGATTTTCTGGTAATTTTTAAAATGCACTTTGGCGACCTTGGCCAGGATATCCCGACCGCTTGATTTAACCAGTCCCCGTCCGGCCTGATCCACCTTTGCTGAAGCGCCACGGGGGAACTCAAGTTGATAATGGCTGGACATCATGGCCATACGGCGTAAAAATTCGGCCCGAGCCAAAATCGAAGCCGCCGCGACGGCCGGATGAGCTTCTCCCCTTACCCGCTGAATCATTTTGATTTTCCGGCCTTCCTCTTGAAGGTTGTCATTGATAAACCGTTCATGGCCGAATTTGTCGGAGAGAGCAGCCTCGGCCTTCCCCTCGATCAGAATGTTTTCGATCACTTTGGCATGACCCCAGCCCAAGAGTTTGTTCAGATTTCTGATTTTGCCGTAAAGCTGATTATATTTTTCCGGATTGATGACTACCAGATTATGAAGGCACAGCTTTTTTATCCGCTCGGCAATGGTCAGGATTTTATTGTCCGAAATGGTTTTTGAATCACGCACTTCGAGTTCAGCCAATGCCGGTAACTGACTTTTCTCAACCAGCGCGCCGGCAATCACAAGTGGGCCGAAAAAATCACCTTTGCCCGATTCATCAACGCCGATTATCGGCCAGATATTGTCCATTACTTGTTGTACCGCTCAAGGTATTCACCCGTTCGGGTATCGACTTTGACATAGTCGCCTTCCTTAATGAAAAGCGGAACCTTAATTTCCAGCCCGGTTTCCAGCTTGGCAGGTTTTTGGATATTGGTCACCGAATCCCCTTTGACTGATGGTTCCGATTCGATAACTTTCAGGATAACTGAAGAAGGCATATCCAGCGAAATGGCATTACCTTCAAAGAAAAGAATTTGATATTCGGAATTTTCCTTGAGATAAAACCGGGACTCTCCCAAACTCTCCTCACCCAATGCCGTCTGTTCGTACGACTTGGAATCCATGAAATGGTAGCCGTCGCCGTCGTTATAGAGGTATTCCATCTTTTTGTTTTCGAGATCGGGCAGTTTAAACATTTCGCTGGACAGGTAAGATCTTTCATAAACGGCGCCGGTAATCAGATGCTTCATTTTTGCTTTGGTATGCGGCCGTCCGCGGCCCATTTTTGCGTTAGAGAAATCGACGACTACGAACGGTTCGCCGTCAAGCAATATGCGCATACCTTTTCTGAAATCTCCTGCTGAAACCATGTATCCTCCGCCAAAGCTGAATGTCGTAATTTGGGGCTAATATAACTAAATATTGGGTAGAGTCTAACCTTTTTTGGCCTCCGCCAGGCAGGTAATTTCCGACGTGATTTTTTTATAATTTATGGCCGGTAGAACGATCCGGCAAATGGCTCCCGGGCCGGTTTTTCTGTCGAAGGAAATACGTCCCTGATGAAGACCGACGATTTTTTGAGCCAGGGCCAGTCCCAGCCCGGTACCGGAGGGCCTCGAGGAGAAAAACGGAGTAAAAATCTGTTCGCGCAGGCCTTCGTCAATTCCTGGTCCGTCATCGGAGATAACCACAACAATTGTATTACCGGCAACTTCCAGAGACATATCGATTTGGCCATAAGAAGAAACAGCCTGCAGGGCATTATCAATCAGGTTGCCGAACATTTCCTTCAAAAGCAGTGAATCACCGTTACAGAGACAACTCTCCAGCCGTGAATCAAAATTAAGGGAGATATTCCTCTTTTCCGCCTCGCGGGCAACACGATTGATCGATTGTTCAACCAGATCAATCAGGTCTACTTCCTCGTTATTCAAATGCAGTGGGCGGGCAAAATTCAAAAACCGGTTGAGCATTGCCTCCGACGTCGCCGTTTCCGTACGTATGGAGCCGGCAATGTCAGCCAGGGCCGTTTCGGTTCCGGCTTTTTTCTGAAGTAGTTGACTGAAACCAGAGACGGCTGCCAGCGAATTGCGAAGTTGATGGGCCAGACCGCCGGTCATCTCTCCCAGAGAAGCCATCCGCCGATTGAGCTCCAACTCGTTTTGTAGTTTTTTCAATTCGGTCAGATCGGTGAACAGGATGGTCATTCCGAGAGTACGATTGTAATCATCATAAATCAGTGAGCCGGCCGCCCCCAACCAGATGATCGTATTGTCTTCACGTTGCAGTTCAATTTCGCGATGGCCAATGGTTTCGGATCGTTCCAGTCCGGCTTCTATCAAAAGACACAGAGGAACTTCCTGCGGCAGGGCCGTCAGGTAATGATGTCCAAGAATCATATTATTATCATAACTCAGAATTTCCCTGGCGGCCCGATTATAACCGATAACCTTTCCGGCAAGATCGACGGTAATTACTCCGGAGCCAATTGATTCAAGTATGTAGCGGTTGAATTTTTCCAACCGATTGGCTTTGCTGGAGCTTTCTCGGTAAAGACGCTTCAGTTCCAGTTCATTCCGTTTCAACTCTTCTATAATTTGCCGATAAGATCTGATTACTCCGGCAACCTCGTCGCCGTCGCTGCTCTCTTTGAGTCGTCCGGCGGTTCGAGCCGTTTCCCTCATTTTCTTAAATGGTCGCAGGATGAAACGGGGCAGGAAAATAGTCAGGGGGACGATTAACAGCATTATGGCCGCAGCCAGATAAAGCGTCGTCTTCATGGCCGCAGCAATAGTGGCCAAATCCTGTGAATCGGCTCGGCAGAATATCACCCATCGTTTGCCCGGGAGCGTGGAATATAGACCGAATCCGAATCTTTCATTCTGGTCGTTTCCACTACAGAATATCCGTTCGCCGACAATCAGCCGCTGATAGGCACTTTTATCCAACCTGGGAATTTCCAACCTCGCCGGCACCGAATCAGTCTCAAGCTCTGCTAAAGGCAATACCTGGATATCCCTGAGATTATGTTTTTGCCCGATAAAGCGAACCTGATTTGCGGAAAGTGTTTCGCTACCCTCTTTGGACAGCCTAATTGAGGTATATCTTATACCCAGAGCCAGTTGTTGGTCTATACGGGCAGTCAATTGTCTTTTGACCCGATTTAATACAAAGGAGGTGCTCAGGTTCAGAAGGAGCAACAGAACGACAATGGCGACCAGACCCAGCCTGATTTCGGTTTCATACCGGTTGACAACTTTCTTCATATACATTCAATCGGCAGATTAGGCCTTTGAATTAGATGCTGGATCAGGGGAAAAAGAGATTGATGTTTCTGCTATGATCTTTCCAAAGAAATCCTGACCCTGTTTTCCCGAAAGCGGACCGCCGAGTCAGAGACAGAGTCAGGATGATTAGACGCGCAAGAAGTTATTGATATAGAAACTCAATAGTGAATCGCCGTACACAACGATTATCAATGCCGCTACGGCCAGAAACGGCCCAAAGGGAATCAAACGTTCCTTTCGGACTTTCTCGGACATTCCCATCCAGATCAGCGACACGATCATGCCGATAACAGCCCCGCCCATAAAGATCAAAAGCACTTTTTGCCATCCGACAAAAGCGCCCATCATGGCCGCCATCTTGATATCACCGCCGCCCATGGCTTCTTTCTTGAAAAGCCATTCACCCAGATAAGCCACGGCCAAAAGCGCTCCGCCGCCCACAACAAATCCGATCAGGGCATTGACGATTCCGGGTGTTTCGACAAAGAAAGCTCCTATCAGACCGATAACCATGCCGGGGAAAGTTATTTTATCGGGGATAATTTGAAATTCAAGATCGATAAAAAATATGACCAGCAGCGCCGAGGCCAGAAACCAATGCAGAGCCAATTGCAGGGTCAATCCATCAAGGAAAATGAAAAAGACATAAAGGGCGGCGTTGAGGATTTCCACCATCGGATAACGGGCCGATATCGGTGCATTGCAAATGCGGCATTTACCCAGAAGTACTAAGTACGATATAACCGGGATATTGTCATAGAAGGCGATCCGTTTGCGGCAATTGGGACAACATGACCGTTCCAGAACCACTTTCTGTTCACGGGGCAGTCGATAGATCAGTACATTGAGAAATGAACCGATTGCCAGCCCGAGTAGAGCGGCCAGAAAATATATATAAGGGTCAGAATGCATAATGATACTATCGGTCGAAACGGCTTATCATTTGACCATTTTATGGTGATAAATTATCAGGGCCGGTAATACGATCCCGGCTGTCTCGGTGCGCAGAATCCTTGGACCAAGGCTGACGATTGGGATATTATGATTTTCGGCCAATTCGATCTCGGCTGAGGAAAAGCCCGATTCGGGACCGATTATTACAGTCAATTTGGCGGTTTGAAGAGATTCAACAACGGACAAAAGACCTTTCGCCGTTTCATCGGGATGAAAAAGAATACTCGATTCTATTTCTCCCGTTTTAAGAAAATCATCTAAAGCTATCGGCGTTTCGATTGTGGGGAAAACTGATCGGCCCGACTGCTTGACAGCGGCTTCGGCCACCCGCCGCCATCGATTCAATTTACGTGTTACGGCTGAACTATCTCCAACTTTAACCTTCCCCCGGTCTGTGATCAGAGGTACAAAACGGCTGACTCCGACCTCAACTCCTTTTTCGATTACCATGTCAAATTTCGAGCCAGTGGACAGGCCGATGGCCAAAGTCAGGGATAATGACGGTTCGCCACTCAGTTTCAGAGTCTTGATTATGCGGCAAAGGACTTTTTTCGATCCAGCCTCAACGATCTCGCTAATATGGGCTGTTCCCTGACCATCGATAAGGCGTACCGTATCGCCTTTTTGCAGACGCAGAACCGAGGTCATATGCCGAGCCTCGGAGCCGTCGATGATTATATCGCGACCATCCAGATGTTCACGGTTATAGACAAAAGATTGCATCATGGTAATTGGATATTATAAGTCAGCCATTCGCCGTCGCGACGAAGGTCATAATCGTTAAGATCGTGGCCTTTTAGAGACTTTTCAATCAGAGTTTGATCCTGATCCATAAACCCCGATAATAGCAAACGACCACCTGGCTTGACATGGTTTTTCAGCTGATCCAGAATCGGTAGAATCACTTCCTTGATGATATTGGCCACGACGATGTCAAATTTCTCGTCGAAGGGAATGAGATCGATGGTTCCGCAATCGGCTCGGCAGACCTGATCGGTCTTGTTCAGGATGAAATTTTCCCGGCTGTTTTCCACTGCCAGCGGATTATTATCATAGGCCGCGATCCGTCCAGCGCCCTTCAGACCGGCAAAAATACTCAGTATCCCCGAGCCACAGCCAAAATCAAGCATAGAGACACCCGTCAGGTTCAACTTTTCCAATTCGGCCAGACAGCTTCGGGTCGTTTCATGTCGTCCGGTCCCGAATGCCATTTTCGGTTCGAGAATAATTTCCATTCTGTCCGGAAAGTTATTACCATCCCACGGCGGCTTGACAATGATGCTATCCCCCAATTCAAAAGCCGTAACCGAGTTCTGATACGTTTCGATCCAGTCGCGGTTTTTAATCTCGGTTTGACTGGGAATCAGGCTTGCGTATTGAGGTTCTATCGCAGCCAGATATTTTTTCAAGCCGTCAATTCGGGATTTAATATCGAGTTCGGATGCAATGTAGAATTTTATCCGGGTTGTTGAAGCGATTTCGTCGTCTTCGATAACCAAGCCGTTGGAAATGTTTTCAATTATATAATTGGCGACAGCTTCACGGTCATCGGCAGCAACATCAATTTCAATCTCCTGATATGACTGGACCGGTTCTATGCTCATCGCCTTCTACACTCCCAGCGTTTCGCGCAACTTGGAAAAGAAGGATTTGGAGGACTTGGGGGCGGTGAACGATTCGGATTTCTCCAACTGGCGCAGAAGCTTCTTGTCGTTTTCGGTTAATTTCTTCGGCGTCCAGAGTTGTAACTGAACCAGTTGATCGCCTCTTCCCCGGCGGCGCAGGAAGGGAATGCCTTTTCCGCGAAGCCGAAATACTTTGCCGGTTTGAGTGCCAGAAGGGATTTCCAGCCGGTCGGTGCCGCCCAAAACAGGGATTTCTATCGAGCCGCCCATCGCCGCCGTGATAAACGAAACTGAAACCTGCAGGATAATGTTGTTGTCCTGGCGGGTAAAATCATCGTGTTCCTTTTCCTCGATCACCACGATGATATCACCGGGCGGACCACCAAGTCGGCCGGCATCGCCTTTCCCCTCAATCGGGATATAATTTCCGGCCGAGACACCGGCGGGAATATCGACGCTGATAGTCGTTTGATCCTTGGTGCGTCCCTCCCCCCGGCATCGGGGACAAGGAGTGGAAATGACATGTCCTGATCCGTGACAGATATCACAGGTGGTAACATTGACCATCTGGCCGAAAAGCGATCTCGTAATGCGGCGCACCTGCCCCGCGCCTTTGCATTGCGGGCAGGTTTTACGGGAAGTGCCCGCCGCGCTGCCATGCCCGGAACATTCCGAACAGGTAGCCATCCGTTTGACTCGCAGTTTTTTAGAAACGCCCTCAGCTATTTCTTCGAGGGTTAATTTCAGTCGCACCTGCAAGTCACCGCCCCGATTATTGGCTCGGCGACCTCGTCCTCCTCCGAAAATATCTTCGAACCCACCCCCGCCAAAACCGCCGAAATCTTGCATGAACGCCCGCAATGCATCGGACAGGTCAAATCCTTCGAAACCGCCACCGCCGAAACCGGCGCCCTGCCCTATTCCGGCATGACCGAATTGATCGTATTGTTGGCGTTTAGCCTGGTCCTTTAGAACCTCATAAGCTTCGGTTGCTTCCTTGAAACTCTCTTCGGCAGAAGCATCACCGGGATTGCGGTCGGGATGATATTTCAGAGCCAACTGCCGGTAGGCTTTTTTAATATCATCCTCACCGGCAGAGCGATCCACACCCAGAACTTCGTAATAATCACGTTTTTGCATCTATATCCAGTCGATATTATTTTTTCTCGTCATCATCTACAACTTCAAAATCGGCATCAACCGCCCCGCTGTCACCGGCCGGTTCAGCTTCAGCACCGGGCGGCGGTTCCTGCGGTTCGGCCCCAGCTTCGCCGCCGGCAGCCTCCTGCTCGGCCTGAGCCTGCTTGTACATTTCCGCGGCCAGAGCATGTGAAGCCTTGGTCAATTCTTCCATGGCGTCCTTGATGGTCTGGACGACTTCCGAACCAAGGAGAGCTTTAAGCTTCTCGATAGCTTCTTCAATCTTCTTTTTCTCTTCCTCGCCAACTTTATCGCCGTGTTCCTTAAGTGTTTTTTCAGTCGTATAAATCAGCTGATCGGCTTCATTGCGAACCTGAATCAATTCTTTCTTGGCCTTGTCCGTTTCCTCATTGGCTTCGGCATCTTTGACCATTTTATCGATTTCCCCATCGGACAGACCTGAGGATGATTCGATCTTGATCTTTTGTTCCTTGCCGGTACCGAGATCCTTGGCTGAAACATGCACAATGCCATTGGCATCAATGTCGAAGGAAACCTCAATTTGCGGCATGCCGCGCGGCGCCGCCGGAATACCGACGAGGTCGAAGCGGCCAAGTGTACGGTTATCGACGGCCATTTCCCGTTCGCCCTGCAAAACATTGATCGACACGGCCGGTTGATTGTCGGAGGCTGTCGAAAATATCTGCGACTTTCGTGTGGGGATAGTCGTGTTGCGATCGATCAGGCGAGTCATGACGCTACCCAGAGTCTCGATCCCAAGAGACAGCGGAGTAACGTCCAGCAGAACCACGTCTTTCAGATCACCGGCCAAAACGCCGCCCTGGATGCCGGCTCCGATGGCCACTACTTCATCCGGGTTAACGCCGCGATTGGCTTCACGGCCGAATATCTGTTGAACCACTTCCTGGACTTTGGGCATGCGGGTCATGCCACCAACCATGATTACTTCGTTGATATCCGATGAAGCCAGCTTGGCGTCTTCAATTGCCC
Source organism: FCB group bacterium (assembly GCA_024231695.1). GTDB lineage: Bacteria > Zixibacteria > MSB-5A5 > GN15 > JAAZOE01 > JAAEQF01. Next base: position 29,858 of record JAAEQF010000346.1, read on the forward strand.
GGCGGCAGGGTCCGACCGAACGCTGAATGAGATCATCGACCAGCGCTTCGAATTTTGCCCGGCTGAGAGTCAGGTCGAGATGTCGGGGGCCGGATTGATCGGCGGTGACGAAAGGCAGATTGATATTGGTTTGCATGGTCGAAGAGAGTTCAACTTTGGCTTTCTCGGCCGCCTCTTTGAGCCGCTGAAGGGCCATGCGATCCTGCCGGAGGTCGATACCATTGGTTTTTTTGAACTCATCGGCCATCCAGTCGATAATCCGCTGATCAAAATCATCGCCGCCCAGATGCGTATCGCCATTAGTGGACCTGACCTCGAATACGCCATCGCCCAATTCCAGAATGGAGACATCAAAAGTGCCGCCACCCAGATCATAAACGGCGATTTTCTGGTTTTCCTTTTTATCCAAACCGAAAGCCAGCGCGGCCGCCGTCGGCTCATTGATAATGCGCAGAACTTCCAGACCGGCAATCCGCCCGGCATCTTTCGTGGCCTGTCTCTGACTGTCGTTGAAGTAGGCCGGGACAGTAATGACCGCCTGCGTGACCGGCCCGCCCAGATAATCCTCGGCAGTCTTTTTCAAGGTTTGCAGAATCATGGCCGATATTTCCGGCGGAGCATACTCATCGCTGCCGACCGCCACGCGCACTTCACCTTTGTCGTTACTAACGACTTTGTATGGAACGATTTTTTCCTCATCATCCACTTCGCCGTGCCGGCGTCCCATAAACCGTTTTATTGAAAAGATCGTATTTTCCGAATTGGTAATAGCCTGCCGTTTGGCCGGAGCGCCAACCAGTCGTTCGCCATCCTTGGTAAAAGCGACAATTGACGGAGTGGTTCGCCCTCCCTCGGCATTGGGAATGACAACCGGATCGCCGCCTTCCAGAACGGCCACGCAGGAATTGGTGGTGCCCAAATCAATACCAATAACCTTGCTCATGACTTTTTCTCCTCACACTTTATTCAGGTGTTGTTTTTTCATCATCAGTTTTTTTTGCGCCGCTGGATACTATTACCCGGGCATGACGCAAAACCTTATCGCCTATTTTGTACCCCTTCTGCAATTCACCGCAGACCATCCCTTCGTCGTATTCATCCGACTGCTGCTGTAACATGGCTTCATGGAAATTGGGATTGAACGATTGTCCCAGGGCCTCGATTGTCGTTACATTTTCGCGTTTGAGTAGATCGGTGAATTGATTATAAATCAGCTCGACCCCTTGACGGTAGGCTTTCAGATCGATCGATTCGGTATCGCCGTCCAGAGCCCGCTCGAAGTTATCGAGGATGTCGATCATTGCTTTCAGGAGGCGGAAATTGGACGACTTGATCATGTCGCCAAACTCCCGAGCCGTCCGCTTTTTGTAATTATCGAATTCCGCAGCCAGGCGCATATATCTTTCAGATTCGCTTTCCGGGGGCTCTTCCGCTTTGGTTTCGGATTTCGGCAGAGTAGTATCCTCCTGAGCGGATGTATCTTTTTCCGATTCCGTTTTATCGTCGGCCGGTTGCTCGTCGCCTGATTCCGACGAGTCTATTTTAATTTCGATTTTTTCGCCTTCGGTGGGCTGTTTTTCGTCTTTCAGAGGTTCATCCGTTTCTGTTTTTTTTCGCCTCATTTATTAGTATCCTCAAATTCTCATTATCCGATTTTCAACACTCGGCTCAATCGACGGGCGGCATAACGCACCAGCGAAACCAGTCGGCCGTAAGGCATCCTTGTCGGTCCGATAACGCCGATCGTCCCGGTTGTACTACCGGCTTCGTAGGATGCCGAAACGATTGAACAGGATTGGATTTCCCTGGCCCGGTTTTCAGCACCGATGGTAATGACTATCCCCCCATCGGTTTCTTCGTATTCTCGAAACAATTCGATCAAACCGTTGCGATCATCAAGCAGTTTCATGAAATCATGCAATTTTTCACGATTAGCAAATTCCGGTTGGTTGACTATATTCTCGGCTCCGCCGACATGCATCCGGCCGGGAGCGACGTTTTTCCATACATCCGAATCGCTATCAACAAACAGCCTTAATAAACGAGGGTTACCTCCGGAATCGGCCAACCGTTCCTTAATCGTACTATGGATATGTCCCAGAGATAATCCGGCCAGCTTTTCATTGAGAACCTGCGACATATCGGACAACTCTCTGAGGCCAAACGAGGCGTCAACTTCTACTAAAATCGTTCGAGCCAGACCGGAACGGAAAGCAAGGACGACCAGCACTTTGCCCTCAGCCATTTGAATCAATTCTATACGCGAAAGAATCGAATCATCCAGTTTGGGCGAAATCCCTACACCCAGCTGGCTGGATAGCTCGGCCAGCACCCGAGAGGTTTGCTCCAGCACGGCATCAACACCGCCACCGCGGGAAACACAGTTATCTATTAACTGCTTTTCGGTCTCGGTCAACAACTCCGGCCCCAAAAGTGAATCCACGTAGAGCCGGTAACCGGCGTCGGTCGGAACGCGCCCGGCCGAGGTATACGGCTGTTGCACAAGCCCCATCTCTTCAAGGTCCTGCATGGTATTACGGATAGTTGCCGGGGAAATCCCCGGTTTAAATTTATTGGCGATAGTCCTCGACCCGACCGGATCGGCCGAAGAAACATAATGCGAAATCAAGCAGGCCAGGACCTTCTTCTCGCGATCACCCAGATTTTCAAAGGCCATCTTAATACCCAATCGTTCAACAGGATAGAGCCGCTCTCTGGCACTCTACACCAGAGAGTGACAAAAATACGCCAAAAACAGTGGCTTTGTCAACTACTAATTTAACCGAGAGGTGTCCGGTCTGTTCCCAATGTAATTATCTGAAATCATGCCGGCTTAGGGGTTGGCCGGGGAAGCTGACTGCTGAGTTGTATCTTTTTTAACTTTCTTAACCGAGGTTTTCTTTTCGGCTCGATCGTCTATGCCGTTGTTGTTGTTGTCTATGAAGTTATTATAAGTCTTTTTGCTTCGAGAGGAATTGGCGGATGTAACAGAGTCGAATTTGGTTGGATCGGCTTCCGTTTTTTGCTCGATCTTGGCCGTCTTTTCCGGAGGAGGAGTCTTGTCTTTTTTGGTCTTATCTACACCCATAGCCGAACCGGCCCAGAAAAGAGCCAGACAAACAACGGTTATTGTCACAAAAACGGATTTCATGATACCTCTTCAATATAGTCAGGTTCAGCTCAATGCCAACAAAAAAGATTGTCTCTAACGTCTTTTTCCACCACCGCGCGAAGATTTGCCTCCAGAGCTTGACTTTCCGGAAGTACCTCGACCGGTCGAGACGCGACCGGTCGATGAAGCAGTGCCCGAACTGCGTGGTGAGCTTTTATAACTACCTGATGATTTTTTGGGCGTCGTGCTTTTACTGCCGCCACTTTTCTTGGTTGTGCCAGACTTCTTCACCGCCCCGGTTGACTTCTTGGCGCCGGAGCTTTTGGACTTGCCACTGTTTACCGCCGACCCGGACTTATTGGTTCCAGAGGAGGATTTTTTCGAAGAAGATGAGGGTTTATAGGCTTTGCCACTCTTACTTGACTTTCCGGTTGACTTTTTATAACCGCTCGATTTATTCGACTTCTTCGAACCAGAGCTGTTCCACAGCGATTTCGAGGTACTGGATTTCTTGGATGAAGGCCGATATTTCTTCGAATTAGTTCCGCTTTTGGAACTTGAACTTGCTTTGCTACCGGAGTAATCCTTCTTGCTTCCGGAACTACGATAGCTGCTGCCTTTGTACTTGGAACTCGTAGTATTTTTGCCTATTGCTCGAGTGCTTTTCACTCGTTTCTCGGAAACCACATAACTGCTGCGATTGTACTTAGTGGGCTGTACGCGCAGATTTTTGTACCGGCTGACATGGGATTTGGTCGTCTTAACTCGCGACCGGTCGAGATATATGGTCCGATTGTGGTGAACCTGAATATGGCTTTCCCAACAATAGCCATAACGGTCATAGATGGTAAACCAGTGGTAGCCGTAAATGACCCGGGGAATCCAGAGCGGGGCGATACCGAAATAGATGCCGTCGATATAAATCTCGGCCCCGTACGGATAATCGATGTACATCATCGAGTAGCGGTCATAATCATACCAGTGGGGCGGAGAATAGACCGGCTGGTAATAGTGTCTCTGCACCTTAACGTATATCAGAGCCTGGTCGTAGGCCCTTTCGCAATTATCCCAGCGACAACTGAAATAACGGTCGTTGACATATTCGATGAAATCGTCGCGATCATCATTATCCTCGCAGGCGATCGGAGCACCGCCGTACCAGGCAGGGATATCCAATTCGATTTCGGAAGCTACGGCCTGAATATGTTCAATTCCCTCCGGCCCGCTGACGATCAAGTCGTAATCTTCATCGCCGCCGGGAATGGAATAAACCTCACCCCCGCGAATAAATCCGTTTTCCCATTTCTCGCCGGGAAAAAGCAGATTGACATCGCCCTGTGTATCGACGGTATAGATGGCCACGAAACAGTCGCGATTAGCCTGGAAGAAAACAGTGATCCCTTCCCCTTCATAATATATACCGTCTTCGTTGTCAGCCCAGACCTCGACTTCGAGGTCGCCATTTCGAGGACCGTTTTGGCGATATTCACGCACCAGATTGTCGGCGCTCGCCGCGGCCGGCAGAAGAATCAGGGCCGCCATCAGAGTTATGCAAAGTCTTTTCATTTTATTTACCCGCCTTCCTTTCGAATCACTGTTGATTCGCTTGGAATCCGTTTCTTCTTTCATCTCGACCCGATCTATGTCGCATCTCCCGGGAACAAAGCCACGGGAGGCTGACCCGGAACCCGGCGGAGATAATCGACTGCGCGAGGAACGAGAGGTTTCAATTCCCGATTGCCGGTATCGACTTGGTAGGCCCAGTCAAAAGTGACGCCGGAAAGACTGATGCCCGTTACTCTAATCTTGGCAAAATGATTATCGGCAGTCCAGAATATGTAAGTGTGGCCGAGAATCACTTCGCTCCAACCGTTGGCCGACCAGCCGTTTTTCGGCGAATAATCAATCTCGTCGAGATGGTCGGTGTAACCCATATCTTGTATATCCGTATTTTCATCGCCGACGTTGAAGTAATAAACGCCATCACCGGGAACATATTCGAGATACAAATCACAGAATTGATGATCCCAACTGACGACCGCTTCACCGGCAAAATACCAGCCCGAAAAAGAAGGCATATCGACAAAGTCATAAAGCGTTCGATTAGATCCCTGGGGGCGCGGCGTATCCAGAACATATTCATACGAGAGATCAGAGAGGTTGCCGTCATCATCCACCGAAGATACGGCATAGTAATAAGTATGGCCGTTGACTACATCGTCGTCGATTAAATACTCATTGGTCGTTTCGCCGATGGCCCAGTAACCGGTATCCGGATCGGAGTCGGAGCGATAGACCACGTAAAAAGCAAAATCGCCGGCCACGTCGTCGATCGGCAGCCATTCGACGAGAACTTCATCATCGCCGGTTATTGAATAAACACCCTGAGGGACCGGCGGCGGCCCGTCTTCGGCTACATAGACTATCGTATCCTTGTCATCTTCACAACCGATCAAAAACATCCCCGTGAGGGCCATGACAACCATAATCAAAATGCGTGCGAATGTCGTTTTCATAATAACCTCCGGTTTCTTTCTGTAAAGGCAGTTGCAAAGGACGTGCCAAGCGAACCACACAAGAGCATCTCATTACACCGCAATACATTACACCACTACTTCTCGATGAAGACAAAACCAAAACCAACGCTTCCGCACATAATTTGTGCGAGGACTATGAGGCCTGCATCAAAAACAGTCTATGGCAACGGGTTCTGTCCTCGCAAAGACCAGATATACGGCGGGGCAGCCATTGATGAATATTAAAAAGCCCTTGCCTTGACCGGGAAAATAGGTTAAATATTATGTTTTTAGGGTAAGGATAATCTATGAAAATCCTGGTGATCGGATCGGGTGGACGCGAGCATACTCTCGTCTGGAAACTTAAATCATCTCCTCTGGTCAGGAAAGTTTATGCTGCTCCGGGCAGTGCCGGAATCGGCCTGATGGCTGAAACGGTGGATATCAAGGCAGATGATATTGAAGGATTGGCCAGATTTGTACAGGATAAAAATATTGATTTAACCGTAGTCGGACCGGAACTCCCCCTAACGCTGGGTATCGTCGATTATTTTGAGGAAAAGGGTCTTCGAATTTTCGGCCCCTCGAAGAGAGCGGCGGAGATTGAGGGTTCCAAAGCATTTGCCAAAGAGTTCATGCGTAAATATCATATCCCCACAGCCAGCTTCAGGATATTCAATGACAAGACCGAGGCTTTGGATTTCGCCAGAACAGCCGCCTATCCTCTGTTTATCAAAGCGTCGGGACTGGCCGCGGGCAAAGGAGCTATCAGGGCCGAGAACGCCGATGAAGCAACCCGGACTATTGAAAAGGTTATGGGTGATAAAATTTTCGGCGAGGCCGGAGAACAGATCGTTATTGAAGATTGCCTGACCGGGCCGGAAGTGACGGTGATGGCTTTTACCGACGGCAAGTCCATTCTACCGATGCTTTCAGCGCAAGACCATAAACAGGTCTTTGACGGCGACAAGGGCCCCAACACCGGCGGTATGGGCGCATATTGCCCCACCAATATTGTCAATGGCACAATGATGCAAACGATCCGGGAACAAATTCTGGAACCGGTTGTGGTCGGTCTGGAAAAAGAAGGACGGCGCTATAAGGGAATTCTATACGCCGGATTAATGATTACCCAATATGGCCCCAAAGTTATCGAATTCAACTGCCGTTTCGGCGATCCCGAAACGCAAGCCGTAATTCCTCTGTTGAAATCCGATCTGGCCGATATTTTTATCGCCATTGTCGATGGTAATTTGAGCATTATCGAACCGGAGTGGAAAGAGGGTGCCGCAGTTTGCGTTATCATGGCCTCGGCCGGATACCCGGGCAAAGCCAAAACCGGACAGGAAATTACCGGGTTGCGAACCTACCGTGAAAACCATGCTTATATATTTCATGCCGGGACAGCCAAAGAGGGAAGCAAATGGCTGACCGCCGGTGGAAGGGTTTTGGGAGTCACGGCCGTCAACGATGATATCGGATCGGCTGTAAAGGCGGCCTATGCAACCATTGAAAACATTCGCTTTGACGGTGCTCATTTCCGTCGCGATATAGCTCATCAAGTGATGAGATGAGGATAAAATGAATAATAAAGTACTGGTTATAACCGGCTCCAAGTCGGATCAGGATTTTGCCGACGCCACCGCCGGAATGCTTGATAAACTGTCCATTGAGTATTCGCTGGAGATATCTTCGGCCCACCGACATCCCGAACAGACAGTCAAACTGGCCCGCGAAGCCGCTTCCAATGGTTTCGGCGTTATTATTTGTCTGGCCGGCATGGCGGCTCATTTGCCTGGTGTCGTGGCCGCCAACACCAATCTGCCGGTTATCGGTGTGCCCGTTCCGGCCACGCTGGGCGGAATGGATGCAGCCTTGTCAATGATTCAAATGCCTCCGGGAATTCCGGTGGCAACAGTGGCCATCGGCAAAGCCGGCGCCAAAAACAGCGCCGTACTGGCTGCCCGTATTCTGGGTTTGACCGACAAGGTAATTGCCGAAAGTCATAGCTCATATCGAAATTCACTTTGATTTTCACGGGACAAATTCGTCTCTAAGTGTATAAAAGATGAAGAAAGTAAAAACAAGTTTGATAGGAGATGATATGAAAGGCCTGACAACTATTCTCAAATCGCTGATGATCTGCCTGTTAGTCGTCACTTTGACCACCGGCGCCACGGTCGCTGAAGATTCCGAACAGGCCAAGGAAAGCTTCAATATGGGGCTCGAGGCGCAACAGAAAGGCGACACGACTTCGGCCATTACTTACTATAAATCAGCCATTACTCTGGATGATACCATGGCCGACGCTCATCTGAATCTTGGTTCCATTTACTTTGCCCAGGGAAAAATGACCGATGCCGCCTCACAGTTCAAAAAAGTTACCGATAACGATCCGACCAATGCCATGGCTTTTGCCAATTACGCAAAAGTCCTGGCCGCTCAGAAGAAGAACTCCGATGCCATCGCCGCTTTTCAATCCGCTTTGGAAGCCGACAAAAGCTACGTTGAGGCCGAAAAGGAATTGGGAAAACTTTATTACAAGGCCAAAGATTACGATCAGGCCATATCATCGCTTGAGGCATTCATTAAGAGTGATTCCTCTGACTTCTATTCGCATTACCTCTGTGGAATGGCTTCCAAAAAGAAGAAAAACAACAAGAAAGCCATCACTTATTTCGGCAACGCCATCAAACTGAACGCCAAACATTTTGAATCGCTTTACAACCTGGCCGGGATATATCTTGGTCAGCAAAAATATTCTCTAGCCATAAAGAACTACGAGAGAGCCCTGAAGATCAAACCCAAGCATTATCGCTGTGCCCGCAAACTGGCCATAGCCATTCAATCCAGCGATCCGGAGAACTACGACGCTGCTATTGAAGCCTGGAATCGGTTTATCACCGTGGCCCGAAGGAATACCGATGCACGGGCCAAAAAATATATTAGCGAAGCGGAAAAGCTGGTCAAAGATCTTGATGATGCCCGGGTCATGACCGACGAGTAAAGATCATTTGCAATAATGACAATAAAAAGGCCCGCCGGATCGGCGGGCTTTTTTTATGAATGTATTCTTATTATTTTTCGAAATCCACTCGATCAAAATCTTCCCAGTCAATAAAGGCGTCCTCATCGTCATCGTCTTTATTGGTGAAGATTAGTATCCCCTTATTCTCGTCATTGACATCGTTGGAATCACGCAGGCGGAATGTTCGACCGTCCCATAAAGTGACCCGGCTGGTGCGCCGCGAAATTTTTTCAAGCGATTTAATATGTTCCAGGACAATATCGAATTCGACGCTGCGATAATTGCCGTCAATAACTTCCCAGGTGTATTCCTCGTCATCGTCCCAGCGAATATAGCCTGAGTACTTTTCTCCGTCCTCGTCGTAAACTGCGCCCTTAAGGCGACGGCCGCCGTCAAAGTCGTTGTAGTCAGGATAAGCGTCTGCCGGAGGCCCTTTCAGATCGAGGCTTTCAAATTCATCCCATTCGACAATAATCCGACCCAGCTTGAGATCGGAGATGACGATGCCACGATTCCCGCTGTCCACATCATTGGAATCATCAAGGCGGTATTTCTTCCCGCCCTTGAGATAAACCATTGAGGCCTGCGATGATATCCGCTCAATACGTTCGATTTTGCCGAACTCAATTTTCCGTTTCCGGCGCCGATCACTGCCATCAAGGATATCCTCGGTGAACATTTCATCCACGTCCCAGCAAATCCAGCCGGTATATTCCCCGGCCCGACTAGTGGTCACCGTGCCATACAGCCTATCGCCAAATTCGGAATCAAAATCGCCGCCTTCTTCAAACTCGATATATTCGATATCGTCCCATTCCAGTTCGAGTTCGCCTTCTTCGGCGGTTTCGATGACTAATTCCCGTATCCCGTCACCGAGGTCAGTGGAAGAATTGATGATTTCCACTTCCTGACCGCTTTTCAAGAGCAGTTCGGCGTCGTTTCCGGAAGTGGGAGTCAGGGTTTTGATATGGCCGAAAGCAATGCAGGCTTGCGACGAGGAGCCCGACCAGCCTCCGCCTTCGTTGTAAATGGTCAGGCCGAAAATGCTGACCTTGTTGTCTTTATCCCGGTATTTACGCCTTTTCGATTTACTGCTTCTACGGTCACGGTCCTTGTTGCCGTCGATAAGATCGTCCCAGGCTCCTTCATTTTTGTCCCAGCGTATAGCGCCTTCAAGCACGTCTCCCCGGTCGGTGTAAATCTTTCCGTAGATTCTTCCCTTTTCGGCCGAAACCAATGACGCCGCCAAAATCAGAAGCAGGGTCAGGATACCGATGTGAGTAATTCTCTGAATCATAAAAACCTCGCTTTGCTTCTTAATCTCTTTGTCATTTTGACGCAATTTTATCTGAAATGGTTGCCATTAAACATCTTCTTTTTTCATTGCCTTATGAGGGATTATCATGGTTGAAACAGGTATTTTCAAGAATAAAACTACCGGTTACTTCAAATATATCATCTTCCTGACATCGCTGAAACCGGTCGAACTGAATTTGTAAAAATACAGTCCGGAAGCAACCACTGCGCCGTCAGAAGTTTTGGCGTCCCAGACAACCTGATGCGAACCGGCCGGCAAATAGGCATCGACGACAACGGCCACTCGCTGTCCCAGAATATTGAATATTTCTAAACGAACAGCATCGCCGCGTGGCATATAGAAATTTATTTCAGTACGGCCGTTAAACGGATTGGGGTAATTCTGATCGAGGGAGTAAATGGCTGGATTATGATTAGTCTCCCGGTCATCGACAGAGGTAGGATAATCTATGGTGATATCATGATTTTCCGGTATTGGCGAAAAAACAAATCCGACTTCGGTTTCAAGGAATAAACTGTCTTCAACATTGACCGTAAGGGCTGTCGTTCCAACCAGCGAATCGTTGGCTCGCATCTTCAGATCTCCGAGGTGATACTGGCCGGGGCTGATTGCACCAAGCAGGGTATCAGCCAGGATCTCAATAGTTAATCTGTCCGGGTCGGTTTCCACGGTTGCCGTCGTTCTTCCATTGAGATCTCCGGAAGGATCGGCAATTGAATCGCAAATCACCATCAGTGAATCATAACGTAATTGAATTTTGCCACGGTTTATTGAGTTTTGAATATGCAGGTAGACCGACACATCAAACTCCTGGTCCAGTTGTGTAGAGACCGGTGGAATAAAAATCGTATCTGAAATATAAATATTGGCGCTAAGCGTTACTGTGATTGAATCGTTGAAGGCGGCCGCTTCATGAATCACCATGCTCCCAACATAAAGCACCGTATCCAGTGTGTCAGTGGCAATCGAAAAACAGACATAATCGCTATCACTACCGGCGGCGGTTGTTATTTCCAGCCAGCCAGTTTCACTTTCCGCTGTCCAGTTCGAGGCGGCTCCGCCAAGATTGACGATTTGGAAGGAATCGGTTATGGTCTTCCCCCAGATAATATCCAGACTAAGAGTGTCCGGTTCAGCGGTTAAATAGGCCAGATTTTCTAAAATGGCAAGGGTGACAACCAGTGATTCCGGGCTATTGAGTGCCTCGTCATCGCTGACGATCACATAGCCGGTGTAGTTACCGGCTGTCAATGATGAAATATCGCAACTGACGGTAACCGAGTCGCCAGCAGTACCGGAGGTAATATCAACCGAAAGCCAGGTATCAGATTCCGTAATCGACCAGTTCAATGATCCGGTGCCTGAATTTTCGATAATGAAGCTTTGGTCATCCGGTGAGCCCACTTCTTTCAGTGCCCTGAAGGCCAATGTATCGGAATCGAATTCAAGCAGCGGACCGGTGATATTCAGCAGGACCGGCGCAAGTAAGGCGGAATCGTTGTGGGCGATATCGACCAGTCGTATATAGCCCAAATGAACACCATAATCAAGAGTATCGGAAGTTATACTCACCGAAAAGCTGTCCGGCGTAGTGCCGGTTGATTTCGATAGCTCAATCCAGTCGGATTCCGCTACCAAGGCATAGTTGACTTCGCTGTCACCGGCACTCTGTAAGTTCATTACTTGCGGCTCAGGACTGGGAGCGTACTTATCTTTGGAGAATTCCAAATTTGAGGGCGACACCAAAAGTGACGGCTCATAGTATTGATATGTCCGGCCGTAAATATCGAAATTGCCCTCGCGATTATCGGCCCAGACAAAATATAGTATCTCGCCATCCATGGCCACATCAGGGATATACTGAACACCGGCTGAATCAAGATTTACCGCAAAGTTTTCATCGGTCATCGATCCATCAAACTCAATTATCTGGCCCCGGGCATTCCAGTTGCCTTGAGATGAATCCGACCATACTACACAGACGTTACCTCGGCGATCAGCAGCCACGCGAGGATCCCGTTGGGTCGTGTGGGTGTTATCTTTGTTTATGACAAAGTTTGATCCAAGGCGCGCCATATCGGAGCTATACCGCTGGCCGAAGATATCGGGATTAACAGGATAATTACCGCGTCGCCAATCGGTCCAGACTACGGTGATTACATCATTACCGCCGATAACCACCGAAGGGAATTTCTGTTTACTGTCGTCGCCGTCATCATTGATTTTTATATTTGTTCCGACCGCCTGCCCGGTCGAGTCGAATTTTTGAATGTAGACATCATCGTTACCATTACGTCCATCATACCAGACAACAACGAACCAACCCTTGGCCGACAGGGCTATGTCCGGTTCATGCTGGGGAGTAAAAGTCAAATCATCATTGACTCTGGTATTGGAGCCAATAAGGGTGGCGGAGCTATCAACCGTTTGACAGAAAATATCCCAGTTATTGTTGCGCACATCCTTCCAGGCAACCACCGATTTACCCCATCCGGCAGAGGCCACTGAAGGCGCATAATGACTGGAATCGGGCTGTTCGACAGTGATATTTTTATTTTCCCCTACTTTTCCCAGGCTGTCCAGTTTTTGAAAATAGATATCGGGATCAAACGGAAAGCTGTTGTTACGATAGTCTTTCCATACCAAATAATAATTACCATACCAATCGGCGGACAAGTCGGGATCGAGTTGCCAGGCGCCTATACTGTCATCATTAATAATGAAATTATAGCCGACGGCCACTGAATCAAAAAGCTGCGCATATAAGTCGCTGTTGCCGTTTCGAAAATCAATCCAAGCTACGGCGAATTTACCGTCATGCCCGACTGCCACTGAGGGGTTGTTCTGCTCGGCTCCGGAATGGTCAGCAGAGACGAGAAAATCCTCGGCTGCGGCCTGAACCGTCAGGGTCACGCAGAGGTAGAGATATAATATTATTAAGCGTACGCATACCATGGCAATGCTGAATATGGCAAACGGCTTGCCCGAAAACAGCAAATTATGATATCGGCTTAAATGATTGAATTATGGACGATTAGCGGGGTGTTCAATTTGAGGGTCGGAAAGGCGACAAAAAAGCCGGAAATTATATCCGGTTTTCCTCGGAAACTTATTCACCGATGGGAAAGAGTGAACCTCTCTCCCATCAGTGTATATTTGCGTCACATCGCGTTAGACTTTCTTCTTTTTATGTCTGTCGCGACGCCTTCTTTTTTTCCTCTTATGCGTTTTGATCTTTTGACGCTTGCGCTTTTTTCCGCTGGGCATTCAACCTCCTGAATGATCAATCGATGCTGTGCTAAACCGGGAGTTTCGTAATCAAATTTTTGAATTCATTGGAGGGTTTGAAAACCGGTACTTTGCGATCCGGAACCGGGACAACTTCTCCGGTCCGAGGGTTTCTGGCCTTACGAGCTTTCCTAAGCTTGATTTTGAAGGTCCCGAAACCACGAATCTCAATGTTGTGGCCAGACTCCAATGATTTCTTTACAGTTGCCAGAAAATTGTCGACTACCACGGCGACATCGGTCCGAGTAAGCCCGGTTTTCTCAGCTACTTTTTCGACCAGATCGGCCTTGGTCATCTCATCCTCCTCCCAAATTTTCCATCAATGAATTTGAGTTTTTAAACATAACACTTCTTTTTGGCGTACGCAACTACTTTTCTTGCAAAGACTAAAGAATTATTCACCAGTTGGGCTTTCGGTTAAAACCCTCTAAAATCGGGTCATTGATACAGGTAAAGCAAACCCGGCTGCCCTAATTCCAAATCAGTTATTTTTTCGGCAACTTTGAGTCCGCCACTTAATACATCGAATAATCCGGGGGATTTTCGCCGTTCCTTGATTGTGTCTGGGTCGGAACCCAAGCCGACCATTTCACCAGCCAGGCTGACAGCGTCCTGAAATGAGCCAAGAGTATCTACCAAACCCAGATTATAGGCCTGACGCCCGGTGAAAATGGAGCCATCCGCAAGGGGATAGATTTCCTCTTTGGGGCGGTCTCTCCCCTCGGACACGGCCTCGACAAACTGCTCATAGCTGTCATCGACGACGGCCTTGAGCATTCTTTCTTCTTCAGCCGACATCGGCCGAGAATAGGATCCCACCGCCTTTAGATCACCCGATTTAACCGTTTCCCAGCGAACGCCGATTTTATCAAAGAGCTTTTTGGCCGTGGGAAAGGACAAAATAACACCGATCGAGCCAGTCAGCGTTCCCGGATTGGCGACAATTTTATCGGCTGCGCAGGCCACATAATACCCACCCGAAGCGGCCACCGAGGACATCGAAGCCACTACCAGTTTGCCTCCTTCACGGACTTTCAAAATGGCGTCGTACATTTCCTGCGACGCCGCCACGCCGCCACCGGGCGAATTGATATCAATCACAATCGCTTTGACGGCGCTATTGTTGTCCCATTTGTTCATCTGGCGCACGAAACTCTTGGAATCATAGATTTGCCCATAAAGTTCGACGACGGCCACCTTTGACCCGAAACCCTCAAACTGATAATCACCACCTTCTGTCAAACCTATAACCACGATAAGACCGACAAAGCAGAGAACGATTACGGCCGAAGCAGCGACGACAATTATGACAATGGAACGCTTTTTCACTCTTCCCCCTAATTCTTTTCGATCTTCAATCGGTGGCCCACCGACAGTCGGTTGGCGTTTTTAATCCCGTTGAGTCTCTTAAGTGAAGAGATGCTGGTTCCGAAAGCGCGGGCGATTTTGCCCAGAGTATCTCCTCGTTTAACCCGATAAGTAAAAAACTCACCCGATCCGCCGCTACCGGTGACCAGAAGTTTCTGGCCGACGTAGATGCGGCCCGACCGGGAAAGGCCGTTGAGGCGTCTTATCGTGGCCGTGGTGGTTCCGTAAGTCCGGGCAATATCCCAAACCGTGTCGCCCCTTTTAACGATGTAAGTATCCGTTTTTCCAGCCGGTTGACGGTCATAATCCTTGCGCTTCTGAGTATCTGCTGTCTTTCCCGAGCCCGGTAGTTTCAGTACCTGACCGACATAAATGCGGCTGGAATTGCCCAGATAATTTAACCGTTTCAGGGTGTTGGGGGAGGTTCCGAACGACCGGGAGATATCCCACAGATTATCACCCTTCTGGACTTTGTAGGTATTATCGCCGGCGGAAATCCTTACCTTGGGGGCGCTGGAATATGATTTCCCATCGAGCGGAACCGGTACAATCAACGATTTGCCGGCGTAGATGCGGGACCGGCGGCTGATATTATTGGCCTCGAAAATAGCATATTGGGAGACGCCGTATTTGCTGGCGATTGATGAAACGGATTCACCGGTTCTTATTTTATGTCTGACCCAGCTGGTTTCCTTGGGTGATTTCAAATCAGGCAGTGCGGCCAGAAAAATGTCTCTGGTTCCGGCCGGTATTCTCAGTTTGTAGTCTCTCTTTTTGGGCGGGGTGACATCGCGAAGCAGTTCGGGGTTCAAATCGCGAATCTGTTGCACCTGCGCTCCGGTGGCTTTGGCCACGGTTTTAAGATCCAAACAGCGGTCGAGAGTAATGACATCAAACGTCACCGGATCGTCATAATGAACGTTAAAGCCATACAGTTCCGGATTCTTGGCGATAATTGTCGCGGCCATATAAAAAGGAACATAATCCATTGTCTGTTTGCGCAGTTTCATGTCCCAGAAATTTCTCGTTTTCTGCTTCTTGATGGTTCGGCCGACCCGACCCGGTCCGCCGTTATAGGCCGCCAGGGCCAGTTCCCAGCTGTCGAATTTTTCATGGAGGTGTTTTAAGAAACGAGCCGCCGAATGGGTTGATTTGACGAAATCGCGGCGTTCGTCATACCACCAGTTACGGTTTAGACCATACATACGGCCGGTAGAGGCGATAAACTGCCATGGGCCGCTGGCCCGTGCCCACGAATAGGCCCGGCAGTTGAAGCCGGATTCGATGATCGGCAGATAGACTATATCTGAAGGAACGTCATAACTTTCCAGGATTTCGGTCATCATCGGGATATACTTGCCTGATCGCTCCAGGTATTTCTCGAAAGCTTCCCGGGCCACGGTCTGGAAATAAATAATCGACTTTTTGACTTTGTCGTTCATGACCATGGGGACATTATAGGTAATCGTCTTTTCCTCGCCTTTTACCTCGAGGTAATCATCGTCTCCAAGATTGGGGAGGATCGAGAATTTCTCCAGAAAAGCCGAAGGTGAGGCATCTTCCGGCAACGATCCCACTGAGAGTAAAGTCAGTCGATAGTCGGCCACGATTTCATTCAGAAGTGTAGAATACCTCTTAGCCTCGGGCGTATTATCAACGGTGTCGATATCGAGTTCGGCCATAACCTGCAATGCCCGTTCAAGATAAAACTGAGCCTCGTCCCAGGCCGCCTCTTGATTGGCGGCGACGCCCTGGACAAAATATTCACGGACCTGACGGAATTGACGCCAAATTTCATCATCAACGGCATAAGCCGAATCGGAGAAAAAGGGATCATTAGCTGTGACAATATTAAGCGTATCCGCGCCCGGATCATCACTGATCAGGAGATTTTCCGGCGATTGTGAGGTGATATCTTCGTAGGGATTACTGGCCATGGCGCCGACGGCCAGAATAACAAAAAGGGCTGTGAGAACAAATGGCTTTTTCAAGGCACTCCCTGCTGTAAAAAGTTTTCTCTCTACAAGTATCGGTAACGCTAACCGACGCCTTTAAGCTTAAATCCGTCTAAGCCATTGCTATATATACATTCATGTAAAACGTGTCAAGTTTTTTTAACAGCGGCCATAAACGTAAAGAACCACTATATAGACGTTTAAACGCCCGAATAGGTTCTAAAGTTAAATAAAAATACCAGAAAATTGAAGAAGTTCAGCGGGAATAGGTTTTTTAAGTCTATAAATTGCAGGACTTAAGAAAGTCTTCCACCAAATCAGAGGCAACCTCGGCCGATTCAAAACCGAACGATGGTATAAACTTGCTATTGGGGACCGCCTTGAACCAGGTGTACTGGCGTTTGGCGTAACGGCGGGTGTTTCGTTTGATGAGGTTGATAGCCTCGGCCCGCGAGATATTCCCATCAAAGAAATCTATCAATTCCCGATAACCGACGATTTTGCTTTTTCTCAATGATTCGCCGTGAACAGAGGCCAACACTTCCCGCACCTCATCTATCAAACCTTCATCGATCATCTCATCCACGCGTTGATTGATCCGCTCGTACAGTTTATCGCGGTCGGGTAACAGAATGAGATAAAGGTAAACAAAGTTTTCATTGCGCGGTTTGGTTTCATCGACCATCTCACTTTTTGGACGACCGGTGATATGATAAATCTCCAGAGCGCGAACAACTTTGATGTAATTGCGGGGATGGATATTGGCTGCCTCTTTGGGATCGACTTCACTGAGCATCTGATGCACAAAATTGGGACCTTCACGAGCGACCATATCGAGCAGATCCTGACGATAGGTCATGTCATCGTCCGGTATTTCGAAAATACCATCCACCAGAGCGCGAACATAAAGTCCGGTTCCGCCGCAAATGATAATTCGTTTGCCGCGTTCATGAGCATCTTCGATAACCCGCTCGGCCTCGCGCACGAAATCGAAAGCGGTGAAACGCTCTCCCAGGTCGGCGTTTCCCATCAGATGATGCGCTATTCCCTGTTGTTGATTTTTATCGAGGCGGTCGGTGCCGATTTTTAGCTGTCGGAAAATTTGCCTTGAGTCGGCCGAAAAAATTTCGCCGCCATGTTTTTTTGCTATTTCGAGAGCCAACCCTGATTTGCCTGAGGCGGTCGGCCCGCAAATTATGATTACCGGGATTTTCTCTTTTGACCGGTCAGGTGCGTCCGAAGCGGCCAT
>JAAEQF010000347.1 GCA_024231695.1 FCB group bacterium
GCGTTTGACGATGCGATAGGTCGCCACGCCGATGGGTTTGCGCGCGTCACGCAGGGCATATTCGACAATGGTGCGGTTTTTCTCTTTACAAAGGATAATCCCGATGGAGGGGTTTTCGTCCTTCTCACGCACCTGCTCGTCCAGCGCGGCCAGATAAAACTGCATTTTACCTACGAATTCGGCCTGGAATTCGCCGACCTTCAATTCAACGGCCACAAGACATTTCAGCCGGCGATGATACAACAACAGGTCTATCAAGTATTCTTTGTTTTCAATTGCCAGCCGGAACTGGCTGCCGAGAAATGCGAACATGCCGCCCATGGCCCGCAGAAAATCTTCAACCCGTACTATAAGAGCGCGCTCCAGTTCCCGTTCAGAATGGGCATCTCCCAGTTCAAGAAAATCAAAGGTGTATTCATCCTTCACGGCAAGTTTGGCTTGAGCTCGCTGTGCAGGCGTCAGCGTCTTGGCGAAGTTGGTTTGGCCGAGCAAAGTTTTCTCATAACTCTGGTTTTCGATTTGGTGGATCAATACATTCTTCGACCAGCCGGATTTTTTAGTCATTCGTATATAAAACTCACGTTCCAAAGGCTCTTTGCAACGTTGCAAAACTACAAGGTTATGACTCCAGCCGATTTGTGCAACCAGTGGTTGCACTTTTGGTAGGTTGCAATATGCGAGGTAGAACTCGCGCATATAAAAGACATTCCTTCGGGAATAGCCGCTCACGCTGGGGAATTCCTGCCGAAGGTCGGTCGCCAATTGTTCCACGATAGCGACTCCGTGGTCGGCGTCGGCCTGGCGTTCAACAATCAGCCGGCCAATGTCCCAATAAAGACCAACCAATTCCTTATTCACTACCTTGAGTGCATTGTACTGGGCAAAACGTACCCGTTCTTTGATTTCATTGAGAAGTGCAGCGTAATCGGCGGGCAATCGTTTGGTAATTTTTCTCATATCCCCAACTCCTCGAAGTTCTTTTTTATTGTCACCGTCAATCGGATTGCTTCTGCGCTTAGGTTCTCCAACTCGACGTGGATGTCCTGCAGGCCCTCTTCGGAATCGAAATTCTCGCTCCTTTCTTCTCGGGCGCGATGCCCACATACCGGCCTGCTGTCAGGAACCAGTCATTTATTATGACAGGATTAACGGGATTTAGATCATTTTGATCTTTGTGTCTGGATATAATGTCTAATTTAAGGCCTTGATTTTCTTCCATTTTGCTCGTTTCTCATATTTGGCGCGTCCCTTCTTCCCTTCAAATCCGATTTCTTCGGCACTTGTCCTATGAGATTTCAGCCAACCGTTATCGGTCCATTGCTTTAAGGTCATTTTCAGAACCAACTATGAAGAGCTTCCGTGACGCCATTAAACCGGAAATA
>JAAEQF010000348.1 GCA_024231695.1 FCB group bacterium
CTACAAAACCATTGCCCAAGCCATCGGCAACCCCAAAGCTGTCCGGGCCGTGGGCGGCGCCAACGGCAAGAACCCCATCCCCATCATCATTCCCTGTCACCGCGTCATCGGCAGCGACGGCTCCTTGACCGGATTCGGCGGCGGTCTGGAGACCAAGAAACGCCTCATTGATCTGGAACGTCCCCAGTGATAATTGGCGGCATCTTAAACGCTTGACACCTGTCCATAGGCGGGTTACTATTAAGGCGTGATTAAGAACTTCAAGCATAAGGGTCTTAAAAAGCTATACGATACAGGGAGCCAGCAGGGAGTCCGTCCGGAACATGCTCGCCGATTAAGGTTGATATTAGCCAGGCTTGACGCTATTCAAGCCCCTCAGGACATGGGGCTGCCGGGACTTGATCTCCATCCCTTGAAGGGCGAGTATAAAAGATTTTGGGCGGTATCTGTTTCAGGAAGTTGGCGGGTGCTTTTTCGGTTTGAGGACAACAACGCCGTTGATGTAAATTACCTCGATTATCATTAAGGAGTTAAACATATGGTTATGTACAATCCTCCACATCCTGGTGAAGTCATTC
>JAAEQF010000349.1 GCA_024231695.1 FCB group bacterium
GCGGGGTGCAGGGCGGATTCCGGCTCATCAATGAAAACAATGGAGTTGGTGTCCAGAAACCGGTTCCCCAGCAATGTATCTAGAATGGCGATTTTTTTGATTCCCTCCGCGGTAAGGGGCTCGGTCAAAATAAGTTATTCCACTTTATGGTGCCAGAGCACAGATGTGTTGGGCTTTGGCAGGATTTATCGTGATGAACCATTTTTGCAAATCCTGCAATCGGACCAAAGCCTTCTCATAGAAACGCCGTTGGTGAATATCTAACTTTACCCCCTTGGAATATTCTTGCGTCACTAACCGAGCTATTGGATGCACTCCCTTGTATGTCATGCCTTCGGCCATCCCCAATGCCTTCTCTACCGTTCGTAACGGGTCACCGTTCCAATAGTTTTCCAATATACCAAAAACGCGTTCTATTGGATTGTACTTGCTGTGATAGGGAGGATAATATGCCAACTGCACTTTTACATCCCATCGCGCGCTGAATTCCACTAACCGCTTAAGCCACTGACTGCGCACCCCGCTATTCTCCGGACCGTTGTCGGCATTAATCACCAGGGTATGTGGAGTATTACCGTTTTTTTAAGCTCAGGCCAGATATCTTCGAGTCGATCTATCATGAAATCCGCTGTCACAGAACCACTCGTAAAGAACAGCCATGTCTGATTGGTGTCAGGCCGGAATATACCAAATGGCCTAAGTTTTTGGTCAGGCTCAAAATCATGATCAGCAGCATTTTCGCCTTGGCGGCTCTTTCCGCCACGGCTCAGATCCCCAATAGCAACAACCGCTTTGGTGTCTATCGACACCCGCACTGCTTCAGGATCAGCGTCGGCATGCTTGTTGACGCGATGCACTTCATTAAAAATCGCGTCCGTTTCCTTGATCTTGCGTATCGGTTTGCTCTTGGCAACCTTCCGTGGGGGGAACCCCTTCTCCGTAAGCTTGCGGCGCAACGTCCGCTCACTGGGAACTTGACCCGGCAGATATCCCCTTTCAACTAAAAGTTGTCGGCGTAATTCCCCGGCTGTGAGCCTCCGGTATAGTTGCGTGGTGCGAAATGTGGGGTCTGTTTGGCTGGCGGCCTCGGCTATCTCGCGGATGTCTTTATCTAAATTCGGCAAATGGTCTTCCAGCCGTTTTCGACCACGTGAGCTGAAAGCATCGACGCAGATAATTCCGCTTTGCAATTCGTGCTGCCCTTTTCGGATAACATCACGATTCCATCCAAGCTCTTTCGCTGCCCGCCGCTGCCCCCCTCGGCCCATCTGCGCCACCACAGACGCCATATACACACGTCGGGCAGCTCCTTTCAACAGACCTTCGGTAGACTGAATGACACGTTTGGTTTCGTCGGTTAATTGTATTTCCATGTTAAACCATTAGCATATCCCGGCCTATTTTGGAAGAATTATTTTTGTCCGTGTCCCTAACTGGCCATTTCATCAAAGCGGCACCCTGCCTTCAAAAACGATGGAAAAATAGTTCAGCGCCGAAGCCCAATCCTTTATTGGACGGGTCCATTTAACCGAGGCTCTTTGAATAGCCA
>JAAEQF010000350.1 GCA_024231695.1 FCB group bacterium
AACCCCACAACCCAAAAACACCCACTTTAACCCAATTCTGATAAGAAAAAGTACCTTATTTACGAAAAATATAAAAAAAAAAAAAAAAAAAAAAAAAGCCGTAATTGAATATCTATCAATAAATAAGCCGGGAATAACTTTACTTTTTCCATATACTCATAAACATCAACTGTTAGCGAATCTCAACAGGTTTCCTTCATTTAATTAATATTTTCGATTGAGGATCGGCAACAGACTATCGGCTACCTCCCATAGTCTGGGCAGGATTCAATCGGCAGAAATTTCTCATTGTTTCAACTATAAAACCTAATGCATTGAGTATTAACAGCTTAACATCGTGAAGATTTTCAGTATTTCTCTAACCTAACGGCATCCCCCTTGCAATTACTCCTCTCAGTTCATGATGAAACAGCTGGGGGAAGCTATGAAAGTTGCATGTTTGACACTATTGACTGTTTTGGGGACGGTCATTTCCGTGTCAGCCGTATCGATCGACACCGTCGAATTCAGCTACGACAAGCTTGAACTCGACCCTTATAGAATGACCGTCGCTTATTCCGACTTTGATTTTATTTCAGATAATGGCCGGCCTTCGGTTCCGGTCACCGGATTAGTCTATCATGGTCTGGGTAATTTTGAACTGACGCAATTATATGGTCGGGTTTTGGAAGCCGACACATTAATGCTCGGATTTCAACCCCGTCTAAACGGGCCCGATCAGATTACAGCAGATAATAATCTTGTCGTCGAATACCAAAACGTCCTTCGTCCCGTGGCCGGACGGTATCCGGCTCAAAACCATACGGCAACTGTGTCTAAAATAAAATCACGGACAGTCTGGTCAATGACTGTTTACCCGGTTCAGTTTCTGGGTGATGACAAAATTATCTTCAACCGCCAAATTGAAATCTGCTCCGAGGGAACCGACGGTGAAATCAGTCCTGGCCGCGGCGATATGATTGACGATTATCCACAGACGGTATCTCCTCTGCAGGCCTCACTTTCGGCCTTCACGTCAAACGGAGGCTGCCCACTGGGCGGCAATCTGGTGATCGTTACCTCGCCGGCCTTGGCCGAATCGTTCACAGCCCTTCTCGATCTTAAGCGGCGGACCGGTTTCGATGCCGCCCTGGCCATCACCGATTCAATTTATAGCCTATACGATGGCATCGATGAAGCGGAAAAACTGCGTAATTACCTGAAAGACTTCTACCAAGCCGGTGGACAGTGGGTGATTTTGGGCGGCGACGAACATCAGGTTCCCATCCGCTACGCCTATTATTACAATACGGAAACTCCGCCCGACCTCTACCATTCGATGATTTGTGACATGTACTTCGCCGATTACGACGGCGATTGGGATTATGATGGCGATGGTATCTGGGGTGAACCGACTGAGGATCAACCGGACATGGGCCCCGAAGTCGCGCTGGGCCGTTTGCCTTTCGGCAGCGCCGAACAGGTTTTGAAATACACGGCCAAGCTTGAAGCTTATCTGTTCAATCCGGGCGGAGGTGAGTCGGCTTATCTGAATCGAGCCGCCTTTTTCACCTCCGATCAAATGCGCGACTATTTTGACGGCGGACAACAATACGAAGTGGCCAAAAACCTGCCCGGCAGTATTGACTTTGATTGTGAAAATCTGGCCGAATCCCCCACCGGTGACGACTTGGCTCCCAGTGGGCCGATGCCCGTTTCGACGATTGACGATCTGGCCGACGGCTACGGCTTGATCAGCATATTGGCTCACGGTCGACCCGACGGTTTTGTGCTCAATTCCAGCGGTTACAATCAGTTCCCCAAGAACTATATCCTGACCGGTGATGGTCATACTACCCATGCCGCTTTCGGCGACCTGCCTCGCAACCAGAAGACCTCTCTCTATTATTCCATCTCCTGCGATCAGGGAGCCATTGATCTGGAAACGCTTTACGGCATGAGCACGCCCTCTATGGTTGAAAGCTTGCTATCCCTCGATTCAGCCGGAGCTATCGGCATCGTGGCTTTTTCCCGCTGGGGCTGGGTAGCCTCCAGCTACAAATTGATGGCATCCTTTTATCAGCACCTTTTCGACGACGCCGAAGGTAATCCGGTGGCGGCCATGTATGCCAGCTGGGTCGATTACCCCTACTACCGCGATCAGATTTATGGCCAGAACTTTTATGGCGATCCGTCAATTAATGTCTATCGCGATCATCCGGTCGAAACGACCATTGATGGTTTGGGCGCCTATTACCCCTCGCAGACGTTCGAATCGCAATTAATTCTGGGCGACACACCACTGTCCGAACATCCTCTTTCGGTACGAATCGGCGAGGCTACATATCAGACGATAGTTAGTGATGCCGAAGGCAACATTGAATTAGATCTGCCGGGGAATTGTACCGAAGACATACGCCTGACTCTGTTTGTGGCCGGTCAGGTATCGGCCGAGAAAATCATCCGCCCCGCGTTCCTGGCTGATGCCGATGACGATGATCCGCCGCCGGTTCCGCATCATTTCGAACTGCGGCAGAACTATCCCAATCCGTTTAATCCGCTCACCACTATCGGCTTTTCCCTGGATCGCTCCGAACATGTTTCATTGACGGTGTACAATATTCTGGGCCGGGTCGTCGATGTGTTACTCGATGAATTGTCCATGGCCGGCGAACATGAAGTTGTCTGGGATGGTACCGACCGCTACGGCAGCACCGTCGCCAGCGGCATTTATTTTTACAGGCTGATAGCCGCCGATCGGACAGAAACCCGGAAGATGGTTCTGGTTAGATAAAAGATTTAAGATAGTGATATAGCGAACGCAACCCGGCGGCCAAAACAAGCATACCTCCGGCCAGCCAGGCCAGCGACGTTCGCAGGACCTTAACCACGAAAGGCGCCTTCCGGCGCCTTTCCCATTTGCGGAAATATCTGAACATGGCCAGATGCGACAGCCAGATCATTTTCGGTTTTTGCCGCGAAATCGAACCACCGCCGAAATGTTCGATCACCGCCTCAGCGCAATAAAAGTTCTCGTACCCGGCTTCATGCAGACGGCGACAGAAATCTACATCGTTGAAAAATATCCCGAAAGATTCATCCATGCGGCCGACAACATTGATCGCCTCGCGCGGTACCAACATGGCCGCGCCCATCGGTTGCTGAACCGGTCGCGACTCCAGATGATCGAAATCGCCCATCTTCCACCCGTTAAACAATCGGGACCGGGGAAACAATCGGGACAATCCGGACAACTCGCAGAACAGATGACGATAGCCCGGAAAACGGCGGCAGAATTTCTGCAAACGACTATCGAAGCCGACCAGTTTGGGGCCGACCATCCCCGGACGTTCCAATTTTTGCATGCAGTTCAACAAAGCGTCCAGACATCCTTTACGGATACGAATATCCTGGTTGAGAAGCCAAAGCGTTTTGTACCGGGCAGCGTCAATACCCTGATTGACCGCCTTGGCGAAACCGGCATTGCTCGCGTTTTTTATCAGTTTTATTTCAGGATGATGTTTTTCGATATATTCAAGCGTGCCATCGGTGGAATGATTATCGACCACAATAATTTCATGCTCGTACCCTTCCAGATCGGCTTTCAGGCTGTTTAAACAGTCGGCGATGAAATCGATACCGTGATACGATATGATGACTGCCGAAATGTGCGCCCGATCAGTCATTCAAAACCTCATCCATCAAACGGGCGAAAGCGGAAGCAGCCTCGCGGCGGGTAAAACCGGAAATATCTTCCTTTTCCCAAATCCGCCCCTCGCGAAAATCCCGAAATAGTTTCAACATCGCCTCAGCCAAAAGCGGCGGCGAATCCGGTTCGACGCACAGGCCAGCCCTGTATTTGCAGATTAATTTTTCCGCTTCCCCCTGCGTTGGAACCGAAGCCAGAATCGGCATAGGCAGAGCCAACAGGTCGAAAATTTTTCCGGTCGAAATTTCACTATACCCGGCAGGAACGCTTAATATCGACACCGAAGCTGAGGAAGCTTGCGCCAGCGCTTCCCTATGCGGTAGATACCCGATCAATTCCACCTGCTTGTCCAGTCCAAAACGAGCCGCCGCCTGCATAATCCATTCCGGATCGTTAACGCCGATTATCCTGAAACTCGCCCGCGCCGCAAATTCAAGATCAGCTGCCGATGCTTGCCGAACAGCTTCGAAAAATGGTTCCATCGGTTGCAATGGCCCAACCGTCCCCAGATAGCAGAATACAAATTTCGAATCTTCCCGGTCGGCGGCGATATCGCCCATATCATCCACGTCATACCCGCCCATAATGACCCTCGCCTTACTATTCAACCGCGTGGCTATAGTCGTGTTCACGGTCGTAACGGCATCGGCATTATCAGCGATATTTTTCAAAAGGTCATTCGATTTATCGATCAGTTTCTGTTCCCGATAAAGATCTTCCGGCGGGCGGGATTCCCAGATATCGCGGAAATCGGCCACCCAGGGCAGTCCATATTGCTCCTTCAGTTCCATAGCCACCAAATGGGCGGTAATCGGCGGCGACGATGAGATAATCATGTCCGGTGGCTGAGCTTCGATCAGGCGACGGGCGGTTTTGAGTGCAGATTTTTTCCAACCGATTTTGGAATCGGGCCAAAGTCCACCTTTGTTCTTGGCCGCCAGAGAAAGTTTTTTTCCGGGCCTGAAGGAAAAGGGCAGAAACCGGGCCAAACGTGCCGGGTCGCATGAACCTGAGCGAATTATTTCCACGCTGTCCGGAAGATCATCCAATAGAGACTTATCATAGGCCGGATAACGAATATCCTTGACGGTCAACACGGTAACATCATAGCCGAATTCGGGTAGATACTTGGCCAGCTTGGCCATTCGCTGAACTCCACCCATTCCCAGCGGCGGGAAATAATAGGCGATTACCAGAACGCGCCGGGCCATCAGCCGGCCAGCCGTTCAAATATAATTTTTAACCGATCCATATTGTCCTGCCAGATAGCTTTGTCCGAAATCAAACGACGGTTGGCTTGCGCCATCTCTGTCCAGTCGGGTAGTGCGGCAACCGCTTTCTTCAGATTTCGGGCCAGATCATCTGATGATCCGCATTGGAAAAGAAATCCGTTATCGTCGGCTGTGATCCATTCCCGATTTCCGGCAATATCGCTAACTACCGGCACCAGCCCGGCGGCCATCGCTTCCAATAAAGCAACCGACGTTGAATCGGAACGCGAGGCCGATAAGTAAAGATCACAATTTTTCAGTCCATCTATATATTCATCGTGAGCCACAAACGGTTTCATCGTTATCATATCCGTTAATGATTTTTCATCGATTATGTCCTGAAGGCGATCAACATCGGAACCTTGGCCGAATAGATCAATGTGCAAATCAATCTGGCCCTTAAGCTTTTCCGCCGCCCGAATAATTGTGCCCGGATCGTAAACGGGCTGAAGGCCGCGTGGGGCTATAATCCGAATCTGCATTCCAGCCGGCCGTTCGTTTTTCCTTACCCGATCAAAAACCTGCCGATCAACACCCATGATTACTTCGATGATTTTGTCAGCGGCGACGAATTTCGTGGCGGCTTCAAAAAGATTGCGATTATCAACGGTGCAATAGCGCGCATGATTCAAAGCCTTGGCAATCCTTTTTCGGTGGATGATTGATTTATGAGGTAAAATCAAAAGGTCACTGCCCCAGGCAGTCACCACCACCGGGCAGGATTTACAGACCGTAGCCAGCCAGCCGTAGGAGACAACATAATGAGCGTTGACAATATCGGGTTGAAAATCTTTCAGGACGGCCAGAAAATTCTTACGCGCCAGAAAATAATCGACAATCCCCTGCGAAGTTGGCCGCCGGCCCTGAAAAAGACGGCCCGGTGGAGATATCGTGCACGGCTCCAACGAAAACAAAGCGGTCTCTACACCGGCCTCTTCAAAGTACCGGCACCATCTTTCGGTATGCACCGAGCGGGCATCAGCCATGACCAGCAGTTTCATTTTCGCTTACCGACCCATAAATTTGCGTAAGGGCGAACGGTAATCAAGTCCGTCGTATTCAACTCTTTTTGCTCCCCAGCATTCTTTGAAATATATCAACCCCTCGGCTTCGGGAGGCGAAGCTCCCAAATTTATTTTAGTCACCCCTCGTGAATTTCCATAAGTGATAGCATCAAAAAGCAGACGATAGTTGGCCTTGAATTGGCGCTTTTCATAGGCGGATACTGCCTGCCAGTAAAAAAGAGTGTCATGGTGGCAAAAACTGATCTGCGAACCGATCATCTCCCCATCGACCATCAAAGCGGTCCAGTACAAACTGTCTGTATTGCCAAGTACTTTCATTACTGCTTCAAAAAAGCTGAGATTATATAGCGGTTTTTTTCGGCCATGTCTGCTTTCGGTGGCCAGATAAAGATCATAATAGCCCTTTATCCTGTCAATGTTTTCAATCCGGATAATATCTCCGGCCGCCTTTTCGCCCGCCTGAAGGTTTTTAACCAGGTTCCTGTTGGTCGGGACAAACTGACCGCCCGCTTCCAATTCGATTATATGCGTGAAGTGGCTGGTTCGCTCAAAATCCTTCGGACGCCAATCGGCCAGACGACCTGCAAAATCGGTTATTGAAACCAGCGAGAAGCGCTTTTTCCTCAACCAATTTTCCATATTCGAAATAAATTCATCGCGGCCGTCAGAGTCGATAGCCTCGTCAAAAAGCACTCCCCCATAAGTACCGTATGGCATGGACAAGAAAGATTTCTGGCCGAGTTTACTGACCATCACTGCCGGTAATCCAGCCACCAGGCGGCCGCTTTCGTAACCGCAAAGGAAACATATTTCAGTCGAACCGCTCATGCCGGCCGCACAGACATCGACCCAGAGTGATGATTCGAAAAATGATCCCCGGCGCGCCAGTTTATCCCAATGGGTGACGTCCAGAGATTGATGATCGCATATTTGAAATTCCATTTATTCCCGAACAAGAAGCAGTTTGCCCCGGCCGACATTGCCGTCCCGATCGGTCAGAGTAAACAGATACACACCTGAGGCCACCGGCTCACCCTGCTCGTTCCGGCCGTCCCAGACGCCGGTTACCGGAATCTCACGCACCATTTCTCCGGCCAAAGTAAAAATGCTGATTTCAGCATTGCCGGTATAACCGAAGCGAACCAATTCCGTACCGTGGCGAATGATGAACGGGTTGGGATAAGTCAGAACCTCTTCGATATTATCAGTGGCCACCGCAGCGGCGGAGGTCATGCGCGACAGTCCCCCCGCGGTAGCTATCCAGAATGCGTTTGCTTCTTCCTGATAAAAGATATCATTGATAGCGTCGTCAACCAGCCCCGAATTAGCGCCGGTCAAATATTCAAAAGTTCCGGTAGCGATATCGCGGATAACCATCCCGCGAGCCGAACCGGCATAAAGCGATCCCTGACCGTCGAAATCAAACGAGGTCACTTCGGGGCCGAAGCTGTCGGGAACGATGATATTACGGAAGAAAACTTCTCCCAGCGCTTGATACGACAATCCATAGGCCGTGCCGACCCATAATGAGTCGAAAGCATCGACGCGCATAAACTTGATTATATCCGATCCGATCCCCGACGAATCGGAACTAAACCGCCAAGTGTAATCGTCGGCGGAGTTGAATGGCGAACCACTGTAAGAACGGGCATAAATGCCGCTATTCTGTGATCCGGCATAAACCACATCCTGACCGGACGTAATCGTCTCCAGCCAGACGGCATACTGCCCGCCGATCAGCACATAGGCCGCCCATTGTTCGATATTGTAGGGATTGACAGCGACAACTTCGCCGTTGCGGCCGAGTAAATTGGAAAACCAGATGGCATCACCGGAAGAATTTATATCGGAGACGACAACATATCCGGGAGCATCCCACAATCCGGACAAGGCGGAATTGAGTGTATCGAAGTGCATGACAGTGTCGCTATCCACACGATAGACGCCCGATCCCCAGGTTCCAATCCACAACTCATCCAGCGGTCCGACGGCTATCGTGACCACCTGGCCCTCAACCCCGGCCACCGTTTCCCAGATGTCATTTTCATAATAGGCCAGCCCGGATTTCCCAAAAGCGCCCCAGATTTTCCCCTGGGCCTCGACTATTTTACGGCAATCGTTGGAGGGCATTCCACCGGCATCATAAGCAGTCATTTCCGTTTCCCGCAAATAATAAACGCCGTACAAAAGATTGCCGTTCCAATAAACACCATTATTATCCACCGCCCCGGCCGTGGATTGCCTGATCGGCATGCCCTCAAAGGGAAAATCTCTCACTATGCCTTCGTACAGAAAAGAACTGCCCCGTGCGGAATGAATCAACAAGGAATCACCGTTGCGGCCGATATCAAAAATCCGCGGATCATTATAAAGGCCAAGATTGGTCAAGGACGGCCCACCCGCCGCATCAAACCGATACAAACCGGCTACGGTCCCAACCACCACGGTATCATTCTTAATAACCAAACCCCAGATTGAGTCGGTCGGTATTGTCGGTTCCATTTCCGACACGGCATAGGAGTGCCAGCTGAGTGGTGTCTTTAGAAGACGGATATCGGCACGGGGACCAACAGCCAGACCGCGATCGGTACCAACCCAGACGCTGTCGCCATCAAGCGCCACGCGCCGGGCCGGAGTATCTCGTTCGATCTCTCCCAGCCGTGTGTAAGTGTCCAGGATCAGGCCCTGGCCGGGCTCGTCCGGGGCCAGAAAAATAGTCACCCCAAGTCGGTTGGCCACCCACAAAGAGTCACCACCGGGCGAACAGTCTATATCGTAAATTTCCACTTGACCGCCGTCATTGTCGGTAAACAGATAACCGTCGGGATGATCGGGATCGGTGAAATTGATCAGTCGCCCGCGGCCGCCGATCCACAATCGGTTACGGTCATCGACACATAAGGCGTATATTTGATTGGTATGCAATCCATCAACGTTGGTGTAGGTCTGATGCGTCATCAATTCCGGATCAATGCGAACCAAACCGCCGGTGGTGGCCGTCCAGATGTCGCCGTTATAAACGACCATTTCCGTCACCTGACCGAAGGACATGAAACTTTCCCATTCGCGTGCCATTCCCCGAACAGGCAAGGCCATTACCGTCACGACAAGGAGAAATGCCGTATAGATCAAACCCGATGTCAATGCCAAAATTTTTCTTTTATCCATACCGCCGCCAATATAAGCGATAACAAACCGATTATCAACAAGCCGGCCCGCCCCAGAACCGGACCGGTGCGATTGAAAGTTGTCAATTCTCCGGCCGGATACAAATTCCCGGTCAAGATTACTTGTTCGTACAAACCGCTTTTATTATACATCCGGCCATACTTATCGACGAAATAGGAGAAACCGCTGTTGGCCGCCCGGGCGATATAAATCCTGTTTTCGATCGACCGGAAAACCGCCATAACCGCATGCTGATATGGCCCGGAAGAATAGCCATACCAGGTATCATTGGTGATATTGATCAGGAAATCGGCTCCGTCGCGAATATATTGGTTGACCACTTCGGGGAAGATCACTTCATAGCAGATCAACGTCCCATAATTGCCGAAATCGTTTTCGAAAACCTTAAGTTCACGGCCATGCTCGAAATCAGACCAGCCCAATGAAAGATTTACCAGCCAGGGAACATAATCACCATAAGACACCGTTTCGGCGAACGGTACCAATTTGGTTTTATGATAAGGCGGCCGATGCTGACCGTCAGAATCGAAATGAACGGCGGCGTTGAAATACTCATAGGTGCTGTCGCTCAAGCGATTGAAATCCAGCGTTCCGACCAGCATCGGAGTCTTAACTTTGCGGGCCGTTTGTGAAACCATTCGCGTATAACGGAAATTCCCCAGCAGATAGGCGGGTGCCGCCGTTTCCGGCCAGACCAAAAGATCGACCGGCGGCGCCGCCTTGGCCAACGAATCATAAAGCCGGAAATTGAACTCTTTCATCTCCGGATCCCACTTGGTTTCCAGATCAACCGATCCCTGCAGTAGCGCCACCGAAATCGGACCGTCATGATCCTCGGGTGCCTGACCCAGAACATGGGCGCCATAAAGCGTGGGCAGACAGATAATCAGTCCTGCGGACAGGGCCAACCCGGCCCGTCTAAAGCGGTTTTTACCACGCCAGATTCGCCAGAGTAATATATTGAAGAAGACAACGATAAAAGAAATACCAAGATCGCCGACGAATTCACTTATCTGAATAAAGGCCAGATAACCATGCTGGGTATAGGATAGATTAGGCCAGGGGAAAGCGATTTCCAGAAGCGATCGAAAATATTCCATCCCAACCCAAAGGAACGGAAGGAGAGCCATTGCCGGAACAGGAAAACGTCGATAAATGGCGCTGTAAATGGCAAGAATAAAAGCGGTATAAAGAGAGATCAACGCCATCGCCGCCAGCGCGCCGGGAACGGTCACCCAGGCGATCCAGTAAATTGAAAAGAGATGATAAACAAAGGCAAACAGGTAACTGCTTTTAAAAGCCGGTCCGAATTTCTTGCCGGATATTACATCCAGCGGTATGATCAGTGCAATCAGAGCAATGAAACCAAGCGGAAAGGGAGGCCAGGCGATAGCCAGAATGAATCCTGATAAAGTCAGGTAGAAGCGATTACGGCGAAGGACGGAGTCCTCGGGCCAAAGAGAATCGATAATATGTCGGAAAATATTCGGCACCTACCAAAGTAACAGAGACTGACCTGTCATTTCAACTGGTTTTTCAATTTTCATTAGTTCCAGTAGTGTCGGAGCCACATCGGCCAATTTGCCACCGGCGCGAAGTTTGGCGCCTTCCGGGCCGTTGACCAGAACACAGGGAACCGGATTGGTAGTATGAGCCGTATGCGGACCGCCGTTTTCAGGATCCTTCATCATTTCGGCATTACCGTGATCGGCCGTCAAAATAGCTGTTCCCTCTTTTTTCAGCAAAGCCTCGAATACCCGCCCCACGCTTTCATCCACCGTTTCCACGGCTTTTACCGCCGCTTCCATAATTCCGGTATGACCAACCATATCGCAATTGGCAAAATTCAAAACGATTAAATCATAGTTTTCGCTTTCGATGGCCCCAATTACTCTGTCCGTAACTTCGGATGCCGACATTTCCGGTTGAAGATCATAAGTGGCCACTTTGGGCGAGGGGATCATCTGCCGGTCTTCACCCGGAAAAGGTTCTTCTTCGCCGCCATTGAAAAAATATGTAACATGCGGGTATTTTTCCGTTTCAGCAATACGAAGCTGTTTCAGGTCCGCTTTAGAAATCACATCGCCTAAAATCCCGGAATGATGAACGGGTGGGAAGGCAATTTTGGGTGTAATCAGTTTTTCATCGTATTTGGTCATATTGACCAGGGCAACCTGCAGATTGCTTGCCTCGATTTCCTCTTCCACCGCAATCAATGACTGATTACCCTCAAATACGTGGCAGAGCTGCCTGACCCGGTCGGCGCGAAAATTGAAAAACAGGGCCAGATCACCAGACTTCAACTTCCCTCCCCGACCGCCGGTGTTAAAAACCACCGGCTCTACAAATTCGTCGGTAACGCCCAGATCATAAGATTCCTTTATAGCCACTACCGGATCATCGGCTGTCCTGCCCTCGCCATAAACTATGGCATCGTAAGCCCGCTTGATTCGATCCCAGCGCTGATCTCGATCCATTCCCCAGTACCGGCCCATCAACGTTGCGACCCGGCCAAGCTCGTGATTGGCAAACATCTCCAGCACCTGCTCTATATATCCGGCGCCCGATTCAGGCGAAGTGTCGCGGCCATCTAAAAAGGCGTGCAGATATAATTCCGGCACATTCATATCGGCAGCCAATTTAATCAAGGCGTCGAGATGTTTCATCGAACTGTGGACGCACCCGTCGGAGACCAAA
>JAAEQF010000351.1 GCA_024231695.1 FCB group bacterium
CGTTTCGCGGATGCGGAGTCGTCCTATAAGGAAGCCCTGGAAACATACCGTTCCCTGGCCAAGGACAATCCGGCGGCATATAACCCGGACGTGGCCATGACTCTCAACAATTTGGGAGCTTTATATTATAAAACCACCCGTTTCACGGATGCCGAGGCGGCCTATAAGGAAGTCCTGAAAACATACCGCTCCCTTGCCAAGGACAATCCGGCGGCATATAAGCCATATGTCGCTGCAACTCTCAACAATTTGGGGATTTTATATTCCGACACCAGCCGTTTCGCGGATGCGGAGTCGTCCTATAAGGAAGCCCTGGCCATTCGCCGTACCCTGGCCAAGGACAATCCGGCGGCATATAACCCGGACGTGGCCATGACTCTCAACAATTTGGGGATTTTATATGCCGACACCACCCGTTTCGCGGAGGCGGAGGCGTCCTATAAGGAAGCGCTGGCCATTCGCCGTACCCTTGCCAAGGACAATCCGGCGGCATATGAGCCATATGTAGCTACAACTCTCAACAATTTGGGGACTTTACATTATAAAACCAGCCGTTTCGCGGATGCGGAGGCGTCCTATAAGGAAGCCCTGGAAACCTACCGTACCCTGGCCAAGGACAATCCGGCGGCATATGAGCCATATGTAGCTGGAACTCTCAACAATTTGGGGACTTTATATTCCGACACCAGCCGTTTCTCTGATGCGGAGTCGTCCTATAAGGAAGCCCTGGCCATTCGCCGTACCCTTGCCAAGGCCAATCCGGCGGCATATAAGCCGGACGTGGCCATGACTCTCAACAATTTGGGGAATTTACATTATAAAACCAGCCGTTTCGCGGATGCGGAGTCGTCCTATAAGGAAGCACTGGCCATTCGCCGTACCCTGGCCAAGGACAATCCGGCGGCATATAAGCCGGACGTGGCCATGACTCTCAACAATTTGGGGACTTTACATTATAAAACCAGCCGTTTCGCGGATGCGGAGTCGTCCTATAAGGAAGCACTGGAAACTTGCCGCACCCTGGCCAAGGACAATCCGGCGGCATATAACCCGGACGTGGCCATGACTCTCAACAATTTGGGAGCTTTATATTATAAAACCACCCGTTTCACGGATGCCGAGGCGGCCTATAAGGAA
>JAAEQF010000352.1 GCA_024231695.1 FCB group bacterium
AGGCTGGTAAATGTGCTCCCCCGGAGGGGGACGGGAGGGGGCGATCAATCAAGGTTACCGATTATCTAACGATTATACAATTTGCCAGAATCTTTACACATGCGATTCTGTATTCGGCCCGAAAGGCCAGTATAACTTAGCCCAGACGGTCTATGTCAAGCTCTATATTAAAAAAAGTGAAAAAACAGCAAATTTTAGCCGTTAAGCCTGTTGATTTAACAGGTATCTGCTTCTACTTTCATGAAAGACGCTCTCATTATAATGACTTCCCGTTCGTTTCATAGCCAGCAATATTTTAAGCCATTTATGCGCAAGACTCCGCAGCGCCTCATGGTGTTTATGTCCAATTTGTCGCTGTTTTTCATAAAAAGCCTGAGCCCAATCGCATTGTCGCCGGGACTGGTCGGCGAACAAATGCATGGTACGTCTGGCAAATTTCCAGCATCCGTACCGGAACCGCACTTGAGAGGATTTCCCGCTTTGCATGGTTACCGGCGCAGTACCCATAAGCGCTTGGGCCTTACTTACCTTATCAAATCGTTTCGGGTCGCGTCCCAGACACGCCAGCAAGGCCGGGGCCAATACATTGCCGGCTCCCGGCAGAGAGCGAATCCAGTCCGATTCAGGCATTTTGTCCAGACTTATTTTAATATTATCATCCCATTCTTTGATTTCTCGGCTCAACGATTGCAGGCTGCGAGCCAAATAACATATCAGCGGGACATTGGCTTTTTGCAAATGTTCGGCCACCTGCAACGCCGGCTGTTTGAGAATTTCCGCCATTTCTTCGAACCTGCGCATACTGGGATAACTGTGATCTTGAAGCCATTTTTTCAATTTCTTTTCCGAAAGGTCCAGCATTTGTATTTGCGTCGGATGGTCTTTCAGAAACTCCAGGGTGATATGGCTGTCCAGACTGCCAAACAGCTCTAAAACAGCCGGATAATGCGTTTTCAGGGTACAAAGCAACTCATTGATTTTGGCGGTGTGCTCTTCGATCAACCGCAAACGATGCTGGCAGAATGTTCGCAAAGTGACAATGTCATTGTCGTCGGGGTTCAAAGGGGTCAATTTCTTATGAAAGGTACTGAGAAATTTGGCAATCACACGGCGGTCAATTTTATCGGTCTTGTCCCCTTGGCTATTCATGGCTTTTCGGAATTCATTGACCGAATTGGAATTAACCGGGTAAAGCGTGTACCCCCGATCCAGCAAGGTTTGTATCCAGGATCCGTGGGAGGTTTCGGCGGCAATCGAAATCTCCTCCGGCCGTCCGTGCTTATCCAGATTTACAAACATCTCAGTCAAACCTTTCACACTGACCTCAACTTTGCCTTGAGCCAGGACCTCATCATTATGGTCATGCAAATAATAATCCAAAGTTTTGTCGGACCAATCGATACCTACAAACAACATGATAAAACTCCTTTCAGTTTGGTTTTTCTCGCCTGGCCGAACGACCTGGATAGCCTCATAGTGTTCCTCGAAGGAAAGCGATCTATTGTTCCTTTTAGTCGTTGGTATTGAATGGCGGCGGGTCAGTCTGGGCTTGGACCTCGAAGGTCAGGGCAAGTTGGACCTCACCGCCATCCGGCGAGCTTTAATAAATAACATATTTCACATATCTCACACATCTCACATAATATCACAGAAAGAAAAAGAAGCAAAAAGAAAGACAACTAATAATACTACTAATAATATTGATATTTCTGTCCCTTCAAGTATAGTATAAGCTATGAGGGCAAAGTGAGCGCAGCGAACGTCGCCCTGGGTTATTATCAACAACACCTTTTCGCCCGGTAAGGGCAGTGTAATAATATCAGGGCCGGCATCTTGTTTGCCATTGACGCATTAACCGCAGATATATCATTTGGGTATGGTTAGCGATATCAACTCCCGTCCTTCCTCCCCCTTGCCCTGCATAATGACTGGTAGACGTCTTATTGGTTTTTAATCTGCGTCAGCGGCGTCAGGGTAACCGGGCCAAGCAGTCCGGACGGTTGCAGCGGCCATTGGGCGGCGTCGAACGGTTTGTAAGCGGTAGTGACGATGTTGATGTCGTGCATGATTTTCCAGTCAATCTTGCGCAAGTCCAGGTCTCGGATCCGGTTGGCGGACAGGTTGGTTACTTCTATTTCGATGGTGTTGGCGCCTGGTTTGAGATAGTGTCCGATGCGGATTCGCATGGGTAGAGCGAAGAGGGATCCGGCGTCGGAGTCGTTGATCTTGATGCGGGCCGATTCGCGAACGTCGCCGAGATCGAGGAGGTAGTCGTCGGTGTTGATGAGGTCGGGCAGGTTGAA
>JAAEQF010000353.1 GCA_024231695.1 FCB group bacterium
AAACGAATGGGTCTGGATCAACGAATTCTACGAAGACGATACAACCAGCGGCCTTACGACCAGCGCCGTTCCTCCGGAACCGCGCGGTTATTACCCGAGTGGGACTTCGCTGGGAGGGGGAATGTTCGCGGTCCTGATAGATACCACCGCACCCACCATCGCCAATCTCAGCGTCAAAGCCGGCCTGACCTACAAAGGTCTCAAGCCAACTATCGAGTTCATCCTCAAGGACACTCTCTCTGGTATAAAGGACGACCGGTTTATCGACGCCCGCATCAACGGCCGCTGGTTGATCCCAGAGTACGAGCCCGAGGAATCCCGCTGCCGCGTGTATCCATATGAACCGTTGCCCGCCGGAAGATGCGAATTGATGATCGTAGTAGAGGACCGGGCCGGAAACGTCGCCGAACATAGGGTTGACTTTTTCGTTAAAGAGTAATAGAAAACAGGAAACTAACCGTAAGGAAACGCCGCTGTGCTGCTGCCGATCAAAGATAATCAGCCGACCGTAAGGTTCCCGCATCTGACAGTCGGGCTGATCTTCATCAACACCGCCATCTTTCTCTATTCGAAAACCATGGGCGTGAAGGGCTACACGGCGTTTATCTACGATTTTGGTTTTGTGCCGTTTCTGTTTTTCGACGGCGGGGCTACTTATGCGGTCGAGCCGTGGTTATACGCAACGCCCCTGACCTACATGTTTCTGCACGGCGGCTGGATGCATCTTATCGGCAACATGCTCTTTCTGTGGATCTACGGCAACAATATCGAGGACTATTTCGGGCCGGTCCGATACTTCATGTTCTACATAGTTTCGGGTCTGGCAGCCGTGGCGCTTCACACTCTTTTCGGCCCCGGTTCGCAAGCGCCGTTGGTGGGAGCTTCGGGGGCAATCGCCGGTGTCATGGGCGCGTATATGGTGCTGCACCCGCGTGCGGAGATAACCTGCCTCCTGTTTCTGGGGTTCATCTGGTTTTTCCGCCTGCCGGCCAAAATAGTCCTGGGATATTTCTTCGCCATGCAGATATTCAACATCATGCTGGGCGGACCAACCGGCGGTGGCACGGCCTGGCTGGCGCACCTGGGGGGATTCATTTTCGGCTACTTACTGATGAAGCT
>JAAEQF010000354.1 GCA_024231695.1 FCB group bacterium
CCATTTCCTTTGAGTTACTTACCATGTGTAACAACCCGGCCTTATCTGTCGTATCAAGAATTTCCATAGCTTCTTTAATATTGATTTTCCTGGCATAACTTTTTTCAACAAAAAATTTTGCCAGAGCTCCGAAATGCATGCAGACCTCGGTCGGTTTGCCGCAGCCTTTTCCGTCCAGTTCCGCCGACTTCCGGCAGGCACAATGAAGGACGCAGGCATAATCCTGCTGTTTAATGAGTTCAGAGGCTTGTTCATATGGATATATTTCCTGCTGCCCCTTAATGGACTGTCTAACCGGAATGACCCGTGAAAAGGGAGTGCCCGGTGTAAGCATGGCCTTTCCCCAGCCGTCTTTATAATATTCACGCCAGTAGCGGGCCAGCTCTTCTGTTTTCGGGTTTTTCTCACCTTTGGCAAACGAGGTTTCCCAAAGTCCGACAGCTGTCGGGAGCAGGCTGTATACATCTTTGGCCGCCTCGGCAATTTTTAGTTTCTGTTTGAATACCAGCGCCTTGTCTGCCATCTGCTCTAAAATTGATCGCAGGCTGTCTTCATCCATATCCGCGGATTTGGCAAGAGTTGGAATGTCTTCGGGCATCTGGCTTAGGATAAGCGCAATTTTGGCCTCTTCGGGTGTAAACCTGATTTTAAGTATTTCAATAAAACTGTCAGATTCAGGGGCTCTCATTATAAAGTTATCCAAATGTTTCTGTAGTCTGTAATAAATATCATCGGCCATGGTTGTCTCCTTTACCGAAATACAGCTTTTTACTTCTGTTATTCATGCTTAGCAGCCCCTAAGCGCTTGACTACCAGAGGATATGAAAAATATTCAACCGCAAACAGGTAATCTAAGTTTATATCCTCCGGCCTAGATAACTCAAGTTGCGGGATTCGGGTGGGAAGGGCCGGACGTTCTCGGGCCGGCCCAGGTGGGATCGCCCGAAGGGTAGTTGTACCGGACGTTGAACAACGTGAGCTTGAGTTTCTAGTTGGCCCCGAAAGGATAGGGCGGGTTGGTCGATAGAATCTCGCCGATGAAATCGTCGACGATGTCGTTGGCCGGGCTCACGTAGTTCGTCGGTATATGGCCGTAACCGTCGATGATCGAGGTCTGGTGCGGGCTGTCGGGCTGATCGGCGATCACTTGGCGGAGCCCGTCGAACAGCCAGTCGCAGTTGTTGAGTCCGGCGGCCGTGGCTTCGGCGATGGGCAGCTGGTTGCCGGCGCAGAACGGATCGGTGTCGCCGCCGATGAAGAGCATCGGCACGTCGGTGAAGCCGTCGCTCACCCTCGCTTCGGGATAGGCCAGGAGTTCGGGATCAAGGAAAAATCCGACCTTGTCGATCACGTCCTGGGAGTCGAAGGGGCCGGCTAAAGGGTACCCGGGCGCCCCGGCGTACGCTTCGTTGATCGGCAGGATCCGCGGCGTGATGATGTAGGAGTCCGCGACGATGCCCGTCAGCGGGGATCCCTCGGTTGCGAAGCTGCTGGCCACCGAGAACACGCCGACCGACCCGGCACTGGTGCCGTGAGCGAAGACGTGGGTCGTCGGGTAGTTCGCCACGGTGAAGTCGATGGCGGCCATCGTCGCCTGGAGGCCGTTCACCTCGCCGCCGTTGGGGTTGTTGGGATACGGCGTACCGAGTCCGGAGTAGAGGTCGTGGTCACACATGGACACCACGAGCAGGCGGTACTCCTCCTCGATTCGTCGTTTGAGCGTGTTGTCGATCGGTTGCCCGTTGTCGTCGAGAATGGTGCTGATTCAATGAAAGATGAAACGTCTACTAAATATATATTTTAACATCAATAGCCATCTTTTTGAATAGGAATAAAAGGAGGGTTTTACTGTATTTTTTAAGGAAGACGAATTTCATTATCCCTACGATATGATATCGACGCACAAAACCCCCAAAAAGAAAAGGCCACACCCTGATGGGCATGGCCTTTGTTATGATGATAGTTTACTAGCCTCCCCGCTACCTGCACGAAAAAATCAGAAAACACCCCGCCACGTTATCGGACGCAGCGACCCCCGATACTGTTGTGGTTGAAGTCGGGGACGTCAGAGTTGCGATTGGCCACACGAAGGATGCTCGGAAAGCCGACTAAGGGGCCGCCGCGCATAACGCGACCCCCAAAAGGACTGCTTATGGGACCTTGAGGATCGTTAGTAGGGCTAACAGCATAATAGCCTAAATCAAACCAGTCGGCTGTCCATTCCCATACATTCCCGGCCATATCGTACAGCCCATATCCGTTTGATGGATAAGATTCGACAGCGGTTGTATCCCCGATATTCATACCGTAATTGGCATCCGTGCTGCTGATTGTATCTCCCCATGGGTAACGTTTGTAGGCAGTATCGGGATAAATTGGTAACCCGCCACGGGCCGCATACTCCCACTCTGCCTCTGTAGGTAGCCGTTTGCCTGCCCATGTACAGT
Source organism: FCB group bacterium (assembly GCA_024231695.1). GTDB lineage: Bacteria > Zixibacteria > MSB-5A5 > GN15 > JAAZOE01 > JAAEQF01. The sequence goes on from JAAEQF010000354.1 coordinate 2,448, forward strand.
ATTCATCTACTTGATACCAATCCACCCATATTACAGGATAATCGTCATAGGCAGCATCGCCGTAATACGTTGCTCGTGAACAACTGTCTGAATAATATGGAACCGTGCAGCCGTTGTCGCCCACACATGCGCCGTATTCTGCGTTGGTTATTTCGTGGGTGTCAATCTCAAAGGCTGATATACATACTTCGTGTACTGGTAATTCATAACTAAATCCCTCTGAAAAAGCATCGCCCATATTAAAACATCCAGCAGGGATACAAGCCATATCCACGCCTTTACATTGTTCTTCACACAATTTCCCAGTATAACCGGGGGTACAAATGCAGATGCCGCCTGAACAAGAACCATTTGCACCGCAATCTATCCCGTCACAAGGAGTAGGTTGTTCATAAAATACATTACCACCACCACCACCACATCCGATCGTGCTTAAAACAAATAGTAACAATGTGATAGGGATGGATGTAAAAAGTTTTTTCATTTATTTTTATCTCCTTAATATATTCTTTCAATATAATTAGTTTATTAATAATATCAAAGGTTTAATTAAAATACAAGACAATGAGTAGAAGAATGAATCCTTTGATGAGGGGGGGGGATTTGCTTGGTTAAAA
>JAAEQF010000355.1 GCA_024231695.1 FCB group bacterium
AGAACTTAAGCCCAACTTTTTGTTGGGCTTAATGCATTTTTATATGCGAAGCCTGAAGGGTGAGGTGTTTTATTTCATCAACGTCATCCGTTTGGTTTGTGTCTTGTTGTTAGCGGTTAGTTTATAGAAGTAGACACCGCTTGAATATGTCGATGCATCCCAGGTGATGTTGTGCTGTCCGGCTTCCATCTTCTCGTCAACGAGAGTTTCTACTTTTTGACCGGCGAGGTTGTAGACGGATAGCTCAGTACTCCCTTTTTGCATCAAGTCAAATGATATTGTCGTTGTTGCATTGAAAGGATTGGGGTAGTTTTGTAGTATCTCAATTTTGCATGGAATATAAATTTCAGGATCTACTGATGTTTGCACGGTGTTGTTTAACAAAATGGAGACATTGTGGCCCCAATAATTGGCTACAGCCAGGTCATTGTCGCTATCACCATCTATATCGGTACAATAGACCGAAATCGGGTGATTCCCCGCCTCGAAATTAACCGGCTCTTGAAAACTACCGTCGCCATTATTGAGAAGAATGGAAATATTTCCAGCAGCGTAGTTAACTACCGCCAAATCGTTGTCATAATCATTATCTAAATCTACAGAAAATACCGAACGAGGATAATTACCGACTCTATAAATTCTGACCGGTCCAAATGTACCATCGCCGTTATTGAACAAGATGTAGACATTCCAGGAGTAACGGTTAGTTACTGCCAGATCGTTGTCGCTATCGCCATCTAAATCAGCGGAGTAGATTGAACTTGGATGGTTACCTGCCCCATAATGGACCGGCGACTGAAAACTGCCATCGCCGTTGTTGAGTAGGATTGAGATGTCGTCGGAATAACGATTAGCCACAGCCAGGTCATTGTCACTATCGCCGTCTAAATCGGCAGAATAAATTGAATAGGGCCCATTACCAGCCTCATAATTGACCGCTGATGCGAATGTGCCATCATCATTGTTGAGCAGTATAGAAACGTCATCAGATGTATTAGCTACCGCCAGATCATTGTCGCCATCGCCATCCAAATCAATCGCAAAAACCGACATAGGATTATCATCAATCCCATAATGGATCGCCGAGGAGAATGTACCGTCCCCGTTGTTAAACAGCATGGATACATTGTCTGAGTGGACATTAGCCGTCACCAGGTCGATGTCGCTATCGCCATCTAAATCGGCGGAATAGACCGAAACCGGCACTGCACCAACATCATAATTGACCGCCGGGATAAAAGTGCCGTCACCATTGTTTAGTAGTATGGAGACGGTAGAATCTGAACCCGAATCTCCAGTATTGATTACAGCCAGGTCATTGTCGCTATCGCCATCAAAATCGGCTGAACAGACTGAATAAGGACCACGACCGGTTCCATAATTAACCGGCGGACTGAACAATGAATCCTGGCCCAGTACATTTGAAGCGGTCAGAGATAGCCCCATACATAAAAATAGACAAATAAGTTTCTTCATAAGAAACCTCCATAAGAAGGTCTAAACCTTCATTCATATCAAGATAAAGCAAAATCCTTATAAGTCAACCGATATTGTCGAATCACGCGATTGTAAAAAGTTGAGAATTTCCAATCTATAAATGAGATTGAATAAAATTTTATTTTGGATTTTCGTATCTTTTCCCCTTAGTATAACCTCATGGAAAAACAAGAATATAAACGACAGCTTAATCCGAAACAATACGAAGCGGTTACCTGCAAACCGGGACCGCTACTCGTTTTCGCCGGGGCCGGTTCCGGGAAAACCCGCGTTCTTACGTACCGGATTGCATACTTAATCGAACATTGCGATGTGCAACCGCGTGAAATATTAGCAGTTACATTTACTAATAAAGCCGCCGGGGAGATGCGGGAGAGACTTCAGCATCTTCTAAACGTCGAATATCTTCCTCTGACAGCTTCAACATTTCATTCTTTCGGGGTACG
>JAAEQF010000356.1 GCA_024231695.1 FCB group bacterium
CCGACGGTTGACCGAGGATTTCGTCCGGCCGACCGTTGTTCGATCGAAATAGCCGGCGACAACCCCTCGATAAAATCGACATCCGGCTTTTCCATCAGCCCCAAAAACTGCCGGGCATAGGCCGAAAGCGATTCGACATAGCGGCGTTGACCCTCGGCGTAAATCGTATCGAAAGCCAGCGATGATTTCCCCGACCCGGAAAGGCCGGTGATTACGGTTAACTTGTTGCGGGGCAGTTTAACCGAGATATTCTTGAGATTATGCTCCCGCGCCCCTTTTATATACAAATAATCCGAGTTGGCCATGTTGTCCCTTTTAATTTATGTCCGTCACTCAACCCTCGTCATTGCGAGGAGGCCGCTTGTTCCGGCGGGTCTTGATTCGCCGAAGGCGAATTGTGACCTGCCGGTTTTCTCACTTTTCAATCTCGCAATCCAACCTACTAACCCTCGTCATTGCGAGGAGCGAAGGCCGCTTTTGCGGCCGAAGCGACGTGGCAATCTCCTTGTTGGCCCTACCACTCAATTACCGAGAGCCAACCGGAACCCGGAAATATACGCAAAAACCGGCTTCAAGGCAAAACCTATCTTCAATCCCCCATACAAGACCTTTTTACTCCTTTTGGCCATCACATATTGCAGGCCTCGCCTGCAGGCAGAGCCTGTTATCGGCTCGGCACGCTTCGCTGCCTCGCGGGCTTCGCCCTCACAGATCAGATTGGTCATTCTGACGTCAGTCAAAAAGCGGCCCCGCCGCCGACCGCCGTCGTCATTGCGAGGAGGGCGAAGGGGCGAAAGCCCCGTAGCTCGACGTGGCAATCTCATGGCCGCACTGAAATCACAAGCTCTGGTCATCCACGCGTAAGCCTAAGACAAGCGAGGCTTGTGTGGGTACCCCAGCCTTCAGGCTGGGGAAAACGGGATTTAATCCGCCTATTTCCCCAACCCTGGAAGGGTTGGGGTACCCGATTTCTAAGTTGTGCCGCCAAATTCAATCCTTTACAAACCCGGGATTTATATTACCTTACCGGTAGGATATCCGTCTTTGTGGGATTAGCGCATGAACATTCGATCTACAATTAACATCTTTATTGCAATTATGCTATGTGTATCAATAACAGCGGCGGCCGAGATGCGTCTCATAGGTGTTATTAAGGGTGATCCGCCTGGCGATCAATTGGGCTATCGCTGCGAGGGGTTGGGCGATATAAATGAAGATGGATTTGGTGATTTCCTGGTAACCAGTAGAGGAATAGGCAAACTTCAACTCTTCTTCGGTGGTGATCCCTTCAATTCAGCCCCAATTCTTGAGTGGGATAATTATACAACGCTTTATTTTGGTCCCAATAATATTGGCGACGTGGATTGTGATGGTATCAATGACTTTATCGGGTACTTCCAATATAGCGATACTCTTAAACTTTTCAAGGGAATGGAAAGTCTAAATCCAGACGATTACATTACAATGTTTCCCGACTCAACTATTGGTCAAGATAGTTGGAAATATATAATAGGGGGAGGCGGCGATAATGATAACGATGGATACAATGATTTCTGGATATATCGCTACTGGGGTAGTCCAAGGGACACTATCTATGGTTATTCTGATTGTCCAGTTGATTCGATTCCTGAATATAAGATATCCCGAGCGGAAAATCCAGACGGAATCGGACGGATATTCGGCGCAGAAATATGCAACACTTGCGATTTAAACAACGACTCATTACCCGATATTGTATTTGGGGAATATGTTGGGAACAGCAGCGGCCCCGGGCGTGTCAGTATTAACTGGGGGGGGGACGAATTATCGAATTCACCTGATTTAATATTCTATGGTCCATCAGGCGATGCCAATGATGATCTATTCGGCATTGATTTAGCATGCCTTGGTGACATAAATGATGACGGTGTCGATGATATAATGGTTCATCAATTCAGGAAAAGCTTCATTTACTACGGCGGTCAACCTTTTGATACAATAGCAGATATCGTCATACAATATCTATATGCCGATTGGGTTGAGATGGTAGGAGATATCAATAACGACGGTTGGAATGATATCATGATGGTGTATTCACACGCTCTTTATAGTCAGGTTGCCTATCTTTATTGTGGTCCGGATATGGATACGATTGTTGATGTGGTTTATTCTTACCAGGACTTCGAGGATGCCATCCCCTCAGGAATTCCAGGTAGTGTGGTGTATTTGGGAACAAGTTTTTCACAAGCAGGTGATATTGACGGTGATGGAATAGACGACGTTTTGATTGGTGCCAGGAACTCGGATTCAGACCATGATAATGAAGGTTGGCTGTTTATTCAAGCTGGTTGGGATGGGGAACCATCCAGTGTTGGCGAAAATACTCAGGATGCATTCCCGGAGAGTATTCAGCTAAACCAAAACTACCCAAATCCATTTAACTCAGGTACAATGATCGAGTTTACTCTACCGAGATCGGGATTTACCGAGTTGAAAATATTTAATCTTCTCGGGCAAATTGTCGCCTCTCCCCTATCCAAATTTTTGTCCGCCGGAAATCATCGTATTACATGGGACGGTCTTGACAGATTAGGCCAACCCACCGCCACCGGAGTATATTTTTATAATATCACTTCCGGCGACTTCACCCAAACCCGCAAGATGATCCTCCTAAAGTAGAATTTGAGGGAGGGTGCCCCACAGCTTGCTGTGGGATAATGTAATCCAAATTCAACCGGTAGCCCACCCAGAGCGAAGCGGCGGGTGGGAATGTATTTTCCATCATGAAGATTCGCCTTTAATCTATCGCCGCAGAATAAAAATAAACCCACCCGGCGGCCGCTTATGCGACCTCTGGGTGGGCTACCAATTTTTACTATTAAATCAACCCTGATATTGCATACGCCCGCCTTTATGTAACCAGAACAGAAGGGCCTATAAATATGCCTGAAAAATAACCAAAAACCGGGTTGGCCGTCATTCAGAACCAAAACAAACCCATTTTCGGCGTAACGTACTTGTATGTTGTCACTTACGATAAATTGGGTCATCCACGCGTAAGCCAAAAAGTGGTGATACCACAAAAATGAGCAACCAAAGCCAAACACGCATTGCGTGCTTTCGGTTCGGCCTTCGGCCTCACCCAAATGATTGAACATCCCCGCGACAGCAAAAAAGGGATGATATCCCCGCCAATAAGGGCTTTGTTTCTCTCGATTATTAACTATCTTGTAACAGTTCATACCTCAAACTGTCTTAGGGTGTAGATGAGCAAAAATAGGTACCTATTTTGGAAACTCGTTGAACCGGAACACCTCAAAGCTCGCGCCTACTGCCGCAAGCTGATGAGGAACCGCGAAGACGGGGATGATCTTTACCAAGATGCATTGGTTAGCGCACTGACCGGATTTGACAATCTGCGCAAACGCGAAGCGTTTAAACCGTGGCTGTACCGGATTATTGTCAACAATTTCAAAAACCGGATCAAACAGCCTTGGTGGAAACGGTTTGCGCCGCTGACGCCTCAAATTGAGGAAACTATCGGCGGAACCAATCCGGTTGCCGTGCAGGCCGCTCGGCGCAGGCTCGATATAGCTTTTCGGGCTCTCAGCCCCGACGAAAAGGCGTTAGTTACCCTTTTCGAACTGGAGGGCTGGCCGACCTCCGACCTGGCTGAATTGGTCGGACTGTCCGAGGGCAATGTTCGAGTCCGCTTGACCCGCGCCCGAAGCAAAATGCGTAAAGCTCTAATCCGTTATTTCAAAGGCTCCGGTTCCGAGAAACTGATTCAAACATTATCAGGTGAGGACAAGGTATGCGTTGTTCAGAAGCCCGTCAAAGACTGATTGAGTCCCGAGGACTGGCCCCCGACGATGCCGACGGCCGCCGGCTTTCAGGCCATCTCCGGGAATGCTCCGCTTGCGCCGCATTCGCCCGGGCCGAACAGGCTCTGGCCCGCGACCTCGCGGCGGCAAAGGCTAACGATATTGCCGATGACATACCTCTGTCTACCCTGAAAACCCGCGTCGAATCGCGCGTGCGGCTCGGCCATGGAAATCAGGCAAAGGAGAGCTCCATAATGGGAACTGTGACAAGGCAATTGAAAAAACGGCCGAGCCTGGGAATATCTTTGGGTGTCGTCGCCGTCGTTCTGGCTCTGGCCACCCTTATCCCCTTCACTCTTGAACAAACTATCGGTTACGAAGTCGCCCTGGCCGGCGTCGATAAGAATCTGGCTATGGACAGCTTTAAGATCCAGGAACTGCTGACCGCACTGGGCGTCGATGACGCTACTTTCAACGTCGGTGACTGCGAGGCAACCTGTAAAGTCAAAATTTCCGATCTGAAATCGGAGGGTGATGTCCAAATGGTCATCGCCGCTTTCGATGAATTAGGCAACTGTGTCCTCGAAGATATCACGGAGATTTCCGGCGATGAATCGGCCACCCTTATGGATATCGCTAAGAATGTTATCTTCGTCAGAACGGCTACGATGGAACTGGCCGACGGCGACAACGAGGAAATTCACAAAATCGTCCTCGACCGCCTGATGACCCTCGATTCCTGCTCCGAAGGCGCCTTTACCGTTTGGATCGGTGATGATGGTGAAAACGTCGATTTGCATAAAGTCATCATGACCGGTGACAGTGCCTGCGGCGAATGGACCGCGAAAATGCACGAATTTGATTGCGACGTTGAAGGCAACGTTATGAAGAAAATCATGGTAGTCGGCCAGGACGGCGAGGATTTCACCCATGATATCGAAATGTTTACCACCGGCGATGATGCCTCCGGCGAACACACCACGGTCGACGTCGAACATGGTGATGATGGCGAAATAACCATGGTCGTAACCACTGTTGATGGAGAAGTCCATCGTATCAATCTCGATGATGCTGATGCGGTCGAACGGCTCGAAGCGCTGGGCGTCAAAGCTCATGTGATGAATAGCGGTGACGGCGCCAAATGCGAGGTTTTCGTCTGCAGTCAGGACGGCGAAGGCTCAATGAATCTCAAGAAGAAAATGGAAGCGATGCACGAAGCGCACAAAGATGACGTTCCGGCTCAGCTTCCCGACGGGTACGCCCTGACCCAGAACTATCCCAACCCGTTCAACCCGACAACCTCGATCAAATACAATATCGCTGAAACTCAGGCGGTCACGCTGGAGATTTTCAACGTCAACGGTCAGAAGGTCAAGACGCTGGTGGACGAAGTCGTTACGGCCGGCGAGCATACGGTCAACTGGAATTCCACCGATGAAAACGGTCAAAAGGTAGCCTCCGGTATTTATATGTATCGCCTGACTGCCGGTGATATCGTTGAAACCAAGAAAATGACTCTCTTGAAATAAAGCACGACGCTTTATACTCACACCAACGGCCCGGTCGGTTCTCCGACCGGGCTGTTTTTATATTAATCTGAACAGATTTTCCATAACATGTTCCCAGTTTTCAAATCCCGCTTGAAAATCGGCCCGAATTATCGTACATTTGTTTTTGGCCACGCTTTTGGGGCTTCAATATTTTTAGGCGGGCCACCACTAATAGGGACAAAAAGAATTATTCATAGGAATTGGGAGATTATCTAAGATGCACTTTAATTTCTTGAGCGACAAGGACATGAAAGCCATCGACGCTCTGATTAATGCTTATGGCGGAGCCAAAGCAATTGGGAAAAAAATCAGCGAGATGCGCCAATATGAAACGCGGAAGAAAGTAGCGACCGACAAAGGTTTGGGTGATCTTTTGACCCGGGCCGAAGGTTACGCCGCCTCTTTCCCCAAAGTAGAAGATTTCATCGCCAAGGAAAACCTCAAAGTCAGCAAACCGGGCGTCTGCACCACGCAGGTTTCCGGCTTTCAGGGCGCTTATGTGACTCTGGACTGCATGCGCCGTATCGCCGAAAACAAGGATGTACTTTTCCCGACGGAAATGATTTCGGTTGTGGCCCTGACCGAACAATACGTTTATTCCGGCGATCTTCTGGCTACTCTGGCCATGGCCGAGAATATTCTGGGAGCCAGCAAGTTCTGTTCGACCAACCTGATCGGGATTCCGATGCCCGAGGAGCGTTTCGCCAATATCGAGAAAATCACCGGCGAGAAATTCGACCGCCGCGATCTTGGTGACGGTCAAAGCCAGATTATCCTCAAAAATATGGGCACCGCGTTCGGCAATCTCGGCGGCGTCGAAATCGGCGATAACAATCATCTGGTTTATCTCGACGGCATCCTGCGTACTTCCATGGAAACCGGCGCCAATTTCTTCCTCAATCCCAGTTGGTCCACTATTGTCGCCGCCTGTTATTTTGCCCGCGAGATTCCCGAACTCAGTTTCAAAATCTCCATGCTGCTATCGACTCAGAACGCTATCCTGTTCAGGATGCTGATGAATATCGTCAAGGAATACCTGCGCGACGACGGAACCACGCCGCTTTTTGAAATTAATATCGGTAACTCGGCCAGCCCGGATACTTTTGTCCAGTGCGCCGACGAACTGAAAGCCTCGGGTCTGCCCCCGATCTCATTGGCGGCACATTTACGCATCAATCCCGATTTGGGGATGGAAAATTTCAATTGGACCGAAAACGCGCACAAGGTTCTCGATCGCGGCTGTGATATGACTATCAAGTACGAAAGCGACGGAACCTCTCGTCCATACGATACGATGGAAGCCTATTTCCTCTCCGATGAGGATCGTACGGCCAAAGCCGATTTGATCGGCGATGTTATCTATCACAAATGTATCCGCTGTGATCTGGACACCCGCGAAATAATGCGCCGCGGCCATGAGGCCAGATTCGCCGGAATCGCATACGGAAAGTAGGACGATATGACCGATTGGAAAGGACCCTGGGACGGCACCGTATATCCCGAGTTGATTCAGACCATGCCGGAAGTCGATGTACCGTTTGACGGTGTCCGCGGCTGGTTGTTGTCGAGCACCGACAAGCAGATCGTCTTTTTCGATATCGAGCCGGTAGGAAAGGTTCCGCCGCATGCGCACTGTGCTCAATGGGGCGTTGTCCTCGAAGGCGAAATGTCCTTGACCATCGGCGAAGAGACCAAAGTTTATCGCAAAGGGGACTGGTATCATATCCCCGCAGATGTAATACATTCGGCCGAATTTCATTCCCGCGTCAATGTCATCGATGTTTTCGATGCTGCTGACCGCTGGAAGGCCAAATAATCGAACTTACGACCGGCGGATTGTTTGAATTTCCATTACCTGCCGCAAGGAGGATAAAATCTTATGCGTTTGTTAATCGTCGGTTTCGGAACGGTTGGTCAGGGTCTGGCCGAACTTCTGATTGAAAAGAAACAACAACTGCACGACATACATAAGCTTGACGTAACCGTTGTTGGTATTGCCGATATGCTCAAGGGTAGTGTTTACAACGACGACGGCATCGACCTGGCAACCGCGTTGGAAGCAGCCAAGGCGAATAAGCCGCTGGGTGAATTGCCCAACGCCTACGACGGTGATGCTTTATCGATGATCAAAGCGGCCAAAGCCGATATGATGGTCGAGGCGACCTACACCGATATCAAAACCGGCAAACCGGCCACGGGACATATTCGCGCCGCGCTGGAAAACGGCATGCATGTCACTACCACCAACAAAGGCCCGCTGGCCCTATACTATCATGAACTGGCCCAACTGGCCGAGGCCAAAGGTGTCAAATTCCTGTTCGAAGGCACGGTCATGAGTGGTTCGCCGGTATTGAACCTCATCCGTGAAACACTGGCCGGAAGCGACATTTCCGAAATCAAGGGCATTTTAAACGGCACGACCAACTACATCCTCTCCGAAATGGAAGAGGGCAATTCCTACGAAGACGCTCTGAAAAAAGCGCAGGAACTCGGTTATGCCGAAGCCGTTCCCGACGCCGATGTGCTGGGTTGGGATGCGCTGGCTAAAGTGACTATCCTGGCCGCTGCCGGGTTCGGGGCCAGAGTCAAGCCGGATGATTTCCCCTGCAAGGGTATCACTGAAATTACGGCCGAGGCCATCGCCGAGGCCAAAGCCCGCGGTAAACGTTTCAAGCTGATCGGTAAAGTCTGGCGTGAAGGCAATCAAGTCAAGGGCAGTGTCGCTCCCGAAGAAATCGACATGAGTCATCCGCTGGCCGGAATAATGGGCGCCACCAATGCGTTGACTTTCGCCACCGACACTTTGGGCGACGTCACTATCGTCGGCGCCGGGGCCGGACGGATCGAAACCGGTTACAGCGCCCTGGTCGATATTATTCATGCGGGAGGCAAATGATGAAAATGCTTCTCGATGGTCAATGGATTGACCGCGACAAAAAAATCGATGTCATCGACCCTTACGACAATTCCGTTATCGACACCGTCCCCTGCGGTAGTAACGAAGACGCCAGGACGGCCCTGAGTTGTGTAGCCGCCGCCTTTGAAATTACCAAAAAGATGTCGGTCTATGACCGGGCGCAAATTCTGTACAAAACAGCCCAGATCATCAATGATCGACTGGAAGAGTTCGCCACCATCATCGCCCGTGAAGGTTCCAAAACCATAAACGAGGCCCGCAAAGAAGCCTCCCGCTGTGGCAATACGTTGATCGTGGCCGCCGAGGAATCCAAACGGATTCTGGGCGAAACGATTCCTTTCGATTCGTTTCCCGGCGGAGAAAAAAGGCGCGGCTATTATTATCGCTTTCCGATCGGTGTCGTTCTGGCAATTACTCCTTTCAACGATCCGTTGAATCTGGTCGCCCACAAATTGGGCCCGGCTGTGGCCGCCGGTAATGCGGTTATTCTCAAACCGGCCACGGTGACACCTCTTTCGGCCATCAAGCTGGTCGAGGCCATGGTCGAAGCCGGTCTTCCGCCGCAGGCGATTCAACTCATCACCGGTTACGGCTCTGATATAGGCGATGTTCTCGTCTCCGACGAACGGGTGCGGATGATTTCGTTTACCGGCGGAGTCGAAGCCGGCAAACATATTGCCGGCAAAGCCGGAATCAAAAAAATCGGCATGGAGCTGGGTTCCGATTCGCCGGTCATCGTCTGGAAAGACGCCGATTTGGATCTAGCCGTCGAATCCTGCGTTTCCGGTTCTTTCTGGGCCGCCGGTCAAAACTGTATCGGCGTTCAACGGCTCTTGATCCACGAAGATATCTATGACGAATTCAAAGAGAAATTCGTGGCCCAAACCAAGCAATATAAAATCGGCGACAAGCTCAAAGACGATACCGATATGGGCCCGATGATCACCGAGAAAGAAGCCGAAAGAGTCGAGAAATGGGTCAAGGAAGCGGCTGACAAAGGCGCTACTGTCCTGACCGGCGGAGGCCGCAAAGGCGCTTTGATGGAGCCTACGGTTCTGGAAAATGTCCCGGCTGACGCCACCATCCATTGCGAGGAAGTTTTCGGCCCGACAGTCAACCTTTATCGCATCAATGATCTGGACGAAGCCATTGCTGAAGCCAATGCATTGCCTTACGGACTACTGGCGGCGGTTTTCACCAGTAACGTCGATGTTGCTTTCAAAGCCGCTTATGATCTGGATTGCGGCGGCGTGATGATCAATGACTCGACCGACTACCGCCTCGATTCAATGCCTTTCGGCGGCGTCAAATATTCCGGACTGGGACGAGAAGGGCTCAAGTTCTCGCTTCAGGAAATGACCGAACCGAAAGTGATCTGTTTCAACTTGCCGAAGATGTAATTCTCGTATCCGACAAATCACAGAAATAATCAAGGGGACGGACCTTAGCGGTTCGTCCCCTTTTTCGAGGTCTTATCCCCAACGAAGCTAATGTAAAAGATAAAAGATCGGTCGCGGTGAAAAATATTAACCGCACAGCACCGCCCCGCCATTGACATTAAGAATTTCGCCGGTTATAAAAGTGGCCATGTCGGAGGCCAAAAACAGCACCGGCTCGGCCAGTTCTTCAGGCCGGCCCACTCGACCCAGAGGTATTTGGCGGGTCACTTTTTCGGCGTCATCACCCTGAAGCGACGGCCGGCTCATATCGGTCTCCACCCATCCCGGGGCCACACAGTTGACGCGAATATTGAAATCGGCCAGTTCAACGGCCAGCGATTTGGTCAGGCTGATCACGGCTCCTTTGGAGGCGGCGTAGGGCGAATGAAAGGCCTCGCCCCGCTGACCGGCAGTCGAAGAGATATTAATTATCACGCCCGACCGTTGTTTTTTCATATGCGGGATAGCGGCCATCAAAGGATAGAAACTGCCCAAGATATTCGTATCGATGGTTCGTTTCAGATTTTCCTCGGTCATGGTGTCGATGGGATTATATTCCCATAGTCCGGCATTGTTGACGACAATATCAATTCGCCCGAAATCCTTAATGGCCTGATCGACCATGGCGAATGTCTGATCCCGATCGGAAACATCGGCTTGACAGATCACGGCTCGCGAACCCTGTTCGACGGCCATCCGGGCGGTCTCTTCGGCGCTTTTTTTATCGGCCCGATAGTTGATAATGACATCGGCGCCCTCCCGGGCAAAAGCCAAAACGACGGCCCGGCCGATCCCGCGCGACCCGCCGGTAACCAGCGCGACTTTATCTTTCAGGTTTATCATAGAAAATACTCCGTCTATCGATATTCCATTTTTCTGTCTAATGATATGTATCATTGGAAACCGAGGCAAGCGATTTTCCTGAAAGTGACCGACGGCCTGAATGTATCATAAAAAAAAGGCCCCGAGGATCGAGGCTTTTCTAGAGGTGGAGTCTTTCGCCCGGATTATTTACGGGCATCCGGCACACGGCGGCGGTCCGGACTTGAAAATAAAGTTGATTATATAAACGCCATCGCCGACATTTACCGCGCCATCACAGTTGACTTCAGCAGATTCCAGAGGAATGGGCGGATCCCCGCCTTTAAACACATGGTTGATGATATAAACCGCATCACCAACGTTGACCGACCAGTCCGCATTAGCATCGCCGCAGAAATAACGGCGGTATTCTATTTTCGCCGAATCGTACCTATTGTTATAAGCGGCATCGCCAATATATGCATACACTGTCTTAATCCCATCCGTAGAATTGATACCGCCG
>JAAEQF010000357.1 GCA_024231695.1 FCB group bacterium
GCCTTGAGTACCTCGCCAAAGTCGATCTTGACCATGATCGGATACATCATGAAAAACAGGCAGACGGCAATCGGAATAGATACCACCGGCGCATCATCGACATAAATCGACAATCCATCCAGATAAGTGGCCACGCCCGGCGCGATCTTTCCCAGAATTATCCCGGCGGCGATACAGAGCAGAACCCACAGCGTCAGGTATCGTTCGAAAAAGCCCAGCGGTTGACCAGTCTTGGTAATACAGGCCTCAGCAGCCATGATTAATTCTCCTTCCCGCCCAGTGGATACAATGATTCTGGCAGGGTTTCGACATAGACTTTGATCTCATCGCGAACGCGGCGATAATGAAAAAGTACCTCTTCTTCGGATGCGGCATCTCTTGCCAGATAAGGTGGATCATCGAAACCGATATGCACGGATTTGGTTGCGGCCGGAGACAGGGGACAATTCTCACGGGCATTGTCACAAACGGTGACCACATAATCGAAAACGATATCCGGCAAATCACTAACCAGCTTTGAGCTGTGTCCGGAGATATCGATGCCAACTTCAGCCATAACTTGTACGGCCTGCGGATTAAGCCCATGCGATTCAACACCGGCTGAATACACTTCGATCCGGTCGCTCTTAAGACGGCGCGTCCACCCTTCGGCCATCTGACTGCGACAGGAATTGCCGGTACATAAAAACAGAATTTTCAGCATATCAGTAAAAAATATCTCCGATTGCCTGTTCGATTTAAAGCGAACAACAATCTTAAATAGGCAAAGATTTGATTCAGGGCAATTGTTTTATGATGGGGGAATGATGACTTAGACCGGGATACTCGCCTTTTTCCGAATTGAGCCGGTTTTGGAGGAGTCGCGATTGATCGGTAGCCTGACAATAACCTCGGTTCCCGTATCGATTTCGGAATTTACCCGAATCTCGCCGCCGTGGTCACGGGCTATATTGCGACAGACCGCCAAACCCAAACCGAGACCTTCGACATCCTCCTTACCCCACACTCCTTTGGTGGAGAAAAACGGGTCGAAAATTCGGTTTATTATCGCTTTCGGAATACCGCGTCCGGTATCGGTGACTCGAAGCCAGACACTTTCATCTTCATTATCCAGAGAAATAATAATTTTTCCGTGGGTACCGATTGCCTGCCGGGCATTAACCAGCAGACTTAGAAGCAGTTGTTGAATTCTTCCCCGGGCACACTCAATTTCGGGGATATTTTCCAGATTCGTAATTATTTCAATCGAAGCTTCTATCATTTCCGGTCGGATAAGAGCGAGCGTGTCAGTCACTAGGGCCTGCAAATTTATTGCCTCAAAGCTATCGATCGAGGTTTGGGAATAAGTCAGTAATTTCGTTGTCAGATCGTCGGCCCGTTCGCCGATATTAATTATCGTAGTCAGCGTCTCGCGTACTTCTGCCGAAGTTTGCGCTGCGCGGTCGCTATCGAGAAGATAAGAGGCGTTACCGATAATGCCGCATAGTAGATTTTTGTATTCGTGCGCGACACCTGCGGCCAGAAGTCCGACAGCCGATCGTTTTTCGACCTCGGTCAATTGTTCCTGTAAAGCAGCCTCGTCTCCATCCTCTTCACCAACAACCAGATAGTTTATCATCCGCTGACGATCATCAACAATCGGTGTAATGGAGAATTGCTGACGATACGGTTCGCCGTTCTTGCGTAGATATTTTATCAGTCCGGTCCATGAATTGCCCGAAGTTATCGCCTGCCAGATACTATCGTCCCGACGATCACTGTTTTTGCCAATGGTGAAGGAAGAAGGGCTTTCGCCGATGACGTCCTGCGGGCTGTACCCGGTGCAATCGCAGAAAAACCGATTGACATATTCAATACGACCTTCAAGATCAAGAATCATTATCGAATCAGGACATTGATCGACAATATTCCTGTATGCGACCGATTTGCCTACTCGCCCACTGCGTCGGCGATCCATGAATATAACAACGCCGACCGCCGTCACATAAACCGTCAACCACAGGAAACTGATCAGGACAAAGGATAGACTAACTCCGGCCCTATCGATGCTTCTGCTGTAAACAGCATACACAGCAATCAGTCCCGGTAAAACCGTACAACCGGCTAAGATTACTGCCGTACGCAATGTCAGCGACGACATCATATGCCGAATGTGATATAACATAGCTTATAGTTCGATCTCGTAAATCCTACATAAGTGCCTTATTTTAATCGGTATTTTAAGATCAAACTTAATATCTGATTACAACTTAAGGGAATTTTTATCGACTGTCTCGTGTGAACCGCGTGTGATCTGCAACCAGCCTTAGTCCCGTTTGGGATAGCTCAGTAAGACATCGGACAGGCCAGCCTGTTGATTGGCTGTCCGAGCGGCAACGAATAAGAAATCTGACAAACGATTCAGGAAGATTACTGCCTTTTCATGAGTTTGGTCGCCTTTGACCAAAGCCACCGCCCATCTTTCGGCCCGGCGACAAACCGTCCGGGCCAAATGAAACTGAGCCGCGGCCGGGCATCCACCGGGAATAATAAATTGTGCCAATTTCGGAAGGCCCTTTTCCAGTTTGTCGATCCACCGCTCAAGGCAGGCAATATCCTCATTGGCAATGCGTGTTATAGTTGTTTTTTGGTTGCCGGGAGTAGCCAGGTCGCCGCCGACTATAAAAAGCAGATTCTGTATATCGGCCAACATAATCTTCAGTTCATCGGACAGATCATCGTTACGAATCAGACCCAGAACCGCATTACATTCATCGACCGTACCATAGGCATGAATACGCGCGCTGTATTTGGATATCCGGCCACCGCCCCATAGACCGGTTTCACCTTTGTCGCCGGTTCGTGTATAAATTTTGGCCATGCCGGAACCTCCCTTTGCCTCGGATTGATATGCTCATTTCAACAATATAACATTAACCAAACCGGGGCAAGATTCAATCGTCGGGATTTAGTAGCCCTCGCGGGGACAACAGACAGGCGGGCCGCCTTTAAATACATGATTTATCAGATAAACCGCGTCACCCACGTTTACTATCCCATCGCAATCGGAATCACCTGACGAGTATGGATAAGGCGCCGGACCATTTTTAAACAGGAAATTAATGATGAAAACGGCGTCGCCGACGTTGACCTCTTCCGAGGCCACACTCAGAATTTTCGCCTCAGGCAGATAAGTCACATTGCCCTCTTTATCGCGAATGTAAAAACCGAGATAATTGAAACCGCAGTCATCCCAACTCCAGGTGTGTTGCTTAGAGGCCGTGTAGGAAGTCACCCCATCCGGGAAACTGACGTCCAGCAAAATCGTGTCGCCCATTGATCTTTCCAGCCACACTCTCAACGAATCTATCCCCTCGCTATCGGTCACCCTGAAAATTAAGGCATCGTTGCTGCCGACAAATCGCGCACTTTGTGCCGGTTCCAAAACCGTGACCTCCGAATAGGACCCCGATTCGGCGACGAGTATTTTACCCATGTATGGTTTGAGGTAGTAGATCGAATCGGCCACGGCCGAGGTATCGCCGTCAGCGCTGACTTCGTAGAACAAACCATGAACATTGACCTCAACGCTGTCGCCGACATGATCGGCTTGACTGTCGGCCGTGCGCAATATGACCGCCGTATTGCCGCCGTCGTAATCGCGGCGCATAACATAAATGTAAGGGTTGTCACCGTAATCGCTGGTACCGGTCTGACTGACCTCATAGGCCAAACCATCCGGTTTGCCGAAATCGATCTCATAAATCTTGCGCCAGCGGTCCATCTTGTTGAAACGACCCGGAGCCAGAAAAGCATTGGTGTCCTGAACGGTCAGGAAAAAACTGTAATGCATCAGGTAAACCCGGTTGGAATCGAATCTCCAACTACCCGGATCGGAGGAACATATATAGTCGGCGAAAAGCGACCAGTTGATATAGACCTCGGGGTGAGCCGCCATCGTGTCGGCCAGATCATACCAGTTGCGCCAGTTACCCGGACGAGAATTGTAGTCGATCGGGTGTTCCAGCGATACGGCGTTGACATAGGACAGAATGTGACTCAGATGGATCGGGCTTTCCTTGTTGATATTGGCAAAGCCGTAAACCCGGTCGAGACCGTTGGCTGCACAGGTCGAATCCAGCATACCCATTATGGTCGAATCAATACGGCGTGTCGATTCGTCGAAATACTCGGTGCAGGCATCGGTACTTTCGATACCTGGCTTCTCAGCCCAATCCATGACGCTGGTCGGACCACCTGAACTCGAGTTGATCGTGTAGTACGAATTCATGCGTGGCATCTGATGGTTTCGATACTGGTTGTCCATGAAATAGGCTGTCCAGTGCGCCTTGCCGTTGCCGTACAGCGCCGAATCCTCGATGAAATGACGACGGAAGGCATAGGCCAAAGCGTTGCGGGCGTCCTCGTTGTTGCCGTTGGCCAACCAAACATAACCGGCCGGGTAAAACATGGTGTCCGATGAGGTGTTGTTCCAGTACTGATAAGTGAACCGTTTTTTATGATGCGGCAGGCCGCTCAGGTCATAGCTACGGCTGCCATCGAACTGAGTCAAGTTGATGGCGTTGTCATCCAGATGGACAACCAGAGATTCCGGCGAAACGCCGATGGAATCGAGATAATGTTTGGCGTAAATATATTGCCAATGCTTCTCGGTGTCCTGCAGGCGCTGGTTATAAGGTTTGTCCTTATCGAACCGTTCGTAGAGATTTATCTCCTGGCTGGAAGCGTATGGCCCGAATAGAAACCACTCCCCTTCGGCCCGGCGGGTACTGTCGATATATTCCATCATCCCCGGCCAGTCGGTCAAACCGGCCAGACCGGCATCGTATCTTTCGGCCAGCCAGTGATTGGTGACGTCTTCGCCGTCGGTGGTGTAGCTGTTGCCGCCCAGCAGAAACTTGTACGGAGTCTTGTCAAAAGACCCGGCCAGGGCATTGGACACGATAAGAAGCGAGACCGCAAATATGAAAATCGTTTTTTTCAACATAGATATATTCTCCCCAAAAACCATGAGGGGTAATGCAATGCCCCTGCCAAGAATCCTAAAAGTTAAACGCATGTCCGGCAAAGACGATTGCAGTAATTGAACCCCCAAAACCTGTTCAGGTTCAGAAAATGTTTAAAACCTGCACAGATAAGAGTCCATAGTACTAATGTCTTAAATATATATATCGGACGAAAGAAAAAAATAATGATTCTGACTTTTTATCGACTAAATATTAGCTGGTCAACTTTTCACCAAGTTCAAGGATTTGGGCGATTGTATTTTCGTAGGTGTAAGCCGATGCCGTCAATGCGCTCTGGCGGGATATTTTCTGCCTTAAGTCCTGATTTTCGATCAGGGACGCGAGGCATTTTGCCAACAACCCAAAATCGCCGCTGGGGACGAAGAAGGCGTTTTCTCCGTCTTCGATATAATCCAGACATTCGCCATTATCGCAGATTACTGTTGGTTTGCCCAGATACATTGAATTGATAAATGTCTGCTGGCCGGCGGAGCGTAATAAATCCTTTTGCAGAACGATCACATTTACCAGGCATTCTTTCATGCATTTTGTGTATTCCTCATACGGCATGGGTCTGATTTCGACATTTGTAATGGAAGCTATTCGGGGGGTAATCCAATCGGTCGTTTGAGTGGCTATAACCACTTTGACATCGATATCTTCCACGGCACGAATCAGCGTTTTGTAGTCGCGGTCGGAATTGCCTCCGCTGAAAATAAAATCACCTTCAACGGCGTACTTTTCTTCGGTTTCCAGTGTATTGTAATAGGGCAGGTAAACAAAGGATTTTTCAGGCAAGCCGAAACATCTTGAGTAGTTGGTCGTCTCTCTTCGCGACCAACAGACAAATCGGGTTTTATCTCCGGCGGCCAGTTTCAGCTGAGTTTTTTTCCAGAGACGCCGTAGCGGGTTTTTGTAATCGTAATACAGACAGTCGATATAAATTATTGGAACGGCCCTGGATTTTCGCCGCAATAAGGACTGGAGAATACCGAGAATAAGGCCGGACCCCGATCCCGGGACTACCGCAAGATCATAATGACGCGAGGCAAAAAACAGGGCCAAGGCCTGCTTAATACATTCCAGTGCCCGAAGTAATCGGCCGGGGACAAGTTTTCGAATTATCGGCGAGTTGACTGTCGGCAGTTTAAAGGGCCGAACCAGCCTTTTCCAGGTGTCTGAAGAATAGGCCGAGATAAAAGACAGGATTTTAAGATTATGCTGTTTACCCATATTTAATTGGACCATCGTGCATCAGATGATTCTTTTTCTCAGAATTTTAAGATAGTGAAATCGGTTTCTATATTCAAAACCGGTTTTTCTAATCCCTTTCAGGGAACTGACATTGTTCTTCATGCAGGTGGTCAGGATTTTCAGTTTGCGATTGTGGTAGCGGTGCAGGCGATGCGCAATCAGAAGCGGATGCAGACCCAGACCGCGGAAGATAGGCGAAGTGTAGGCATCGGCAAGGAATACCTGGTTTTCCTTGAGAGGGAAATGCGTATCGACATCAAAAAGGTGATCTTCCTTGAAAATTCCCCAAGCAATAGAGGCAATGGTACCCTTGTAACGGGCGACGAAGCATTCTCCGCCATCGGCAAATCGCTTCATGATCATACCGTGCTTTCGTGAACTGGGGTCGATGCCGACAAAAGATGCTATTGTGCCAAAATCTTCCTGGCCTACTTGTCCAATGGTGACTTCTGGCGGTAGTTTTAGGGGGGGGGGCTTGTGGTTGTGATCGAGTACGAACATGACTTTGTATTCAAAGAGCAGGATCAGCAATTTTTTCAAGATGGTCATAAAGAGGTGTCCAGTACCGTGATGGGCCCGGTATGCGGACAATTTGGCCTTCAGATCCCCTATATATTGATTTTGGGCCAGTTTTTGAATGGATCCTGATTGTCTTATTCTGGTTTTGAAGCGGGCCAGAGCCAGATCGCGTGAGTGTTTATAAATGGTCAAGCGATAATTGACCGAGGTCTTATTTGTAAAGCTCTCCTTGTAGAATTCGTCACCGCGAGTGTGATCAATAATGTTGTATCCATTGCGAATGAAATCGGTCGTCAAAAAATCTATAAGGATGTAACCAGGGGATCGTTTGAAATAGAAGGGGTCGAAAATTGTCGTATACAAGAATAGGGAATTATTGTAATCAAAAGTGAAGTAATAGGCAATAGGACGGTTTTTATGCATTAGCATCAACATGCTTATTTGTTTTTGGCGGGCAAGATTATTAACAAGGGTGTAATAGAAGTCTCGGTTTTTGGGATTAAGGAATTTGCTTGGTGTTGAAGTTTGATCCCAGCGCACTATATGTCCATGAAAAAATGAGGGAAGATATTCCTTAATTTCGGATGAGTCCTGCAGGCGAATCAATTCAAGGCCGCCGGCTTTCATGAAAAAATTGAACTTTCTGCGCATCGTTTTGTTTCGCCGCAGAGTGAAGAGCCCGCGATCTTCCTCACTGCCCTCATACTGGTAAGAAAAGCATGTTTCCATTTGGTTAATTTGATATTTATATGATCTGGCTTCAAGCAGCGTATTAAGGGCCGTCAATGTGCCAGATTTTGCCGGTATCTGCTGAAGATCGATTTTATTCCATTCATCGTTATGTTTAGTAAGATAAGAAAACACTTGTTTAATTATTACATCCTTGTCGGGACCAATAAGGTCGCCATAATCGGCGTTTGGCGTTCCGATGAAACGAATAGATTTGCGTAAGGTGAGCATTAAGGGAGCAATGCCTATTAACTTGTCACCTTCTTTGATTAATAGGATATATAGCCGGAATTGTTCGCCGAAGGTTTCCCACCAGGATTTTATCCAATCGAAAGTCAGGAAGATATTATTGACATCGCTTTGCGACAGCAGACGGTCCCAATCCGGGCGTAATTGTTCGAAAGCCTCAACTGTTTCCACTCTGGATATGTCGATTACCGCCATAAGCTCACTATCTCTTAAATCGGAATACAAGTGTCCCGATCAGTTAATTATAAATCCTGTATCGGCTTTTGCGTCATATGATATACGCCGGAAATCAGGATTTTGTACTGCTCGAAATTAAAATGTCGGCCTATACCATAACGGCGCAACAAAAACTTGTTTTGTCCTCTTTGGTTAAGACCGGATTCGGTAGTGACCGCGCATTCATAGTGACGGGAAGTAATCGCCAGCGTTTCGACGCCAATATCCTCAATTCTTCCATTGGGATATGCGAAGGCGGTAACCTTGGTGGCGGTCATTTCTTCGAGTTCTTTTCGGCAGCCGGCGATTTCATGAGATATATCATCTGTTTTAAGCCGACTGAGGATGGGATGGTTTATGGAGTGGCCGCCGATGGAAATCAGCGGGTCGGAGGCGAGTTTTTTAAATTCGGTCAGGCTGAGGGGATGATATTCCGGGAAGTTTTCAAAGACTATTTTCGAACCGAAACGATTCTCCAGCCAAGTCAAAAATTTTTCCTTCTCGGCAGCGGGGCTTGATTTGAGATGTTCGGTGATCGCTTTTCGGGTGCGGTCGAATCCGTTGTCGTTGGTCAGGTCAAAGCGTTTAAGGCCGATGTCGGCTAGATCGATTTGGTCGTCGTTAATTGAGCGCAGCATGGCAGTGATGAAATCGGGCCAGAGCAAGCCCATTCGTTTGTCGAATCCTCGGATGAAACCGGAGGCGACAAAAACGGTAGCTGGTATGTTGTATTTTTTCAAAATCGGCAAGGCCAGGGTCAGATTGGAGCGATAGCCATCATCGAAAGTGACGGCCACGGGATATATCCATTCCGGATTGGAATTGAGGCCGGCGGCCAGGTCGGATAACGCGTAAGGATTGTACTTCCGAGCCAGATAATCCATCTGCCTTTCGAAATCATCGATATGAACCTGCGTCCAGTCGCGCAGACGATTGTCGCCGGTAAGACCATGATACATTACGATCAAAGTCTTGCGGCGATTAATCAGGCGGGCCGCTTTGTATAGCTGAAGACCGGCAATGGTATTTTTTACGACTGTTTTCATCATCTTTTAATCGGAATTCCCGGTCAGATTGTTTTGCATGCCCTTCAGGTTCTTTTTCAATGAAACCGGCAGGCGGTGTTTGAGGGCCATTAGCGCTTTCAGGGCGGCGTGGCGTGTCTTTCCTGCCGCCGTGGCCGGAAAAAGATAACGGTCCTTCATGGCCATCGTTTTGGTGGCCCACGATTTCTTGTATTGCATATCGCCGCGCAGCATATCCATACGGCCTATTCCGTTTTTGATCAGGTTTTGCACGCAGAAATCGAGAACCATGTTGCCGGGGCTGATCCGGTTGTGAGCCATGTCGAAGCCGGAGAGGTAGGCGTAGAAACAGTCCTTGAAGAGAAAGCCATAAACAATGGCCATAATGCTGTTATCATGTCGGATAGTGAAATAACGGATGGAAAAAGGACGATTTTCGGTTTGCTGCAGGGCGGCATGAAACGATTTAATCCGCTCGCGGGCCAAAGCGCCGGCTTCGCCCTTGCCCTCCCAGCGGGCGGTATGCAGGCGGATTAGTTCACCGAGAAGTTCCTCGCAGGGTTCCTCGGTGTGGAAACTGTATTGGCCGTCCCGGTTCATGTGATTGCGATTGTTATTCAGGTTCTTCTTGAATTTGCGTTTAAGCCCCTTACAGAAGACGTTGTAATCATTACCAAGATCACTATACAAGGCTGTTTTCGATTCGTAGATTATTTCTCGGAAACCATGAGCAGGCAGGTAGCGGGCCAAAATAGACAGAGCCGTTCCGGGTAATACGTTTTCGAAGTTTAGGATCAAACCGGTTTTAAGAAGATGTTGGCCCAAAGCGGTGGTGACCTGAGACAGTTTTCTCTGTCTGACCACTAGCGCATTGTAATCGGTGATATTTCCACCCATGCAGGCGAGGGTGTCGGCTGGAATTTGACCGCCGAGCCTGGTTTTTGATCTATACAGAGGTAGTAGTCCATCCAGTTGATCATCGTTGAAAACAGTAAGAAGATACAGATGACCTTTATCGGCCAAAAGCCGGGCGCATTGATATTGCCATTCCCAGCCGGCAAAAACGGTCGGCCGGATTGAATGTTCCAGAAGTTCTCGCCATTGCGGACGCAGCCGTTCCATTTCGGCCATATCGGTTATCACTCGAATATCCACCGGCTCAAACCCTCACTTCTTCAGCAGTTTCTATGACGTTGTTGGAATATTGTCGGGCAATCAAGTAAATGGCTGAGGCCCAGATCGACAGTTGAAACAGATGAGGATAATAGGTGGCGGTGATAAACTGACCGGCCACGATATAGGCGACGAGAGCGATATCGACGCCGTGACTCATATAATAGACAGATCGAGCGTCGTCAATATTCCTAAGCAAACGGCGACTTTTCATGTTTATCCAGAAGATGGCGGCGATGAATAGCAGATAAATGGTAATTCCTACCAGCCCCAGTTCGGTGACAATCTGGATAAAGACATTATGGGGGGACCAGTAGAGATTGGCTGATCCTTTGGCTCGATAAGTTGATCCATATGCGACCGGGAAATTACCGGTGCCGACGCCGAAAAGCGGATGATCGGCGACCATGTCGATCGCTGCGCTCCAGAGCCTGAAGCGGATGCCGACCGATTCGTCGGAGTCATATTCGCCGATAGATTTGATCCGATCCACATATTGATCTGAAACCGCATACAAGATCGGAGCCGATAGGATAGCCATAACCACGAGACCGATCAGGAGCTTCTTTTCGCGATATAGCAGAAAGATTATGGTGGCAACCAGAGCAACGAATGCTCCCCGCGAGCCGGAGAAAATAATTGATACCAGAAACATGACGATTATGACGAAAAAGAGGGCTTTAAGCAGGCGATTGCGAGCGCCCTTGAACAGATAATAGCAGAGCGGAATAGCCAGGCATAAACCCAGACCGAGTTCTGAAGCATTGGCGAAGAAATAATTGGAATATCCACCGACACCGTTGGCGGCGTCGTTTCCGCCTTTCATAGGGCCGCGTCCCCCCAGAATGGTCATGCCACCGACGATGATACCATAACCGCCCGAGCCGGTAATGCGGGTCATTCCCACCGTCAGATAGGTATATATCTGGATAAGGCTGACCACGGCGATGGAACAGATGTAAAGGGTGACATAGCGTACAAGTCGCTCTCGGTTGTCCAGCAAGGCGATGGCAGCAAAGTAAAAGACAGAGGTCTTTAAAAGCTCGATTGTAGTTTCAATTGAATAGGAGACCCAGATCGAGGTCAGGTTGGACATAACGGCTGCCATCAGTAAAGCCAAAAACATTTTATCATTGGGCATGAGCGTCAGGTGCGCGCGGTTTTCCAGTTTTCGGTGAATTATCAGGCTGATTACGGTCAGGGCCAGAAGGGAAATATGGGGTCTCAATATTACCAGAAATCCGAACAGATCCTGCGGTCGCAGATAGGAGATGAGCATATAGAAGTAAATGCCCAGAACGGGATATTTTAGGATAACGGCTACCAAAAGCAGCAGAATAATCGGTCCGAAGATGAAATATGGCGGAACAAAGAACACCAGCGTCCCGCATATCAGCGAGGCGATTATGGCCAGAATAGCGATGCTCCGGGAAAAAGGAACCGGAGGCGAGAAGTCTTTGGTCCGGCTGAAATCACTTTGCCTGATCTCTTGTGCCATCGGTTAGCGTACCCCCGATATGATTTGATCGGCTTTGGCGGCCAGTTCGCGCCATTCAAACGAGCGGGCATAATCCCGGTCGGGTGTCACATTCAAAGACGATGATTTCTTGCGTTCAATCAAGTCAATTATGGCCTGGGCGATTCCGGTCGGGTCATCGAGAGGGACAAAAGTTTCCAATCCCGACTTGATTAACATCTGATGTGTAGTTCCTTCGATACCGACATGCAATATCGGTTTCTCCATCCGCATATATTCGAAAATCTTGCCCGGCAGGGCGCCTTTGTGATAAAACGGCGTGCCGCCGGTGGTCAGATACATGATATCGTAAAGATGATACGATCGAACCAATTTATCATGGTCAACAAATCCCTGATTATCCACCAGATGTTCCGCGCCGTATTCCCTTATGAGCTGATCAAAAGACGCATCTGAAAAGCCGATGATGGACAGGCGTAGATCATTCCGGTCGTACCCTTTTTCAACCAGAATTTTCAATGCTTTGGCCGTGCTGTCGCCGGAATGCGGATACATGGAGCCGACATAGACGAGGGTTAGCGGTTCGGTCGGATCGGTCCGGTGGGGGCCGGCATAGTCGACAAAATCGCTTTCGTTGTAACCATTGGTTATAACCGAGAGTTTTTCCCGCGGATAATCTGGCATCCGCTCCAGCAGACGATCAATATCACCGGGACTCATATTTATGACTGCTCTTGAGCGCTGAAGCACTTTGCGTTCCAGAAATTTCTCCATCTTCTCGCGCAGGCGATTACGATATGGTTGATTGTCGGTCCAGCTGTTGCGGAAATCGGTGATGTAGTGGACGTCGGTCAGATAGGACAAAAGGAGTCCCATAACCTGCACTGATTGTGGGGGCGAGGTGACCAGCAAATGACTGATATTGTTTTTTTTAATCAGCCGGTAGGCTTTAGGTAGATTTTTGAGGCTCCAGATGATGTAGTTGTCAGGGATGATTACGAAATTCTCAATCAGGCGGAAAAGCGGTGAAAGAATAAACCTTTTCAAACTCTTGAATATTCGCGCTTTCAGGGACGACTGCGTCGCCGCACCTGCCGTTGCCGTCGTTTTTTTATATTGGTCATAAACTCTGCCGGTGATGTTTAAGGGCATTGGTGCGGTAGCGCGAATGACTTTCAGCCGGGGATCGATCATATCGGCAAGGGAATTATCCTCCACCGTCGAGAGATGCCTGGCTGCGGTTAAAAGGGTGATGTCCCAGCCGGCCTCAATCATGTATTTGGTCCAGTAAACCGGGCGATAGATGCCGCTGGTTCGCGCCGGAGGAAAATCGATCGAGACAAATAGGAGTGATTTTTGATTTTCGGGCCGGGTCATTGCGCCGTCGTCCTTTCTCTTCGTCCTCTTTTCAATATTGACCGGAAGGCATCCAATTCATATCGGCTGAATATTTTCAGGGCCAGGGCCATGATCATAAAGAGGATTAACCCGGCGGCGCCTCGGGCCAAAAGCGAAAGATAATTATTGTCCAGGGAAATCATCGATCCGGCCAGATAGGATGTTCCGGTGGCGACGGCGACACGAAAATATAGCAGAAATGAATATTCCAAACGATAGAATCTCTGAGAGTAGATACTCAGGGCGATGTAACGTACGAGGAAAGCCAGCAGGGTGGTAATCACCGCTCCCCAGTAACCATAAAGTCTAATCAAAAACCAGTAACCGGCCAGGGCTACGGCCGCACCATAGATATTGGCCAAACCACGATATAGGGTTTTTTTGACAAAGAATATCCCGGCCGATGAAATCGAGGCCAGTCCGATGAAAAGAAAAGCCAGAAGCAGAACGGGGACGACCCGGTAGGCTTCGTGGAATTTCGGGTCGGCCATGATGAATATCAGATCCTTGACACAGAGAGCATAGGCGGTAATAAAGAGCAGGGAGAATACAAGAATATATTTGTGAATATAATTTATGGTGCGTCGGCCCTCTTCGCCCTTTTTATACAAATCGAACATCTGGGTATTCCAGATCATTTCAAACGGGCCGTAAAACAATGCCGGCAGGATCAGGGCGAACTTGTAACTGAGGCTGTAAACGCCGAGCACCGACAAACCGGAGAACCGTTCCAGAAAGAAGCGGTCGGAAAAATGGATGATAAACATGGAGAAGGTGGAAATGACCAGTGGAGCTCCATATTTGAGCATTTCCTTGGCTCGTGCAACGGAAATACTGGGGCGGAGGCGGCGGCGGAGAACGAACATCATGCAGGCGAAAGCGACAAAACTGGAGATGATCTGCGAATAGAGCACTCCGGCCACGCCCAACCCGAGGCCGACGATAAAGATAATATTGAGACTGACGCTGATTGTAAAACGGGTGATGGATATGATCGTGAACAGGCGCGATCGTTTTTCGGCCTGAAGCAGAGCCGTGCCGACGACGGCCAGGATATCCATAACCCCTGAGGTCGCCACGATTTTGACGAAAAACGACAGTTGCTCCTGACTGTAAGTCGATTCGCCACTATGAAATATCAGCTGGGAGATTGATGAAGAAAAGAAAATAAGCAGGCTATTGACGCAAAGAGAGACGATCAGGACATAGAAAAAGGCGGTACTGATAGTCGAATTTTTATCATCCTCGGTTTCGCAATCGGAATAGAAACGGATAATCGAATTGGTTATGCCCATCCCGACAAACATCCCGACGACATACATGGACAAATCCAACAATTCGAGCACGCCGTAGTCGGCCGGAGTCAAATAGGCGGTGTAGATCGGGATCATGAAAAACCCGATCAGTTTGGTCAGATAGACACCAATCCCGTAGGTGATGAAATGTTTGACCAGTATTTTGAAATCCTGTTTCATTTACCTCTCTTTACCGCCATCCGTTGCGCAGCCGCTTGACCATGTTTTTGGTCGATCCGATCAGGCGCAAGGATGATAGCGGCTTATAGTAATCATCCAGCGGTAATTTGTCCATATGAGATTTGACCTGAAATCGCTTCAATAATTTCAGATCGTCCGGTTCGGTATTTATTCCCGTATAGGAAGTCATGATTAGGCTGTAACCGATCTGGGCGGCGCATTCTGACACGGTTCGGTTAATCCGACCCATTGGCGCGGCCAGCATGGTCACCGGCACGCCGATTTGATCCTCAATGGTTTCTTTGGAGCGGCGCAGTTCATCGCGGCATTGATCCTCGGTCAGGCGGGCCAGATTGACATGGGTCATCGAATGCGATTGGACCGAAAAACCGACAGTAGCCAAATAGCGAAGCGCCGACCAATCCAGATAATCGGTTTGGCCGACCTGCCCCGCGATAACCGGCAAAACAGCTGGGATTTTGTGTTGAATCATTTTATCCACGGCCAGATCGCCGAATGACTGATGACCGTCGTCAATGGTGATCATTACCTGCCGGTGCGCGTCACTCGGCGGCCACTGGCCATTTTCAGCTTTTGTCGGATCGATTATTTCCAGATCGGAGGAATTAAGTTGACGGAGGTGGTTCTCAAACCGATCGTGGTTCATGGAGAAAGCATGATCCTCGGCCTTGATGCCCAAGGGGCGTTCATCGTGGAAATAATGATATGTCAAAACCAGCAAGTTCATAGTTATTACCTGTGGGTCGGGCTCCAGGTTTTGGCTTTTGAGCCGGTGAGGACATTGAACCAGGCTTTCAAAACGGCGGTCATCGACAGTACGAAGAAATTGGCCAGTCGAAATGGTTTGGCCATCGAGCCGGGGTGACGGATAAACCTTCCGCCGAAAGCCAGGGCAAAGATCAGGCCATAAGCACAGGCGGCGGCCCGATAAATATCGTTCTTCTCCCATAGGGCAATCGCCAGAATCAGATTGGCGAACAGCATGAAAGGGAAGAGCCATTTGAGAACCTTGTGCGACCACAATTGCCAGGCGAAAATCGGGTATCTAAACGGGTTTAGCAGGGAAACATTGGCCAGAACGGTGCGGATGCCGGCGGCGATAATTCTTGTTCGCCGGATCAATTCGGCCCCGGATGATCTGACCATGGGCACATAGCCGATCAAGTCGTCACGATGGATGACGCGAAATCCCTGGCGGTAAACCAGCAGGGGTAGGGCAAAATCATCGGCCAGGTTATCGTCGTAGCTTTGAAATAGTCCGGTGCGGATGGCAAAGAAGGAGCCGGACACGGAAACCAGGGAATTGAATCGGCTTTCGTTGCGGCGGATTTTCATTTCGTAGTCGATATATTGATGCTGTGATTGGGGCGAGTCTTCCTGGCTATCGACCCAGATATCCCGGCTGGAAATCAGGCCGACGCGATCGTCTTTCATACCATCAAGTATTATAGGCATGATATCAGGATTAGTTTTTACCGAGCAATCGGTGAAAATGAGAATTGATCCTGAGGCTCTCCTTACCGCTTCACGCAGAACCATGATTTTGCCCGATCTCTTTTCCAGACGAAACTGGGTAATCCGCGAATCAAGATGGGCTGCCTCATTTAGAATCCGGTCGGTATCGTCGTCGGAAGCATCGGAGCCTATTATAAATTCTATTTTGTTATCCGGGTATTCGATGCCCAGCAGATTGTCCAGTTTGGCCGAGATATTCTTTTCCTCGTTGAAGGCGGCGACGATAAATGAAACTTTTGGGCAATCACTATCCTTTGGCAAAACGGTGGCCTTGATTGCCGGTGGCTCGGCTCTGAAGCAAGTTAAGATTGCCAATAGAACCGGATACCCTTTGAGGGTATAGAGCATCAGGACGACCGTGGCCCAGAAGGCCGTTTCGATGGCGGACAGATCAGGCATCAGCGACCTTTCGCCAGAGTCCGGCCAGAGAGCGGGCGACAACATCCCAGGCAAAACGGGCTTTAATCAATTCCAGGCCATTGACGGAGATTTTTCGATGCAGGGCTTCGTCTTTATGCAGGCTTACCACGGCCTTAGCAAAATCCTCAGGATCGTCACGGATAATTATGTTTTCACCGTCAATCAAATTCAGTCCTTCGGCTCCCTTGGAGGTGGAGACGACTGGTAGTCCCGCGGCCAGCGCTTCCAGTATTTTCAGCCGTGATCCGCCGCCGATTCGAAGGGGGACAATCATTACTCGGGCTCGATGTAGAAACGGCTGGATTTCGGGAACATCGGCCATTATCTCGATGCCCCTGTTTTCAGCCACGGCCCGCAATAGTTTTTCACCCGGTCGGCGGCCAACGATGGATGTCTGACATTCCGGGAATAAGCTTATTATTAACTGATACGCATTCTGCAGAAAATCGGTTAGGCCGTCAATATTGGGATGCCAGTCGAGCGATCCGGTGAAAACCACACCCGAACGGTCGGTAAAAGAAGTGTTGTTGGCGTAGGCGGCCGGATCGACGCCGTTGTCCACGACAACGATTTTGTCTTTAGGATAGGACGCTGCCAGTCGGGTCTTGTCTTCCTCGGAGACAGTCACGACATGACCGTAATGGCGGTCAAGGTTTTCCTCAAGTCGTTTGACTTTGCGGTATTGATCGCGATAGAAACTTCGGCTGAGGACGTTTTCGGCATGCGCGACATACCCGGCCCAGATTATCTGTTCGATATTATGCTGCGTCAGCATCAATCGTTGGGGATCGATACCCTTCAGGTTTCCGGTCAATGATATTGAATCACAATGGATGACGTCGTAATTATTTTCAGTCAGCAGGTGGTTGAGTTGGTCACGATAGATTCGGTAAGTGTAATGCCTTACAAGATATGGGGCCGATCCGAAGTATGATTTGATGGCGTCAAGCTGTTGGCTGAATGCGCCGTTGCGATTCATGCTGTCGACAACATGACATTTGATTCCGGCTTGTTCGATGGCTCGGAGATGGTCTTTGTCGTCGGGCTCGTTTATGGCGGTTAACAACTCAATATTGAACTCATTGATCAGTGCTTTCAGTAAATTGAAAGTGCGGATTTTAGCGCCAGTCGTCAGTGGATAGGGGACTGTGCCGGTGAGGAATAGAACCGATGGTTTAGCCATGTTCCCTCCTCACGTTCTCGATAAAACCGAGAAATTTCTCGGCATTGATCGAAGCTCCGAATTTTTCGCGGGTAATTGTTGCCAGGTTTTCGCCCAGTTTTTTTGCTTTCGCGCGATCCTGATAGAGACTCAGAATCGAATCGGCCAGAGCGTCGGTATCTTCGAAAGGAATCAGAAGCCCGCTGTGGTCGTCTTCGATGATTTCGACCGCGCCGCCGGCTGGAGTCGAGATTGCAGGCAGGCTGTATTTCCCTGCTTCCAGTAGAACATTGGGGAAACCCTCGGTGGCCGAAGTCAGGACAAAAAGATCAAGGTCGGCATAGAACTGGTCGTTATCTTCGATCCACCCGGCCAGAATGATTCTATCTTTCAGCTTATCCGGAATTAAAGCGGCCAGCTCCTTGTGGCGCGGCCCTTCGCCGGCCAACAGGCAGTAAACAGGCGCTTCCGGGACCAGAGTCAACGCTTTCACGGCAGCTTTAATCAGGACATGCTGGCTCTTTTCAATGGACAGTCGTCCGGCGCTACCCAGGAGGTAAGCATCATGCGGGATATCAAACCGGTCGCGTAGGATGTTTTGCCGGGCAATAGCGCCTTCGGTGGGGATACTATTGGGAATATAAAGCAGACGATCCGGAGAGATTCCCTTGCTTCGAAGTTCGTCGAACTTGATTCTGGAAACGGCCACAACCCCATCCATTTTTTTCAGGAAGCGGATGTCGAGCCATTCATAGAATTTTACCTTGAGCGTGTTTTTTGTCCAGCCGCGCGAAAAGCTGATGGCCGGCAGATTAAGTTTTTTGGCCAGTTGGAGCACAAAATAATCGGCTCGATAATCATGGCCGATCAGGACGTTGGTCTCTTCGCTGGCAATAATATCATTAAGAACCGCGAGCGGTTGCCGGTCGAAGGAGGAGTCGATGTCGAGGCGATGAGCATTAATATTCAGTTGTTGCAGTCTGGTATAGTAGCGGTTTTTAATAATTTCCTGACGCGGGGCAAAAGTGGCCACGGATGATTTAATCCCTTTTTTCTCCAGTGCTTTGGTCAGATAGGTTATCTGACGTTCGGGACCGCCGTAGAAATAGGACGAGCGAATATGAAGAAGACGAGGTTGATTCATCGCCATAACCTCGCCAGTTTGTCTGTAATGGAATCGTTCTGCAAAGCGTGCAGTATATGCCGATGGGTCGGCAAGGTGACAATTGTGCGGGCTATTCGTTCGGCTCCGGGAAGATCGATGTTATTTCCCTCGGCTATTGATGGCAGGCCGTTTAGCGCCGTCGGATACATGGATGAAAAACCCCATTGGCGACCTTTGCGCAAAACCCGGAGACGGAGTTCAGAGTCGTCTATCAGGATCGGGAAACGAAGATTGCCGGGTCGGCCATCAAGCTTTGATCGAGGTATGGATATACCGCTTCGATTTCCGATCAAATTTTCGAGCTGACTCGCCGCCATCTGTCGATCCTGGTTCATTTTGTCAAGGCGTGGAAGGATACCGGCCAGAAGTCTGGCTTTGAACTCCGATAGCGTTGAGACTGGAAATTCGGGATCGAACCTGTTTTGAGCCAGCTTGATACCCGGCAGGCGCGAGGCCAGATTGAAGCCGAGCGGGTGAACGGCCGGATTATAAACAGCCGCTTTCATCATACTTCCCAACGAAGTCTGATCCGGTTCGAATTCGTCGGCGATAAGTTTTTTGACTTTATCAGAGATGTCATCATTGTCGGTAACCAAAAGGCCTCCGCCGGAAATCGAAAGCGGTTTGCCGCGACCGAAAGAATAAAATCCGACATCGCCTCCGGTACCGGATTGGTGATCGCCAGTTTGAATGCCACATGATTGGGCGGCGTCATCAATGATTAGTGTATCGGAACCGGCGATTTTTCTGATTTTATTCAGATCAAGGGTTAGGCCGAAGAGATGGCAAGCAACGATGGCCTTTATGTTGGAATGTTGAGTCAGCGTTTTTTGCAGGGTCTTGATATTATAACCGAGATCATTCGGGTCGCTGTCGGAGAGAATAACTTTCATCCCGGCTCTGACTACGGCCGCGGCCACGGTATAACAGGTGTAGCCGGGGAGGACGACTCCTGAACCAGCGGGAAGGCAGGCTTTCAATAAAGCATACAGAGCCGTGCGACCGCTGTTGAATCCGAAAGGATGTTTGGTTTGGAAATAACCGGCTATATCATCCAAGCAGTCTTTGTGCGGACGGTTTGAGCGCCGGGCCTTTATGATGTCGCCAATACGAAGATCGGCGGCAGTCGGCGGATATTTCGTCAACAGGCCGGGCATCAGGTGAAATACCTCGACAGGCGCGGCCCGATCAGCCGAGTAATAGTCAGTGGCATTTTTTTCCAGGTAGAGATGGCCATCCTGTATTTGGCGCTTTCCGGTTTCAAGTCGGGGATTTTTTTTTGGTCGGCGGCTATATATTCGGTGAAAATCGGAATCTCTTGCGGTCCCCAGTTCGATTTATATTTATGACCTCCGGAATTAATGGCCGAGCGGCCAAAATCGAGCCATTTGATTGGGCCTCCGGCCAATTGCTGAATCAATTCCCAGGTGAGAAGGTAATTGGCCAGCAGGTGTTTATATCTGCCGGGATAACAACCTCTGGTCATGGTCACCCGATCTTTGTATTTCATATATAGCTTGCCACCGACCGGCCGGTTGTCTTTGTAGGCGATCATCATTTCTGTATTATCGGGTAGATGGGTCAGCATCGAAGCGAAATGGCGTTTGGGCATGACCGGTGTGCCATGCTCCTTCATAGCCATAGCGAAAAGGCGATAGAAATCATCGAGTCGATCCCGGCCCTGATACCAGTTCAGACCGATACCGTCGGCCTTGCGCAGTCTCGTGCGCAGTTGTTTCTTGAAAGCCTTAAATATATCTTCGGATTTACGGTCGAGGTCCAGGCGAAAAGTTATTCGGTTTTTCACGGAATGATCGGCAAGATTACCGAGGCTTTCGCCGGTTTGGCGCAATTCAATGTAATCGGCGTTACCGGCAGATATGATTTCTCGGCAGGTATCGATAATCTTGCGCTTGACTTGATCGGTTTGGCCCAGAAGTCCGCCATAGTTGGAATAAGGCATGGATACCATCGCTTTACCGGTCAGCATTTGATCGTAGATAACCAAAGGCAGACCGCCGTCGATCCGGCCCTCAGTCGTATGGGTTATCAATATTGATGGTAGTCCGAAAGTTTCGACAAAAATCTGACCCCAGGCAGGATGATGACAGATATCGGCCTCGGGCTCGGTTTCAAGATAGTCCAGCCAGCGCTTACCTCCGTCAGTCAGGAGGAGAACCTGCAATGATTCATCAGATATGATTTTTCGGATCAAATCAAGCTTCATGATACGATATTATCCCTGCCGTTTATACGTCATGGCAAAAATGCGTTCCAAAACCATTTCTTTAAGAGATCGCCGACAAAGATTGTCGGTTTGTTCCAGAAGTGAAGCGGCGGTGACGACTTGGGGCCGGTAATCTTTGAAAAACAACTCAAGCCGGGTCAGGTCCTCGTCTCGAATCAGTTGCGGATGAAGGCAGATGGTATAGATCGAATTCATTTTTTCCAGAGCTGACAGCCGATTGGGTACAGACCAGAAAATCATCGGTAGCTGCAAGAGGTTTTCGGTTAGCCGGGGATACAGAAACAGTCCATCGGAAAAGGTTTTGAAACCGGACTGGCCCAAGGCTTTAATCGTCGCCTTATCGTAAGAGTGCCAGGGGGGGATAAAAGTTACCGGGTTGAATCCGAAATTGGTAAGGATGTCTCGTCCCTGCTCTAAATCTTGAAGTTGTTGGTCATAATCGCGTCCGGCAAACTCTGATGCTTTATTGAGTCCAAGAATGCCTCCATTATCAGTATGTTTGATATGACGGAAACCATGTTGGGCAATTTCCCAGCCATTTTTTTCAAGCACCCTGAGTTCGTCGACAAATGCTGCCTGATCTCCCTGCTCCAAAGAGATATCAGGGTCCTGATTGTCGGGGATGACGCCTAAAACCGCCGGTATATCGAATTTGACGAACAGATCCACCAGCGTTTGAAATTTCCTCCGGTCTTGCCGGAATGACACATCATCCCATCTGATGATAAATTGGGCCTTGGGCATCCTTGCCAGTCTTCCTCGAAAAAGGCGCCTCAGTTGGCGCAATGCATTACATTATAACCTTTTATCATTAGTTCGGTCAAGAGTGAACATCTATTGAGTAGAAGTGGGAGAAATATCGAAGTGAGCGGAGAATTTCCGTTCTTGGGCAGGATTTCGGTGGTTTTCGAAATGTTAACCACGGACGGATTTTTGATGATTTAATTATGAGGATTAGGTTTGGGATGCGGGTGGTTTTTTGATGGCAGGGCTTACTTTGTAGGGTAATTGGGGGATTAAAAGGTTGGGAATAGGCTGAGAAGTCATTTCCTTGGGGTTTGAGAAAAAAATAAGTGGACAAGCCTCTTGACAGGCCGACAGAATATATTAAATTAATCGGCTTGAAAGAATGGCGGAGTAGCTCAGCTGGTTAGAGCAGCGGAATCATAATCCGCGTGTCCGGGGTTCGAGTCCCTGCTCCGCTATTTTATTGTACCTCAACCCCTTACAGCGATACAATTTCCTCTTTTGTGACCGGACTGGCCCAGACCGTTAATTTTAGGCCTAAAATCAAGGAGATTGGAAGGAAATCAACAAACAATAATGGGAGAAGAAACAAAATAAAAGAAACCAATCACGGCCTGGAATACGACTCTGATCTACTCACACCAGGCTGGCGGTGGAATCGTAAACTTCCCCTTGCGGTAGACAGTATTAAAGTAGAGCTTTCTGGCGTATTGTAGTCAGGAGGTTTTTAACGAAACGGTCAAGATTCACAGAGACTCAGATCATAGGGATATTGAAAGAAGCCGATAACGGTGTGACCACGATCCATGATTTATGTTGAAAACACGTGATCAGCGATGCGACGTATTACAAATGGAAGTCTAAATACGGCGGCCTTGATGCTTCAGATTTAAAGCGGCTACGGGAGTTGGA
The DNA here is from genome assembly GCA_024231695.1 of FCB group bacterium. Classification (GTDB taxonomy): domain Bacteria; phylum Zixibacteria; class MSB-5A5; order GN15; family JAAZOE01; genus JAAEQF01. The sequence goes on from JAAEQF010000357.1 coordinate 22,712, forward strand.
ATCAGAGAACAGCCAACTCAAGCGGATGTATGCTGATTTGAGCCTTGAGAACAATGCCCTAAAGGACCTGATCTCAAAAAAGCTCTGAGGCCACTGGAACGTCGTGAGGCGGTTGAGTATCTGGTGGCCGAGCGCCGTTTATCGGTTCGGCGGTCGTGCGAGGCGGTGGGGTTGTCCCGGGCGGCTTGGTACAAGCGACCTGAGGGCCGTTTGAAAAGGGATGGCGAAGTGATAGCGGCTTTAACTAAAGTGACCGATGAAAACCGTCGCTGGGGATTCTGGAAATGTTATCGAAGACTACGCCTTGATGGCCGGCCTTGGAATCATAAACGGGTGTATCGAGTGTATTGCGAGCTGGGCCTGAATTACAAACGACGGACGAAGAAGCGTTTGCCAACCTCTGGAGGTGCCCTCAATACCGAATGCGGTGTGGGCACTGGACTTCATGAGCGATGCCTTGTATGTGGGCCGTCGCTTTCGGACTCTCAATGTGCTGGACGAGGGTATTCGGGAGGCCTTGGCGATTGAGATTGACACTTCGTTGCCGGGCGAACGGGTGGTTCGAGTTCTGGAACGATTGAGGGCCTGGCGAGGTCTACCACAGGCGATTCGCTGCGACAACGGCCCTGAATTTATCTCACAGGCCTTTGTCGATTGGTGTGAGCGCCAGGGGATTGTGATTCGCTACATTCAGCCGGGCAAGCCGAACCAGAATGCTTTTATTGAACGATTCAATCGGACTTACCGGGAGGAGGTGCTAAGCAGTTACTTGTTTGAGAATTTGGATCAGGCGCGGGAGATCACTTATCGGTGGTTGATTACCTACAATGAGCGCAGACCTCATGACGCTTTGGGAGGTTTGCCGCCGACTGTCTTCCGTGAACAAAAAACAGCCAAAATCTCTACTTATCAATTGTCTACTTGACAGGGAAGCTTACGTGGCCTTCATTGATGATATTCGAAATTTCTTAAGGGAGGCGGCTTAATGGTGGGGTCTCATTGGAGGTGCGGAGCAATTAATTAGATCACCGATACGTTGCTTGAAATTATAGGTTTTCGATACAATGAGGCATCCAAGATCATTTCTTCCATCAAGATTCTTGCGAAACGACAAAGCTGGTTGTAGTATTTTAAATTAGTTGACGTGTTAGGTATGACCTCTCAGTCTGTTTAATTGTGTTCAAAACAGGTACTTGTAATTTCTCGTTTATTTAGTATATTATTCATACTGGTCTTTCAGCATATCTGTTTCAGTTCTTTTGAGTCTGGAATTATCAACATGAGATCACAACTTAGTTTTATTTTCTTTAAGATCAAACAGGCGGATATGAACCGCTGATAATTATGAAATAATATATTCCTTGCTGATAATATAAGTTGTGGAGATAGTTATGACAGCGACCATTGCTCAAAAAAAAATGGCTTACTTTTCACTTACACTTTCAATCCTGGTTCTCACACTATTACTAAGTTCTTCTTCTTATGCAGAATATGGGAAGAAGGTCCTGGTAAAATCAGGTGATCCTGCCGCCGGTACCAGCGGGGCCATATTTAATTTGTCCGACTGGAATTCCCCGGTGTCTATCGGCATCAGCA
>JAAEQF010000358.1 GCA_024231695.1 FCB group bacterium
CGCACGGCGTTCTTCAATGACTGATCTCCCGTCATAGTAATAATCAACATCGCCGCGCTCGCTGCTGTAATGCCGCACCCTCATGCCGTCTGCATTGTAGTCGTACAATCCTGCCGCGGTTCCGTTCCGCATTGCCCGCACCATCTGATTACGTGCATTATAGTCGAATGTCAGGTCATCGGAAGGATGAAGGCTGTCAGATTTTGTCAGCATGCTGCCGTTGTCGTCATAGGTGTAGCTCAGGGTCTTCGGGACAGGGACTCTCAGTGTTTTCGGATTATCCGGGTCAGTGTTGTCAATTATTTCCACCCAGTCGGTATGGGCAACGGTCATCAGTCGGTCTGTCAGGTCGTCATACTCGTAATCACGGGCTTTGAGCGGTTTCTCACTTTGCATTGCTCCGACAATCATGCCTCTGTACTGTGCGGTGTGGACCTCTCCTATTGCCAGTTTCAGGGCTTCCGCAAACTGATCCTCGGTTGCATATTCAATATCTGCCAGGTATAAGAGTTTGCCGGTGATTTCTTCGGGCAGACCCTCATCTTTCAGTCCTTCTATATTGTCTTCAGTGGGTCTGAAGAATATTATGCCGACGTTTTCGGATTTGCGGTTGTAATTTTCATAGGTGTATTTTGTTATTATTTTGTTACCGCTGATATCGGTTGTGTAATCTTCCAGCCGGTCAGCGGTGTCGTAATTGTACTCTGTTTTTTCGGTTTTGCCGTTCTGCAGTTCGGTCAGGGTTTTCCGGTTGCCGTTTTTGTCGTGTGTGTATTCATACCTTGAAATTATTTCGCCTGTACCGGACCTGTGGATGATGTCGCTGATGCGGTTCGAATCATGGTAGTTGTACTTTATGCCTGCGTCGTTGGAATAGGTTACGGTGTCTGTTTTCCCGTCCTGTGTGTAAGTGTATATTGTGGTCTTATCTCCGATAACGGCTGTTTTCAGGCGGTTCCGCCTGTCATATGTATATGTCGTTGTTCCGGCCAATGTTGACACTTCTGTCCTGTTGCCGTTTTCATCGTATTTGTAGGCAGTCATCACACCGCGCTGTGTGCTGTTGTCAAGGCGGTCGAACTCGTCATAATTATTGTCTGTCACATCGGTTATGTCGGAGCCGTCCTGTCCTTTTTTGATCTCCGTGATCATTATGACATTATTGTTTCCGTCATAGTCGGTATGAATACTGACGGTGCTGATAAACGGCGAATCCGGGTCTTCAGGGTAATAAACGTCTGTTTCCCGGTTCAGTTCGTCATAATCGTAAGTAATCAGATTGTTATTCGGATCGGTTGTGCTCTTTATGTTTCCTTCTTCATCATATTTATAAGTCGTGGCAAGGCCGTCCGGCTGAATATGTTCTTTTTTGCGGTTCAGTTCGTCATATACAAATTCCGTGTGAAGGTCTCTCGGATCATACTGATGTCTCAGGTTGCCGTTGTCGTCATATTCA
>JAAEQF010000359.1 GCA_024231695.1 FCB group bacterium
ATTGGCCTCCCACAATTTTTTCTGGAACCGGATTTTTGCCTTTTTTTGAGCTTTGATGGCTTTTTTGTGATTTTGGGTTTCATCATTGGCCGTAACCCATGTGGCTTTTAAAGCGTCGATCTTTAGGTCTGTGAAATTGTTGACTATCAGTGCGTCGTGTATGACCTCATCCTCTGTTGCGATAGCGAACATCCGCGAGGTGTTGTACAACATATCACTGATACCAGCTTTTGTGAAAAACATTTTATATCTCCTAAAATTTTACTCCCGTTTCGGCGACTGCTTTATTCCGCTGTTGATTATATACGGAGTCCTGTGTATCTATGCCCCCATAGATACCGGTATCTCCGCACTATTTTTTTTTCGGATTTCAGGTCGCCTTCCTAAGACATTCCTCCGCCGTTTGACAATAACGCGCCCCCGTCTCACGGTTTTAGATTGTCTTCCAGTGTTCCCCTGACTATGTTCCGCATTGTGCGCGGATTTTTTCCACTCTCCTGGAAACGTTTCACGTTCCCCTGGATTTGTTTTGAGTTCCCCTTGATTTGTTTTGAGTTCCGC
>JAAEQF010000360.1 GCA_024231695.1 FCB group bacterium
AACCCCAAAACCCCATGCAGGCTAGAATTTTATTGTAAGTTGGAAAATAGAGAGATTTTAAGGACGGCGCCAACTTATAAAATCGGATTAATTTGAAGATATTTCATGTATATACGATACGATGCCTTAATTGGCTTTGAATAATAGTTTGGAATTTGGGAAGAAATAAGAATAATAAGAGACAAGTATGCTTGCGATTATTTGGTATTAGATTTGAAGCAAGTAATTCAAGAAGGGGGGGTGCCGTCGTAGTAGGAGATGTAGTTTCACTGCATGAAGATCTCGACATCGGAGGGCTTGGTGTAGGTGGGAGTTCCGGCAAGGCAGTCGGTGGTGATACCGAGGTTATCCTTGTACATGGCCATGTAGAAGAAGCCGTAGTCACCCCAGTAGGTACCCCAGGAGTTGCGACCGATCCAGTATTCCTCACCGGCCTCATCGACGCCGTAGCCGACGACGGAGATCTCGTGGTTGATCATGGGGAAACGGACGTGCTCGGAGTAGATGGTGGTGCCATCGTAGTTGTTCTCGAAGTTGTCGGTGGCGTGGATACCGCAAGAGATGGGACCGTTAGC
>JAAEQF010000361.1 GCA_024231695.1 FCB group bacterium
ACATGCCGACCATGGTCTCGACCCCGCCCAGGGCGGCGGGCCGACCCGAGACGGTGATGCCGAAGACCACGTCGCCGGCGCCGGCGTAGCGGCTCAGAAGGAGCGCCCAGACGGCCTGGAAGAGCGCGTTGAGGGTCAGCCGGTGACCCTGGGCCAGGTCCTGGAGGGCTTGCGTCGTGGCCTCCGAGAGCCCCAGCTCGGCGTCGCCGTAACCCGACGGCGCCGCGTCCCCCGAGGCCCCGGCAACCCGACCCGACGCCAGGAGCGTCGGCTCGCCGAGCCCGTCCAGGGCCCGCCGCCAGAATGCCTCGGCCGCGGTCTGCTCCCGGTCCGCGAGCCAGGCGATGTAGTCGCGATACGGTCGCGGCTCGGGGAGGTGCACCTCGGAGCCGGCGGCGAGCGCCCGGTAATGCTCGAAGAGCTCCCGGATAACCTGCGGCGTGGACCAGCCGTCGAGCAGGATGTGATGGAAGGACCAGCTGAAGCGATAGCTCTCGTCCGCCGTCCGGATGAGGCTCAGGCGCATCAGCGGCGCCCGGGAAAGATCGAAGCCCCG
>JAAEQF010000362.1 GCA_024231695.1 FCB group bacterium
ATTAGGGACATCCACATGTCAGTGAAAAGGTGGCTTTGCCACATTTTCAGGCATGAAAAAAAGGCGGCTTCCGGATTCGAACCGGAGAATACAGGTTTTGCAGACCCGCGCCTTACCGCTTGGCTAAGCCGCCACACACAAAAAAAAAGCGGGAAACGGGACTCGAACCCGCGACAGCCACCTTGGCAAGGTGGTGCTCTAAGCCAACTGAGCTATTCCCGCTTTATATGTTCGCTAAAATATATACGCCATCAGACGATTGTCAATACTAATTTTGAATTCTAAGATATAAATCGGCATTTTCCGGCCGAGATTGGCCTGTTTCTGCAAACTATTACCCGATACTCGATTAAACCATGACTCTAATTGTCAAATTCTGTATTTAATGCGTCTCTGACTCGCTTCTTAAGTTGAGGAACGTACCAGGGAGTCAACCGTTCAACCTCCCCCAGATAATATTCGGCCGCTTTTTCATTACCCAGGAGACATTCATAAGTGTATAGATCCTTGTAGGCCTGATAGAGCAGCGTATCTTCCTGAATGAGGTCCAACAGACGATGGTAAAAGGCGTCATAATCACCCTTCAAACGATGGCAATAGGTCCAATAATAGTAAAGGTAAGGATATTTGGGTTCCGGGGCGTAAATAAAGGCGGTATCCAGCTGAGTCATGCCTTTATCGTACTGGCGATCATCCCAAATTAGATTGATTGCCTTGTTATAATGCTGGACGAAGTTAACATCAACATCACGCTCAATATTACCGGGTAGCGGATAAAAACGTTTATAGATACCGTGAAGAAGTCCCTCGAATGAAAAGCCAATGGTCCGGTAATTGTTAAGAAAAGCAGAATATAGAAACATCGCCCTTTCGGCCGGAGCCGAAGGTTTGAAACCGGTCGAAAAGAGAATGTAGTCCGGACTGCGGGAAAGAACATAGCCGTTGTTAAAATGAGATTCGCGCCAGGTACTTTCCAGTCCTTCGATGGCCGGTTCGGGATGGCGGGCAATAGTCGAATCGGTCAACCCCAGCAGGTCAATGACGGTGTGGCCCATCAACCGGTAGCCGACTACGCCAATAGTACTGACGGCAATGGTGAAATTGGAATTATCGACGGCTTTAAGGTTGGTCATCAACCTATTCATCTTGTATGTCAGGCCATTCTCAAGGCAGTGGAAATCAATGACATAATCGCGCGGCACGATCATCTGCCAGGCCAAGAGGGAAAGCAGACAAACGGCAACCAGATATTTGTTCTTTATCAAAAGTCGTAAACCGACGACAACGATTAAAATCAAAAAGGGAAAGATAGGGACAAAAAAGCGGTGAACTTTGAGGACATCGCCTCCCACCAGGGTAATATAGAGGACATAGACCATGGTTAGGGTCATAATCAAGCGCATGGCTTTGGGAACTTTTTTAATAACAATCAAGGCCGGGAGGACAAACAGTCCGGCTCCCAGATAATGCCAGAAGAATCGCCCGGTGTAATCGAGACCGTTTATAATCTGCTGAAAGTCGAAACTGGTCTTGGCATAAAACGGGTTGGGCAGAATGGCGCCATAATAGAGTATTTTGAAAGCGGCCAGCGGTAAAAGAAAAATGATATAAACAAGTCCGATCGCAATAGCATAGGGGCTGATTTTACGGTTGGAGAATATTTCGTAGAGTACGATTATTACCGCCACCAGACCTCCCTCGGGTCGCAGTAGCGTGGCCAGCACCAGCGAGGCGGCGACCAGCGGCGATTTTCGAAGATATAGATAAACCGAGGTGATAACCATCAGGGAAAAAGCGGCCGTTTCCAATCCGGCCACGGTCCAGTAGGCATAGGAATAGACCGCGCCCAGCAAAAGACAGCACAAGCCGGGGAAATAGCGGCCGCCACGTTCAGGTATTGTTGCGAAAACGTCTTTGGCCAGAAGGTAGAGGATGAATATCGAAGTCGAACCACACAGGGCGCCGAGGATTTTGGAAAAGAGGATGGTTTCGATTCCGGCGCGCGTACCGAGAATCATCAGAATGGCCCAGAAGAAATTGGTGAGTCCCTCTACCCTTTCGCCAATATTGTAAACCAGGCCGTGGCCATCGAGGAAATTGGCCGCATAGCGAAAAGTAATGAAAGCATCGTCCTGAGTGAAATTGAAATGGATTATCAGATAAAGATGTACGGCAATAGCCGTTACAAGCATAAACGGCCCGGCGACGGCGGCGATATTTATCCGGCCGGCGGTTTTGGCCTTGGGGGCGGATTTCTTTTTGGATTTTTTTCTCTTGGCAGAAGCCATAGAAATATCAGTTTTTATTTAATGCTCTCAGATAAAGCTCGGCATATTTATGGGCTGATTGTTGCCATGAATAATCCCGAGCCATCCCCTCTTTCATGACCCGGCGCCAATTTTTGCGACCGGCAAAAAGATCGACGGCTCGTTTGATCGCCGACAGTAATTCTTCAGGATCATACTTATCGAACACAAAGCCGGTACCGTCGCCGCTCTTTTCATCGACATCATCGATCGTATCGGCCAGACCGCCGGTGGAGCGGACAATCGGAACGGTGCCGTATTTCAAACTGTACATCTGGTTGAGTCCGCATGGTTCGTAACGGGAAGGCATCAGAAACATATCGGCGGCTGCTTCAATCCAATGGGCCATTTTATTGTCATAGGCCAACATGACTTTCAGTTTGTCCGGGTATTTCTTTTCCAGTTTTTCCAGGAGTTTATGATATTTCAGGTCGCCGGTACCAAGAACGACCATTTGAATATCCAGATCGAAGAGATCATCAGCGATATCAGCCACCAAATCAAGACCTTTTTGATCGGCCAGACGGGTAATCATACCTATTAGCGGAGTCTTGTCTCTTAGGGGCAGACCGAGGTGGATCATCAATTCCACTTTGTTATCTCGTTTGCGGGCAATATTGGCCGAACTGAAATTGAAAGGTATATATCTGTCGGTGGCCGGCGACCATTCGTTGTAATCGACTCCGTTGAGAATGCCGAATATGTCTTCAGTACGGCTTTTCAGGACACCGTCCAGTCCGCAGCCGTATTCATCCGAGGATTGTATTTCAACGGCATAATTTTCCGAGACAGTGGTAATCAGGTCGGCATAATAGATGGCCGCTTTCATGAAATTGAGTTTCCCCCAGAACTCGAACGGCCCGGTCGGATAATATAGATTGGCGGGCAAGCCAAGTTTGTCGAACGATTCTTCCGGAAACATCCCATGATAAGCCATATTATGAATGGTGAATACACTTTTGGTACGGGCATAAAAGGGATCTTTCCTGTAGGCCGTAGCCAGAAAGATCGGCAGGAGCGCGGCCTGCCAATCGTTGGCATGAATGATATCAGGTATCCAAAGCAGTTTTTTCAAAGACTCCAGAAGACCGCGGCAAAAAAAGATAAAACGATCATCGTTGTCGATGTAATCTTTGCCCGTTTTCGGATTGCGATATAGTTCCGGGCGATTGAAGTACTTTTCATTATCGATGAAGAGGTATTCCAGCGGCAGAGTTTCGTCTTTGATGCGATAAAGCCGGAGGCGATCCAAGGTATCAGGTTGGTCCATCCGTTTGATATCGACGGCGAAAGCCACCTTAGCCTGTTCGAGCAAAATCGGAGGAATAGAGCCATACCGGGGCATGACTACTTTTAGTTCGTGGCCCATTTCGGCCAGTACCCTCGGCAGAACCCCGGCCACATCGGCCAGCCCGCCGGTTTTAGCATAAGGGATTACTTCGGATGCCACATAGAGGATTTTAAGATTTTCCATCAGCAGGTACTCCCTTACCTAAACTGATATTTTCTCTCCCGAGACAGACCTTTCCCGCAGGAATTTGGCGGCATCTTCGGGCTTGGTCGGATTGATATAGAATCCCGTTCCCCATTCAAAACCAGCAACTCTGGTCAGTTTGGGAATAATCTCGATATGCCAATGAAAGTAATCCCGGTATTCGTCGCCGACTGGGGATGTGTGTAATATGTAATTATAGGCCGGATTGGCCAGACCGTCTTTAAGGCGACCCAGGACATCTTTCAACATTTCGGCCAATTCATCGTGCATTTCTATATCGGTATCGATGTAATTGCTAATATGCGCCTTGGGCATGAGCCAGGTTTCGAAGGGAAAACGACTGGCGTAGGGCTCAAAGGCGATAAAGGAATCGCTTTCGGCCACGATACGATCCTGATCGGCGATCTCCTGCCTGATGATATCGCAGAAAATACAGCGTTCCTTGTAATCATGATATTTTTTGGCGCCGATCAACTCTTCGGACACGCGTTTGGGGATAATCGGGGTGGCTATAAGTTGACTGTGGCTGTGTTCCACCGAGGCTCCGGCAGCCGAGCCGTGGTTTTTAAAAAGAAGGATATATTTGAAACGATGATCGCGCTGAAGGTCAAGATACCGTTCCCGATAGGCCCAGAGGACATCTTTGATCTGCTGGCGGGTGAGATCGGCCAGATCATATTCATGGTTGGACGTTTCGATGATAACTTCATGCGCCCCGATACCATTCATCCGGTCGTAAATGCCTTCCGGTTCACGGGTCAGATCGCCCTCGATTACCAGAGCAGGATATTTGTTGGGAACTACGCGTAAGGTCCAACCGGGCTCATCCGGTTCCGAGCCATCGGCTCTGAACGCGACCACTTCCTTGGGCGTGGCCGCTTCGTTGCCGGGACAAAATGGACAAGCCTTAGGGGATATCAGCTTTTCAGCGCGGCCGAAATGGGTAGGGCGTTTTCCTCTTTCCGTCGAGATTATTACCCACCGTCCAATGATGGGGTCCTTACGAAGCTCGGGCATCAAATCTCCTCGCGCACACACGCTTAGAATCCGGAGTCAAAATATCGCTTAACGCTTCCTCTGTCAAGGAATTAACATCATAGACAGGATATCGGCAGAAATGGTCGATGAGTTAAGCGAAAGCGTCTACGGCAGACAATTTGGCAGCTTTATCGGTTGGCTATCGCCTGCTCGTGGATCTGAGCAAAGAGTCGCTCGTCGAAGGCGGTAAACTCCTGATTCCGACGACTCATAGCCGAACGAGCAACCTCCATCGCCTTATCCAGCCGATAGATATCATAACCCTTCTCATCCCCCCAACTGAAGGAGGGTACTTCGCGCGAGGTTACCAGCGTCCCACCGTAAATATTGCAGGAGAAACCGATGGAAATTCCGGTGTTGAGCAGAGTGCCAATGCCGGTTTTGGAATGATCGCCGATGTACGATCCGATTTTCATCAACCCCGTGTCAACCGAACGGCCATTGACCGAAACCGTAATATTTTTATAATTGTTTTTAAGATCGGAATTGGTCGTCATGGCTCCCAGGTTGACCCAGCTTCCGAGATAGGCATGGCCCAGGAAACCGTCATGATATTTGTTGGTGAAGCCCTGAAAAATCGATTCTTCGACCTCTCCCCCAACCCGACAGCTGGGGCCGAAACTGCAGCCCTCGCGGATATTGCCACGGAAGATCTGCGTATCGGGGCCGATATAGCAAGGGCCCTCAATATATGAAAGCGGGCCAATCATGGCATTCCGGTCGATTATCACCGGTCCGTGGCGATTGTCAATAACCGCATTGGCGCCGATTTCGGCTCCGGCGGCAATATATATATTGTCCGGCGATAAAATGCGGGCGCTGGTATCGACGCGGGCTTCTTCAAGCATGGATGCCAGATCAAACTTCCCGGCCAGCGTTTGAAAATCGTTGCTTATTTCGGTGCTGTTGAGATCGACCAGATTCCAAAGATGATTGTAAAATTCGAATTCGCCTTCGGCCACATCGCATTTGCCGATCATCTGATCGGCCGCGTCGCGACTGGCGAGGTCAGTCAAGTCCTCCGGCTTTTTATCCAGCGGTTGAGCGATAACATAGGCGGCGGTAGTTTCACCCTGACGGAAAATTCGGTTAGTGTCGCCCTGTTTGAGTTCCTCGGCCAGTTTCGGGCCCAGCCGCAAGCGGCCATTGATGAAAACCAAACGGTCGTTTTCCTGATAATTGAGTTGATTGACGTTGTGGCCCAATTGAGCCTTGACGATCTGAGTCATTTCCGGCCGGCAGGCGAAATTAATTTCGTACCCATCGAAATTGGCGGCGATTTTTTCCCAGAGCATTTTGGCGCCGCAGCGAAGCATATATGCAGGACGGCTTAGAGTCAGCGGATAAAAATCGCCAAAGTTGCCATCTTCAAATATTATCAAACGATCAGCCATAATTGCAAATCGGAATCAAAATAATTTCCGACTCCTTTCGGTTATGTAAAGATACGCTCATCCGGCCCGTCCGGTTGGAAGAGGCTGTTATTATTTGATTTTAAGCTACCTGAGCCATAGCCGACTGTCAATTAAAATCCCGGCGGCGTTTGATGATGTATTTCAGTAAGGGATAGCCCAGCAGGTAGCAAACGACCGTCTGGCCAAGGCCGATACTGAGAACGAACAGCCAGTACGGTTCACCGAAAAGGATATGCAGATAGGCGGAAACGCCGAAAGCATTGAGCACAATCGGCGGGATCGGAGCCAACGCCGGTTTGCCGGTCCGGCGCAAAGCATGGGTCAGCCAGGCAGCGATGAAAGTGATCGACGAGCCGAAAATGATATCCTGCAGGCCGACGGGTCCGAAAATATTGGCCAGCAGACAGCCGACAAAAACACCGGCGATCGCTCCCGGAAAGACAAAGGGCAAAACGGTTAGAGCTTCAGCGATGCGAAACTGGACAAGGCCATAACTTATGGCATTAATACCGGGCGTGATGGTGATAACAAAATAGGCGGCAGCGACAACTCCGGCAATCGATATTTGTTTAGCGGGTAATTGCATGGGGGAATTTTACGCAGAGTTAAAGCCTGTGTCAATGGAGAAATTGGGGGCGATTTCAGGTGGGATTGTCGAGAGCAGTTTGATCCCGACTCTAACGGGAGTTATACGGTCATAATAAAAATGGCCGGCTTATATCAACCGGCCATTTTGTAATCGACTGTTTATTTTCTTCTTAGAACTTGTAGATGGCGCCGAATTTTTTGTTCATGTAATCCATCATCGGTTTGTGCGACAATGGCGCGCCGGTGACTCGTTCGCACAGTTTCTTGGCCCGGAAACGCTGACCGTGCCGGTGAATATTTTCTCTCAACCATTCACGCAGAGCCAGCATGTTGCCGGCTTCAAGCTGAGCGTCAAGATCGGGCAGGTCCTTCTGAGCCTGAGCGAAGAACTGGGCGGCATAGATATTGCCCAGGGCATAGGTCGGGAAATAACCGAACAACCCGGCCGACCAGTGAACATCCTGCATACAACCGTTGGCGTCATTTTCCACATTGAGGCCGAAGTACTTTTTGAACTTTTCGTTCCAGGCGGCGGGAACATCGGCCGGTTTGATGTCGCCCTGCATCATGGCTCGTTCCATTTCAAAGCGGAGCATGATATGGAGGTTATATGTTACCTCGTCGGCCTCGACCCGAATATAGGAAGGTGCAACCGTGTTGATGGCAGCGTAGAAGTCATCAAAGGCAATGCCATTCAGAGAATCGCGGAAAATCCGCTGGGCCACCGGGAAAAAATAGCGCCAGAACGGCTGGGAACGACCGACCATGTTTTCCCACATGCGTGACTGGGATTCATGAATACCCAGTGAAGCCGATTCCCCGACCGGAGTGCCGAAATGGGTTTTCTTGTCGATGCCCATTTCATAGAGGGCATGACCGGCTTCGTGCACCGTACCGAACAGGGCGTCGTTAAGGCGTTTGGGATTGTAGCGGGTGGTGATGCGAGTATCGCCGGGACCGAAATCGGTGGTGAACGGGTGTGTGGCGATATCGAGACGGCCCTCATTGAAATCATAGCCCATAGCCATGGCGATCATTTCGCCGAACAGTTTTTGCTTTTCGACGTCGTAGGGACGTTCGACGATGGAGACATCCGGTTTAACCGAGGAGCTGTTGATTTTCCCCAGCAGATCGACCAGTTCGATGCGGACTTTTTCGAAAACGTCGGCGACTTCAGCAACGGTTGCCCCCGGTTCGTAGTTATCCATCAGGGCATTATAAGGTTCACCCTCGTAGCCGTAGGCCTCGGCCATGCGCTGGGCCAGATCGATGATTTTCACCAGCCACGGTTCGAATTTTTTGAAATCGTTTTCCCTGCGGGCCACGGCCCATTCGTTGTGGGCCAGGGCGGTGGTCTTGTTAAATTCCTCGACCAGTGCCTTGGGCAGTTTGGTTTCCTTGTCATAGCTGTGTCTAATTTCACGGACATTGGCCGCTTCAATCGAATCTGTGTCGGCGACAAGATCACTGTCCTCGACCGCCGATAGCAAATCACCGATTTTGGGATCGATGAATTTTTCGTGGATCATTCCTGCCAAAAGGCTGGTTTGTTCGGCGCGCATGGCTGCGCCACCCGGAGGCATGTTTACCTGATGGTCCCATTCCAGTACTGCCTGACAGGCTCCCAGCGTACTGATTTCTTTGGTTTGCTTTATAAGCTCGGCGTAGGCTTCTTTTGGCGCCATGGTCATCTCCTTTTAATAATCGACAATTATATCCGGCCAGCCCATTGGGCTTTGGGCCGCCTGTCGCAATATTTTCATATGACGTAGATAATACGTCAAAGTTCCTTAAAAAGCAAACTCAGATGGTCTTCTCGGAGATGGCTTCGAGTATCGCCGGTGGCCTTTTCAGTATGGTCTCAATCCCATAATAATTTGTGTGGGACAAGTCCCCCATCGAGCCGTTAACCGCTTGTTGTTCTATTGGTTTGCAGGTCGTTACAACTCCGGCACGCCCCTTGCATAATCGTTGGCAGAGAAATGCTAACTTTACCCATTGGGGGATGAATGGCTACTAGACGAAAACATCAGAAAAAAACCCTGGCTCTTCGGCTATTAAACCTAACCGGCCATCTGGCCTGCGCGGTTTTTGTCGTGCTTCTGTTTCTGAGCCTGGTACAATGCACAATCAAGAAACCGGAAGCGCCCAGCTGGCGCACCAATCTGGTAGTTCCGCTGGCCGGTAAAACCTGGCTTATGCCGGAATTGATTGATAAACTTGATCAGGAAAACCTGACCACCGATTCACTGGGAAATCCTCTCTTTTATTTTGAGAATGTTCTGGATACGGTGACCATCGACGGCTCATTCAATATCGCCGATGTTTCCCAAGCGGTGGCCGAATCACTGGGCGTAATCAGCCTCGATCCGATTAATGGCTCGAATTTCGAAATCAGTCTCGGTGATGCTATGGGGCTCCCGGCCGGAATTATCCCGGATACTTCTTATGATTTAAATCTAGCCCTTCCTCCTCTGGGTGAGTTTGCCAACGTGACTATCGAAAGCGGATTTGCTCTGGCGACTATCAGCAACAATATGGGACTGAACCTGGACACGGTCATCGTCACCATATCCGATGATGTTTACGGTCATCAAATAACCTCCTATTCCATTCCCGGCGGTATCCCTGATGGTGGAATATCGGTGGATACCGTCGATCTGGCGGGTCAAACGATTTCAAATCAGTTGTCCATGTTGATTCATCTCCATACTCCGGGGGCAATCATCCTGTCGTTGGCCGACAAGGCCTTGAATTCGGGTGTGGGTATGCCCGCCGGCATGCAGGTCTCGGCGGCCACGGCCAGGATTCCTCAAATAACCAAGAATTTCAATGAAGCGGTTGATATCGACAGCGACCATCAACTGGAATCGGCCACTTTGGAAGACGGACGTTTGGTACTTGATGTCGGCAACAACACCAATCTGGCTGCCGAGCTGACCATCACCATGGCCGACCTATTGGACAATGGTTCGCCTCTGGTCATTATCCAACCGGTCGCTGCCGGACAATCGGCTCAATATATTTATGACCTTTCCGGTTACACACTGGAGCCGATCGATCAGGTGATGCCACAATCGATTTCGATCGACGTCGGCGCGGTTATCGATTCCAGCGGGCCTGCCATGGTCACGATCAGTGCCGGCGATGACATTTCGGTTACGGCCGGGATTGAGAATATTCAATTCGGAGAAGTAAACGGTATCATCGGCAGCACCACCGCTGAGTTTGTGGATATCGTTGAGGATATCGATGTACCTACCGGATTCGATCAATTGCAATTACCGGCGGCGCAGGCCATTATCACCGTTGAAAACGCAGTCAACATCCCCGGTAATTTCACTATTACTATCGATGGCAATGGTGGTCAGCATAAAGTAATCACCGGTCAGATTGCCGCCGGCACCCCCGATGCACCGGTAATCAGTACAATCGTTGAGAGCGACATGAGCGATTTCATGAATCCTATCCCGGAACAGATCACTATCAACGGCAGCGCTACCTACGGTGACGGATTAACCAGCGGATCGATCACACCCGGCGATTTTGTAGTCGCTTCATTTTTGATCAGTTCACCGCTGGAGATGATTATTGATTCTTCGACCTTCGAGGGTGAGTGGGAAGATACCAAGCTGGATATAGACAGCTCTATCATCGATGGATTCAAAGGGGCTTATTTCCACGGCACTTTTGTTAACCATTTGCCTATCGGCGTCTCGGCCGAGATTCTTCTCAGCGCCGATTCGGCCACCCTTTACACCAATCCGGATGTCCGCCTTGGGCCGATTACGGTTGAAGCCGGAGAACTCAATCCTGATGGTACGGTGTCTGCACCGACAATCAGCCAGAATGCCATCGAAATGGATTCCACCGAGATTGCAATTCTATATAACGACTCGCTTTGGATCGGAGAGTATATCACTTTTGAAAGCACCAATGGCAATTCGGTCCGGATGATGGCCAACGATTCACTTTCAATCAGTTCCTATATCGAAGTTGATTTTAACTTTGACAGCAATCTCTGGGAGGACTAATGAAGACTTATAGGAACATTAAAGAAATAGGCGCGAGCCGACCGGCGGCCGGTAAATTTATCGGCGCGATCCTGATAGTCGCCCTGATGATGGGACTGGCCGGCACGGCCGATGCCACTGGTCTGGCCAATGCTCGAGCGACGGCGATGGGCGGAGCTTATACATCGCTGGCCAAAGGCAGCGACGGCACTTATTTCAATCCGGCCAATCTGGGCTTCAGCGCCCTACAACAGAATGGAGTACAGATTGTCGGCGTCGGTGTGGCAATTTCTAACAATAGCTTTTCACTCGACGATTACAATAGTTATACCGGAGCAACTCTTAGCCAAAGCGACAAAGATGAGCTATTAGGGAAAATCCCGACCGAGGGGTTGAAGGTCAGAGCTGATGCCGAAGCAAGCGTCTTCGGCGTGTCGATGGCCAACTTTGCAGTATCCATATCGGCTATAGCCGCAACCGAAATCAACCTGGGACGGGCACCACTGGAATTGCTTCTCAATGGCAACACTTTGGCCGATACTATTGATCTCAATGGCATGTATGGCGAAGGATACGGACTGGGCGCCGTAAATTTCTCCTATGGTCAACGAATATACAAAAACGTCGATCGCCAGCTGTCGATTGGTGGAACGTTTAAGTATCTCAAGGGCTTCGGATATGAAGAAGTAACCGAGATGAACGGCGAAGCGGTGACTCTGGCCACCGGGTTTGAGGGCGCCGGTTCGCTGGTTTCGAGAACCGCCACCGGCGGCGCAGGATATGCCCTCGATCTGGGCGCTTCATTGCAGATCAGCCGCAATTATACCGTCGGCGTGTCTCTGTTCAATTTCTTAAGCTCGATCAAGTGGGACAAGGACACCGAGGAACATCGTTTCCAATTTAATTTCGACACGCTCACCGTGGTCAACATGGGTGACGACGATTTGATTACTTCCAGTGACACAACGGTTGAAATCGGGTCGTTCAATTCGAGTCTGCCCTCGACCATCAAGGTCGGACTGGCCAAAACCAACGGCAAACTGCTTTGGGCGGTTGACTGGGAACAGGGTTTCAGAACCGCTCCGGGTTCCAGTACGACGCCGCGCATCAGTTCCGGTGCGGAATATCGTCTGCTCAGTTTCCTGCCTCTACGGGCCGGATTTGCTCTGGGAGGCAAGCCGGGTACGACTTTCTCGGGTGGAATGGGTTTCGATTTATCGCTCTTTTATCTCGATTTCGCGGTGGCCAGCATGAACGCCATCAGCGGGGCATCGGGTAAAGGATTGAATTTTGCCGTTAACACCGGGTTACGCTTCTAAAGGAGAAAATGGTGAAAGTGCGCTCGCAGAAAGTCAACCTTGAGGTGCTGGTTCTGACCGCGCTGATATTGGTTTTATTGGCCGGTCAGGCCAGGCCGATGCCGCCACATCCCGATGTACAGGAATTGATCGAATCGGGCCAGGTCCACAAACCATTGATATTGGAATCGATTACTCGGGGCACGGAACGACTGAAGGTCAATACTCAGTCAATTGCCAACGGGACGAACGCCACCGGTACTTTTAAAGTTCTGTGCCTGTTGGTTGATTTTAGCGACAAGGTTTCGCGGGTCAGCTCAACTTTGTTCGATTCACTGATTTTTGCCGATCAGGCCGGGACAGTGCGAGACTATTTCGCCGAGACCTCCTATGGTCAACTGGATATCGTGGCCGTGACTCTGCCCTCATCGCTGGGCTGGTATGAGGCGCCGCAGTCATACGCCTATTATGTCGATAATAACTATGGCACCGATTCACCTTATCCGAACAATTCACAGAAGCTATGCGAGGATCTGGTCGATCTGGCCGATCCCAATGTTGATTTTTCACAATACGACAATGACGGTGACGGGCATGTGGATGTGGTGATAATCGTCCATGCCGGTCAAGGTGCCGAGTTAACCGGCCGAAGCACCGACATCTGGTCGCATAAATGGTCGATCCCGCCGAGGCAGCGGGACGGCGTAAGCATCCTTGATTACACGGTCATGCCGGAGTACTGGCTTTCCTCGGGCGATATAACTATCGGCGTCTTCTGCCATGAGTTGGGTCATGCTTTTGGTCTGCCCGATCTGTACGATACGGATGGCAGTTCCAAAGGAGTCGGCGACTGGTCGCTGATGTCCACCGGAAGTTGGAACGGGTATCTCGGTGACAGCCCGGCCCATCCGGATGCCTGGTGTAAAGCACAGTTGGGCTGGATCGATCCGGTTACGGTAACATTGAATTTGACCAATCAGTCGATTCCTGCTGTTGAGTCAAATCCGACGGTTTACAAAATTCCGGTTGACGGCGGCTCCGCCAATGAGTATTTCCTGGTCGAAAACCGACAGAAGATTGGCTATGACGCCCATTTGCCCGGCGAAGGACTTTTAATCTGGCATATAGACGATCAGGCGACTCATAATCAATACGAGTGGTACCCGGGGCATACGATTTTCGGTCATTATCTGGTAGCTCTGGAACAGGCCGACAACCTTTATCAACTGGAGAAAAATATCGCTTCCGGCGACGCCGGTGATCCATTTCCGGGCAATTCCTCCAACGTCAGCTTTACGCCGGGAACAAGCCCTTCTTCAGAGGCCTATGACGGTTCGGGCGGATATGTTTCGATTGTCAATATTTCCGCTTCGGGGCCGGTGATGACGGCCGATTTTGTTGTATCCCTGGTGGCCGTCGATGAAGAGACACCTATATTGCCGCAGTTTGAATTAGGACAGAACTACCCCAATCCATTTAACCCGGTGACAAGCATCAGCTATTCCATACAGGCAGAAAGCATGGTGGAGATTTATATTTACAATACGCTGGGCCAGAAAGTCCGGAAATTAGTGAACCGCCGCTATTCCCCCGGCAACTATACGGTCATCTGGGACGGCACCGATAATGAAGGCCGTGGACTGCCCACCGGAATATATTTGTATAAACTGATCACCGATGAAAGCAGTCTGGCGCGAAAAATGCTTTTGATTAAATAATGTTCGACTAATTTGAGCCGGTAAGTGGAAGATAATATTTGCCGGCTTCATCGCCGATAAGGCCACATAAGCCCCGATTCTCGAACCGGGGCCACTCACCTCAGGTTGTCTCTCGCGTAGTAACCGTAAACTTGTGATCTTCCTTATCGTGAGATTTCTTATCCCGTTTTCGCTTCATGTAACACGACTTGCACAATTTCGGATCTTCCGTATACCCCTTTTCAGCAAAGTACTCCTGTGCTGCAATGGTGAATACAAATTCCTCAGCGCAGTCGGCACATATCAGGATCTTAGTCTTAAAACCAGAATCCATGATTCCCCTCTCTGGCCGAATGTTTACATCCCTGTAAAGTCCCTGAACCAGTAAATACTGAATCGTTTGTACCTTCTTGGACAGGAATATATAGCATTGTTCAAAGCACGTGTCAAGAAAAAGGAGGCAATATCTTCTCAGCTATTTGTGCCCGCTTTCTATTAAAAAGTCATTTATACCGTCAAAGGCGAGGCGTAATTCCATCAGCTATAGCAGGTTCCGTCTTTCCGGTCCCCTGATTTCGGGTGTTTTTTGCCACTTTCCGGGGCGGCGTAATTCTAATAAAATTACCGTAACAGTTTTCGTGCAAGATGCTTCTCTGAAGTAACTATTCTCGCCGCCAAATTAAAAACCAGCGATCACAAAGACAGGTGGGCTTCTGTCCCTGTCGGCGACCCGCGTTGAAAAACTCAAATTATATTATCTTAGAGAACCAATCAAGAAATGCTGCCGGTGAGTATTGGTCGCATTCCCATATCCCTATTATACAAGTTATGCCTGACGGCTGATATGTCAAGCTCTTATTGAATCAGAGTCGAATTTTTCATGCAATCCGAGGAAAAACGCCGTTTTTTGCCAGTTCTGCCGCCCCTGGCTACCGGCTATCTGGAAGAGCAGGGCTCCGGGCCGCCTTTGAATACGAAGTTTATGACAGTAACCGCATCGCCAACGTTGATGCTTCCGTCGCAGTTGGCGTCGCCAGTTTCCCAGATCGGAACCGGTTCTTCGCCGCCTTTGAAAATGTGGCTGATTAAATAGACAGCGTCGCCAACATTGACCACCCGGTCAAAATTGGCATCGCCGTAAGGTATCACGCGACTGCTGAGATAATAGGTGTTGTTCTCCTGGTATCTGGATATCACAGTCGGAATGGCGGCTACCGACTGATAATCGCCAATATGGGGATAATAAAAGACAACCGGCTGGCCCAACTGGCTGGGGGCTGATAGAACGGTGTCGGTCAGATCATCAGAGATAACGGCGGAAAAGGCCCACTGGACGATGCTGCTGCCGTCCAGTTCAAGTTCCAAAATCCCTTTGGCTGTATCGATTTCGAAACGGATATAATTGCATGCCAGTCCGTCCGGCCCGTTAATGGGAACAACACTGTCATGCGCCAGTGTCGGATAGGAAATATCGATATCGATTTCATTGTAATCTGCGGCAGAGGTATAATAACGCCCGGGTATGGCTCGTGATCCGGTAAAGTAATTCCAGTAAGTGAAGTCAGCAAAGATATCCGCGACTTCCACTGCGTATGGCGCAAAGGCGGAATCCAGTGCGTCCAAAGCCGAGTTGTACCGTATGGCTTCCCAAGTCCGTTTTGTAATCATCGGGTCGAATTTTTCTTCGAGATAAGTCGGCCAGTTAAAAGTGCCATACATATGATAGCCGCTATTGGATGCCAGACTGGTTTCCGGATCATTGAAGAAATAATGCTGGTAATTGTAATTATCATTCACTTCAGGAAAGACAACTTCCTCCATCCTGGTAGCGCAAGCTTCCATCAGCCATAAATTATCAAAATCATTATCATAGGCCAACTGGACGGCATGGAAATATTCATGAGCACAAGTCGCTTTATGGGCCCCGATGGTATCACCCTCGGGGTCATCGTTGAGTGGAAAACCGTAAAAATTCCGATGGATTCCCATAAAGCTGCTGAAATCATTCCAGGCGCTATCGGTGGCAAAATCGGGATAGGTAGTACCGTAGGCCGATATTGCTAAAAAATAAATATCGTATTTATCATCGCCGCCATTGCCGTCATCAAGCGGTGGTTGAAGATATCCTTTATGGGTGATGAAGGTCGAATAAGCGCTGTCGCAATAGACACCTGCTCTTTCGACAATATCGGGAATGGAGTTGAAATTATCATCCTGATCCGGCACGGCATCGCTGCCGACGGTATTGTAATGTATTTTGAAATAGCCTCCGGGCGAATCGTAGGAATAAGGCATTGACGGCCGGCCGACATAGGCGCTCAAATATGTCTGTTGATCTTTGCTGAAATTATCCCAATTTTCCTTCACAGCCATCATCAGACCGGTAGCGGATTTGATTACTGGTTCTGTGGCGGTCGTGAGAGCGGTTGAAGATGTTTGCGGATCAAATATACTGCCGATTTGGCGAACCAGTTTTTCTTCATAACCGATCTGTCCACTTTGATAAGCCGCCTCGATCAAATGGTAATCGCTATCTTTATCGACTCCGAAGAGAGTTCCGGTAAAGAGGCAAATAATTATGACCGGCCAGAGGGCCGTTTTGGCTTTTAAGCAATAGTCTCGAATCATTTCGTCCCTTAGTGCAGTAAGACGGTGTAAACGAATACCGGGCACCCTCCTAATTAAATTTATGGCATTGTCCGGTTATGTCAAGCTAATTTTTGTCATGGTTCTGCCTTATAACAGATTAGACTCGGTATTGATCCAGCAAATATTAAAAAAACTGTCCTGTTCCGAAAGAAATCTGCCAGTTTTGCAGGGATACAGCATAGGCCAAATCAATTCTAATTATCTCCGCCTGACTGCTTCGACTTGTTCCCAAGCGCAGTCCGATACCGATTGCCGAGTGTGTGTCGCGCAACAATATTTCCGAATCCCGTGACCATATATTGCCAATATCGGCAAAGATCACTCCTCCTAAACCAACAGTCAGGATTTCGACATCAGAGAAAAAGCGGTTTTCGATATTAATTATCAGCCGATCTTCGCCTCCGGCGTGATATAGCGGATAACCGCGTAATCCACGGTCCTCATCCAAATACGTTGTCTGAGACCGGTTTTTTAGTCGATCCGACCTAAACCGCAGGCCGAATACCAGAGTCTGATTGTGGCGGTATTTCCAATAGGTCTTCATACTCGCGCTCGCTACGGTACGCATTCTTTGGCCAGCAGAATACCATCCTTCACCTGAAACCGCATTGATAATTAGTATTTCTTCCCAGCCGAAAATATAATTTATGCGGCTTTGCAGGTATTGATAGCGGGCATTGTCGGCCAGAAAGGCTTCGCCGAATGAAATTCGGGCGTCCAATCCCAAATTTATATCCTCCGGTTTATGGAACCGATTCAGCCGGGAATACTTATGATAATTATTCTGTTGAAAACGGATTGAAGCTTCCAGATAATTGATAATTGAATCGCCGGCCAGGGGCGGTAAATTCAAATCCTGGCTGTTGGTATCGGCAATCATAAATTTGCGATCATTGGCCCGAATGTCTTTGTAGGCATACGCTAGACCAAAGTGATACTTCATGTGAGGTTGCCCTACTCTGTAAATACCAAGAAGATGCAACTCCTGCGCTCGTAAACGATCTCGGGCCGCGATGAAGCTATCGAGGGGGTAGTCATTGCGCCTGAGGATTCTGGCGTAATCGATTTGTCCAGCCCATTGCTGCTTCAGAGAATAAAAAGGTTTGCCGGCCCTCGCCACCAGCCGGCCACTACGGGGATTGTCGGAATAGAGAAAGCCGGTCATGAGCTTCCGACCCAGAAAGCGGTTGTCTCTGATTTCAAATTGGTAAAAGTTATGGTCATCCTCCAGGATGAAATAGTCATGGGACATGAACAAACCGTACCCAAGAAAGTTGTTTTCCTCCAGACCGATTTGCAGATCGCTTCGTCCGCCGCTGCGGTGAAGGGAGACTCCGCCGGTTGTCGTCCAGCGGTCGGAGGTATTGACGACCAAAATATTATCGCCATTTCCTCCCCTCTTCATAAAGATTTCGGTTTTCAACAAATAAGGCAGGCTGCGTAGATTTCTCTCTGATTCATTGGCCAGAGCGGAGTCATAGGGATGGCCTTGCCGGAGGAGTAGTTCGCGCACCACGACCGAGCGCCGGGTGACGATATGGCAGCTGTTGGCCAGACGAAATAAGAAATTATTATGGGCGGGAGAGTCAAGTTCAAAGACATTTTCAGAATTGATTTCCACCGAATCTATTATTAGCAAAGAATCGTTTACGGGGCTGAGATTTTCGGCAAAAACCGGAAATCCGATCGGGATGAGCAAAAGCGATAGATTAAACAGAGCGAATTGGGGAAATCGAGTAAATTTCATGCGGTCGTACCTAAAAGTCGGTTTTTATACATGCTACTCCTCAGTCATGGTTACATCAAGTATATCGTTCACAGGCCGATAAATATCAACAAAGCATCCTCTTTTAAATTATAGGGTGAAGACTATCGATACGCCTAAGAAAATCGGCGAGCTTTTGCTCGAAAGAGAGTATATTACCGAAGAACAACTGAAAACGGCTCTCCGTATCCAGCAGAAATCGGGCAAGAAACTGGGCGTCATTTTAGTTGATTCCGGAATCATCCAGGAAGATCAGCTGGTTGAGGTAATCTCCGAACGTCTGAAAATATCCAAACTAAACATATCCTCATTGGTCATCAATCCCAACGTCATCAGCGCCATCCCGGTGGACATAGCCAAAAAACACCACCTCCTCCCGGTTTTCAAAATGGGAAATATTCTCACCGTGGCCATGGTCGATCCGTTGGATGTAATCGCTCTTGACGAGATAAGGTATATTACCAAGTGCATAATCAAGCGTGCCGTGGCCGGCGAGAAGGCGATAACCGAGGCGATCGATCAGTATTATTCGGTGGCCGATTCGGTCCGAGATATTATCGGCGACGAAAGTGATAATTCGATTACGGAGACTCATCTGGTCGAATCTCAAAGCGAAGAAATTGTCACTGGCGATAGTACGGTTGTGCGGTTGGTCAATCTGATTCTGTCTCGGGCGATTCAAGACGGTGCCTCCGATGTTCATATTGAGCCGGACGAGAATTATCTCAGAATCCGATATCGGGTCAACGGTGTCATGCGCGAGGAAGCCTCGCCGCCCAAAAAGCTGCAGCCCGAAATCATTTCCCGAGTGAAAATTGCAGCCAATCTTGATGTTTCTGAAAAGCGCCTTCCTCAGGATGGTCGGATGGCCATTCGCATTGGTGACCGCGACGTCGATTTACGCGTCTCAACGCTCCCAACTATTCACGGAGAAAAAATAGTCGTTCGGATCCTGGACAAGCGCAAAATGATGATCGGTCTGCCCGAACTGGGCTTGCGTCCCGGTGTTCTAGAACGGTGGCGTAATTACATCTGCAAACCGGAAGGGTTGATCTTAATTTCCGGCCCGACCTCCTCGGGTAAAACATCGACTCTCTATGCCTCGCTTCAGGAAATCAACAATATTGAGAAGAACATGATTACGGTCGAGGATCCAGTGGAGTATTCGCTGCCGCTGATCAATCAGATTCAAATCAATGAGAAGGCTGGATTGACCTTCGCCTCAGCCCTGCGATCTATTTTGCGCCAGAATCCCGATGTCATCATGGTCGGTGAAATTCGCGATTCGGAAACGGCGGTAATGGCCATCAGAGCGGCTTTGACCGGACATTTGGTTTTCTCCACCATTCATACCAACGACACCGTAGCCACAATCACCCGTCTGGTCGATATGGGCATCGAAAAATATATGGTTTCCTCGGCCCTGGAAGCAGTACTAGCTCAGCGACTGGTTCGCACCATCTGCTTGGAATGCAAGGAGGAATACAGTCCCCCGAATTCTGTGCTGGAGCGGGTCTATCCCGACGGCCAGTTTCCGGAAGTAACTTTTTATCGCGGCACCGGCTGTATTAAATGTCGAGGGACGGGGTTTTCCGGTCTGTCCGGCTTGTATGAACTGGTGGAAATCACCGATAATATCCGGGAGATGATTCTCGGAGGCGCATCCGAGGCTGTCATTAAATCGGCAGCTATGGCCGATGGCTACCGGCCGCTTTTTGATGCCGGCATGGATATGGCTGCTCTCGGCGTCACCACCATTGATGAAGTCCTTAAAGTCACTACCCCGGAAAGGCAAACGGAATCCGCCGTTCCCGGTGTATCAGCGTTGGTTTAATCAATGAGACAGATTTGGACATATAAGGCCCGCGACCCGCTCGGACAAGCCGTGAAAGGTGAAATCGAGGGCGAATCTCGGGAGCAGGTCTTTCAGGTTATTTCAGAAAAGGGATTGATTCCAACCTCAGTTAAGGTCCGAAATGAGAAAGTGACCCTTGGCAATTTTGGGTCGGCCAATCGCGAAAAACTTATTATCTTCACCAAAAAACTGCGCACTCTTTATCGGGCCGGTATACCCCTGATGCGGTCGCTGGCCATCATTGAACGTGGCGCCGCTGAGCTTGATCTGACCGAGGAAATAAAGGGAATCCGTAGCGACTTGCAGTCGGGTCTGGCCCTTTCCAAAACTCTGGCTCGTTATCCACGAAAATTCCCTCCCATTTACGTGAACTCCATCGCTGCCGGTGAGGCTTCCGGTAAGCTCGAAGAAGTGCTCGAACAATTGGCCAATCTGGTGGAGAAGGAAATGATTCTCAATCGCCAGATTAAATCGGCTATCCGTTATCCGATCATGGTTGTTGTCGCTATTTCTCTGGCTGTTTTTGTTCTGATGTCGTTTGTCGTGCCCCGATTCGCGGCCATATACGGTAAATTCGGCGCCGACCTTCCTCTGCCGACTAAAATAGTCATCGGGACCAGCGAGATTTTTGCCGGGTATTGGCATGTGATAATTGTCCTTTTGGTAGTCCTTTTCCTGGCCTTGAAAAAATATATGTCAACCGAGAAGGGCCGCCTTAAATGGGATGCTTTCACGATGAGAATCCCATTGCTCGGCGAGTTGGTCATCAAGGCAAATGTCACCCGATTTGCGGCCATGTTGAAAATCCTGTTCCAGAGCGGTGTGCCCATGATCACCTGTCTAAATATACTGCAGGAGACAGCCTCCAACAAAGTGATCGGCAATGAGATCGGGCAAATGGCTGGATCGTTTGAGCAGGGTCGTGAACTTGGTTCGGATTTCAAACAATATCGCTATATGCCAACGATGGTTCTGGAGATGCTTGAAGTCGGTTTGGAATCGGGGTCGGTAGAATCGATAATGGAAGAAATGGCCAGCCATTATGAAATGGAGCTGGATTACAAAGCTCGTCATCTGACGGCCATGCTGGAACCTCTTATGACGCTTGTTATAGGAGCAATGGTGCTGGTTTTGGCTTTGGCTATCTTCTTGCCAATGTGGAACTTGATTCAAGTATTTCGCTAATTTGTTCTAAATTTCGAATTATTGCTGTCGATACATATAAAGTGGATATAACTCACCAATGACTGGCATCATTAGATCCGCCGCTGCGTAAATTGTCGTTGATTTTAACACTCTGGAGGAACAGAGGCATGAGAATTTCACAAAAAGCCGGTTTTACGCTGATTGAACTGGTAATTATCATTGTCGTCTTGGGTATTCTGGCGGCGATCGCTATCCCCAAATATCAGGATATTTCATCCGATGCCAAAGAAGCTGCCTGTCGTAGCGCTCTGGGCGCTTTGCGGTCGGGAGTAACCATTTATTACGCCAATCAGGCGGTCAAAACCAGCACGGCCAGCTGGCCGGCAGTTGACAGTCTGGGCACAATCGGCGTGGTTATGGAACAGGCTCTTCCCAAAAATCCATACCAGGCTGATACCAACGCTCCTGACAGCATCGTCACCGGCGTTACCAAGGGCACTATTGTCGGCACTCGCGGCGGATGGGCGTACAAGCCCGGCACCGGCGAAGTATGGCCCAATACAAGTGGCAGCGGAGAAAATAACTGGTAGGAGTTTATGCATACAAACGTCCGGGGATCTGGAGCGTTTACACTAATTGAGTTGGTGATCATAATCGTCGTTTTGGGAATACTGGCCGCAGTGGCCATTCCCAGAATGGGCGAATTGACCGAGAACTCTCGTATAAACGCCACTAAATCCGAAATGGCCATGCTCAAGCGGGCCATTGTCGGCAATGCTCAGGTGACATCCGGAGGGCGCTATGTCGATGTCGGATATGAAAGCAATGTGGGCGGTTTACCCGACAGTCTTGTCGAGCTGGCCATAAAACCGGCGTCTGTGGCCTCTTATGATAAATTCACACGACTTGGCTGGAATGGGCCATATGTCGATGCGTCCGGCAATGATTACCTGACCGATTCCTGGGGTACGGCTTATCAATATAATAAGGCCGCCCGTACCATAACCGCTTTGGGAGGCGCCGACACTTTAGTTATAACATTCTAACCAAAGACTCGGCGTTACACTATCAGACCCGAAGATATAACCCGCATGGTCGGTCGGGAGAAGCCCCCTCTCGTCGGTCGATGACAGAGATATAGATAAACATGGCCAAGAACGCGACAGAAAAAAAACAAGTATTCAGGCAACCGGCGGCGACTAATCAGTTTGGTCCTCGGTTAGGAGTGGTCATATCCGAACAGTCGGTGCGGCTCTGTCTGGCCCGCGGAATCGGAGCCAAGACTACAATCATACGGGTGCAATCATTTCCTCTGGAATCCGATAACCAAGCCGGTCCCATAGAATGGATTAATCAGGCTACGACCATCGTCATCGACTTTCTTCAAAAACAGAAGCGACAACGGATTCCGGTTAATGTCGGTCTACTGATGCGCGGCGTCGGTTTCCGACGCATAAATCTACCGGATATGCCGGCCGCGGAACTCTCTCAGGCTATTGCCTGGGAAGGCAATAAACTTTTTCCGTTCGATTTTTCCAAGTGCGCCGTCCATTACGATATCGTTGGGCGGATCAAGAATAAGTCCGCGGCTAATCTGGATGTCAATATCATTGCCGCGGATAACGAGATAATCAACACTCTCTATTCCAGTTTCAAGTCGGCAGGAATAAAAATAGGTCAGGTCAATTTTCTACCCTATCACCTGTCCCGGCTGCTCCTTGGACACAAGGGAGTGAAACCCGACCAGCGCAACCTAATTATTTATCTTGATGGTGAGCAGAGCCTGGCTGTATTCGTACATAACGGTTATCTCGAGTTTTTCCAGCAGTTTGTAACCCAACCCAAAGCCGCGGGCGAGGGCCAGGCCGGTATCGCCAATATAGATGCCATCGGGGAGGAATTAACTACCTTTCTCGATCTCTACGGTGCCCAAGATTCAACACGGTTAATCAACTCGATTTTCCTATGTGGCAAATACGGTTGGGGCGAGGACACGGCCGAATTCATAGGTAATCGAACCGGTCTCCCCTGTATCGCCGCCCAGGCGCCGGA
>JAAEQF010000363.1 GCA_024231695.1 FCB group bacterium
CCCACCAGCACCAGCCGTGCCGCCCCCGAGGAGGTGGTCACCAGGTGCTCGGCGACGGCGAGACCGATGCCGCCGAGACCGCCGGTGATCAGGTAGACCCCGCCCCGCAGCAGCCCGGCCTCCGCCGGCGCCGGCGCCGCCAACGGCTGGCGCTGCCAGGCGCGGATCCGCCGCTCCATCCCCTGGGGGACGGATGGCGCCTCGCGGTAGGCTACCTCGTCCGCGTCCGGCGCGGTGAGCAGCTCGCCGCTCAGGAGTCCGAGCAGAGCCTCCTCACGCTTGCTCCCAGACGGCGGCAGGGCGAGATCGAAGTGGCGGCAGGCGATGGCGGTGTATTCCAGCGGGATCAGCTTCGCCGGACCAACCACCGTGGCGCGCAGAGGCCGCAGCGCATCGCCGTCGTTCACCGGGTGGACGCCGCAGGAGAAGACGTTGAGCTCGAGGGAGCCGGTGAGCCGGGGACCCAGGGCCTGAGCCAGGTAGACCAGGGAGTGGAAGCCAAGGTC
>JAAEQF010000364.1 GCA_024231695.1 FCB group bacterium
CAAAAATGGGTTGATGAAAAAGAATATCGTCCTAGAAAATCGTCTCATCGTCCAAGTAAGCTCGATCCTTTCAAAGATGTTATCATCCGAATGTTGGAAACCCATCCGTACACGGCGGTCCAGATATTCCAGCGTATTAAGGAGGATGGATTCGACGGTGGATACTCCATTATCAAAGAGTATGTACGCAAGATAAGACCTCGCCGGGCAAAACCGTTTCTCAAGCTGTCCTTCGCGCCGGGTGAATGCGCCCAGGTCGATTGGGGCTCATACGGATCCGTCCCGGTGGGAGAAGCCTCGCGAAGGCTCTCTTTTTTCGTAATGGTCCTGTGCTACAGCAGGTTAATGTATGTCGAATTCACCGTATCCCAGACAATGGAGCATTTTCTGGGTTGTCATCAAAACGCTTTCCACCGGTTTGGGGGCGTCCCCGGAAAGATCATGGTCGACAACCTGAAATCCGCCGTTTTAAGACGGATTATCGGACACGACCCGGTTTTCAATCCCAAATATCTTGATTTTGCCAATCATTATGGTTTTACCATCGCTCCATGCGGTGTGGGCAAAGGCAATGAAAAAGGTCGTGTTGAAAACGGCGTCGGTTATGTCAAAAAGAATCTGCTGGCCGGAATGGATATTCCGGATTTCAACATCCTGAATCCCGCTGCCGAAAACTGGATGGACACCGTGGCCAACGTCCGCGTCCATGGAGAGACCGGGAAAAAGCCGTTGGAAATGTTTGAGGAGGAGTGCAACAGCCTGACTCCCCTGCCGTCTCATCCTCATGACATTGCAACGATCACCCAGGTCAGGGCTTCGAAACAGTTTCGCGTCACCCTGGGCACGAACCGCTACTCCGTTCCTGCTGAATACGCCGGATCCCGTCTCACCCTCAAGACGTATCCCGACCGACTCTGCATTTATCATCGGGAGAACCTGATCGCCCGTCATGTCCGATCCTACGGCCGGCGAGAAGACAAGGAAAACCCGGATCATCCGAAAGAGCTGCTGGCCCAGCGCAAAAAAGCAAGAGATCAAAAAATATTCATGCGCTTTCTACAACTGTCTCCAAAGGCGCATGAATATAATGAACAACTTGGACAGCGCCGTATGAATCCCACCCACCATATCCGAAAAATCGTGGGTTTGAGCGAGATATATGGCGCCGAACCCGTGGCCAGGGCCATGTGGGACGCATTCACCTTTCAAGCTTTCTCAAGAGAATACATCGCTAACCTCTTGGAACAGAAATCCAGAAAGCTGCCAGAGCCGAGCGCCTTGCAGCTGACACGTCGGGAAGACTTGCTTGATCTTACCATAGAGAAGCCGGATATTGCCCTCTACAACAAAACTTTAAACTAAGAAAAAAAGATAGATGAAAGGATTGCTATGAATGAAATCTTCGAAAACAAGCCGTTGCTTGAGAAGCAACTCAACTATCTGAAGCTCAATTCCATCTTTGAAAATTTTGAATCATTGGCAGCTCGCGCCGCGAAAAATCAGTGGACCCACGTACAATACCTGGCCGAATTAATAGATGAAGAAGCCAAACAACGGCGGGATAGGTCCATACAGCGGCGTATCCGTCTAGCGCATTTTCCTCAAATTAAAACCCTGGAGCAGTTCAAATGGACTTGGCCCAAAAAAATCAATCGGCCTCAGATCCAAAATTTGTTCAGGCTTAAATTCATCGAAAGCAAGAGTAATGTTATATTATTAGGTGGCGTAGGTCTTGGAAAAACACATCTATCGACGGCTCTCGGGTATGAAGCGTGCCTCAAATCGCATTCAGTTCTTTTTGCATCCGCCATTGATGTGATTAACAACCTGGCCGCGGCGAAAGCCGCGGACCGCCTGAAAAATGAACTGAAAAAATATCTTAAACCGGAACTTCTCATTCTTGACGAACTCGGATATTTGCCAATCGACAAGCTGGGAGCCGATCTTCTCTTCCAGATCATCAGCCACCGCTATGAAAAAGGATCTCTTATCATTACCTCTAATCGGGCCTTCAAGGACTGGCCTGAAATCTTCAACAACGACAGCACCCTCACTTCAGCACTGCTTGATCGTTTATTGCACCATACAGAAACCGTGGTCATTGAAGGGAAAAGCTTCCGGATGAAGGAAATGATCGAATCCTAAATCAGATGTGCCAATCCGCCGCTGGGGCTAAGCTGTTCCAGCGGCTTTTTTAAACTCTTCACATTGCATTTTTAAACCGCCATTTTTATAGCATTTTCACACAGCCGCTAACACCATGATCCCTTGGAATCGGTTAGTAACGCAAAAGCGGCCACTTATACAATCAATGGATCAGAAGATTATGTAAGGGTAGTTATAGAGCAGAGGAGGCCTGTCGATGGGGGGATGTTGTATAGGGCATACTCGCAGCCTTTATTTGTCTTGAAAGGTGGCCTGGAAGGGGTAGTCATGGAAGAGGGAGGCAGCAAAAAGATTAATCATGCAATTCTTACATTTGTGCGTGAAGATAATTACACTTTGGGGATTTGGGGCATCGTCAACGTAAAGCAGGTCCCCTTTCCTTCTTTGCTCTCCACGCCAATGCAGCCGGAATGCTGCTCCACCACCTTGGAGGTAATGGCCAGGCCCAACCCCGTGCCATGGGCCTTGCCATAGGAGGCGAAAGGCTCGAAGATTCTCTGGAGATTCGCCAACTGAATTCCCACGCCGGTGTCCGCGATTTTCAGGACCCAGTTCGATTGACGGACCCGAACGTCGATTTCAAGCACCCCCCCTTCCGGCATGGCCTCCCTGGCGTTATTGACAAGATTGTAGAAAACTCGCGTAATGCGACTCCGATCGAAAATCGCGGACGCTTTGTCATCCGGGAGTTTCACTTTCACGTCGATATTCCGCTCCGACAGATCCTTTTTCATGCTATCGACAAGGTTGCCGAAAAACGTGGAGAGGTATTCGTTCGAAAATCTCAGATCGATCTTCCCACGTGCAAAATCGAGCACCTCTTGCGTCATGTCGACCAGTCGGTCTATCTGCGTTTCGATTGCCTGGAGGTATTCCTGGCCCTCCGCGTCCGGGTACAGGTTGGAGAGGATCTGGGCGTAGCCCCGGATGACGGTCATGGGGCTTTTGATGTCGTGAATGATCCTGGCGGCGAGGTTGCCCACGGCAGACAGGGACTCGTTGCGGACCATTCTTTCCGCGATCCGGGCATTTCGGATGGCGATGGAGGCGTGGACGCTCATGGCCCTGACAAACTCTTCATCCTCGCTGGTGAACATTCCGCCGCCCTCTTTGTTCAGCAGTTGAATGACGCCGACGATTTTCCTGTCCGGGTCATGCATGGGAGCGGTGAGAATGGAGCTGGTGCGGGACCCGGTGATGCGGTCGATTTCCGGATTGAATCGGCTGTCCGAGTAGGCGTCCGCTATATTCAGTGTATTCCCGGTGGCCGCCACATTGCCCGCGAGTCCTTTCCCCAGGGGCATGCGGATCTCCTCGATATAGCTTCCGCGAAGCACGCGGCTCACCA
>JAAEQF010000365.1 GCA_024231695.1 FCB group bacterium
AGAGAAGATGATCAAAAACGACCAGATCGGCCTCGGTTTCCTCGATCTTCCCCGCCAGTTCTTCCACGCTTCTCTTGCGGACAAAGAAAGCTCCATCGGGGCGGGTTCGTTTTTGCAGGAAACGGCCGACTTCGATACCACCGGCGGTATCGATCAGGCGAGCGAGTTCATCAAGTGAGTACTCGGCTTCCTCGCGGGTCATTTTCCCCAGAGCGGTTCCGACCAGGATAATCCGCTCGGCCAGGTTTTCATTCGCGGTCTCAAACATGTTGGATGCTAATATACGGTGAAATGGGGGAGATTGTGTCGATAATTCGCAAAAATTCGCGATAAAAATTAAGCGGCAATTACTTGATTGATCTGCGGCGGTGTTTCATCCCAGGTACGCCCTTCAAGCTCGCGGCCGTTTTTCTTTTTGTTGAAACCGCCCCATTGCTTGAAAAAAAATGGTACTTTGGCCGACAGACATTGATTTCTGATATCGACTACCCAATCGGGGTCCATCGGTCTCGAATGAGGGCCGGATTCGCCACCAACTATGGCCCAATCGATATTGTCCAGATTCAGGTTGGGCAGTGGCCCTAACAAAGGTTCGAGAGAAAGAAATTTGATATTGGCCCTGATTTGGCGCAGATCATCTATTCGCTCGACAACCCGGCTATTTTCAACCGAAACACCCATCCAGATATTACTGGACCAGTTCAGCTTATTGTCGAGGGCCAATAGTCGCTTTGATCTTTTGGTCAGAATTTGATATTGATGATGAGACGCCTGATTCATTACATCGAACACCTGTTGTATAAATTCCGTGGGTACGGATTTATGAAACAGGTCACTCATGGAATTGACGAAAATCAGTTGTGGTTTTTTCCATTTTAGTGGTTGTTTAAGTGAATCGGGATGCAGGGCGACCTTGAAACCGTTGGAATAATTGGGTGATCCCATGGCCTGAAGTCGTCTGGCCATTCGTTCGGCGTAGCAGTTCTTGCATCCGGCGCTGACTTTGGTACATCCGGTCACCGGATTCCACGTTGATTCCGTCCACTCTATCGCTGATTTAAGTGCCATATAACTCGTTCGCCTCGGCCAAGTTGTCATTACCGATCTCGAACATACTCTATCTTAATATAACGAAATATTGCCCGTAATGTGGCAGATTCTCAATTTTGGCGATAAAGCGCTTAATATTTCTTGGAGAATATTGAATTCCATTGGAACTTTCCGATATAAATAATGGTTGACAATATTGAAAAATTTCGGTATTTTGTAAACCGATGGAGGTGTAACCATGATTGGTGATAGAATAAAATATGCTCGCAAGGGTGCGGGTCTGTCCTTGCGTGGTTTGGCTGAAATAGTAAAAGTTTCCCATTCAGCCATACAGAAATATGAAAAGGGTTTTGACGTCCCAAGTTCGCCTGTTTTGATTGCTTTGGCCAAAGCCCTGAATGTGAGTATTGATTACTTTTTCCGAGAGAGTGTTGTATCGCTTAGTAGCGCAAATTTTCGGAAACGAAGTAGATTGGGTAAGAAAAAACAAGCAACAATATTGGCGAAGGCGCTTGAGTTTCTCGAACGGTACGTGCAGGTAGAGGAATTATCTCCATATGACAGAATTAACTTCAAAAAGCCAAGATGCTTCAGCCAAAAACTTGAAAGCTTGGAAGATGTTGAGGATGCAGCAATCAGCTTAAGAAACTCATGGCAATTGGGGATGGGGCCTATCAGTTCTTTGGTTGAGGAGATTGAAGAAAAAGGCGTGAAGATCGTAATTACCAGTATTGAGGATGAACAATTTGATGGATGCTCTGCATTTGTAAACAATAATACGCCGGTCGTCTGCATAGCCAGAGAGTGGCCCGGAGATCGTCAAAGATTCACCATAGCGCATGAATTAGGTCATCTAATGATTGGAGATTATGCCCAACATCTTAATGGTGAAAACATTGCCAATCGATTTGCTGGTGCGTTTTTATTGCCGAGAGATACGGTTATGAAGGAATTAGGCCGACACCGACATTCCTTCCTTATTAGGGAACTTATTGACCTAAAGCTTAAATACGGCGTTAGTATTCAATGTTGGATTAGGCGTGCATTTGATGTCGGAATAATCTCAAAATCGTTCTATACGTCAATAATGATAGATTTTGGCAAGAGGGGATGGCGGAAAAAAGAGCCAGGAGAACTTGTTAATCGTGAAAAACCTAAGCGCATGGAAAGAAAAGTATATCGCGCACTTCGTGAGAATATGGTTTCTGAGGCGAAAGCGGCAGAACTTCTAAATATATCAATATCAACCCTGCGTGAATTGATTCATCCAAGTAGGGAAGGGGATAATCTTGGATATGTTGGTGGTTGATGTCTGTGTATTGATTGATCTGTATAATGGAGATGTTTTACATAGATTCTTTGGGATGCAAGCTGAGGTGCATATCTCTGATGTTCAAGTTGAAGAAATTAATGATGAAAAGGGATTGACCAAAGAGTTAATAGAGAGGTATGGAGCCAAGACTGAAAGTCACAGCTCAGAAGAAGTTGCAAGAGTATACGACTTGGCAGGTAAGCATGGAGAAAAACGAATTGCAGATTTGTTTGCATTTGTACTGGCGAAGCGCTTGGGTGCAATTTTGTTGACTGGTGATCGCAAGCTACGGACCATAGCATTAAACAATGGGCTCAGGTGTCATGGTACTCTTTGGGTTCTGGATGAGATGGTGGATCGAAATCTTTTATCCAATTTAGAAGCAAATAACAGTCTCAAGAAGATATCTGTTTCCAACAGTTTTTTGCCATCTTCTGAAGTTACGAAGCGCTTGCGGCTATGGCAATCCGAGAAATGAGCATATGTGATATGACTATTGTGAGCCTCTATTAAAGTATTCTTTTCCAATTGCAACAAAATCCATCTTTATGTAGATTTTTGAGGCCGGATCGAGTATATGTCGTTTGCCGGGGTATAATAAGGAAAGTCGGCAAAGATGCCGATAATTAATAGGTTAGAACAAATGTTCCTCCGGAATTGCGACCGCAGCGGCTATAATTGACCGCCCGGCTTCGTATAAAAAGGGAAATTGCCGGTCCAAATGGATTGGGCCGGATAACAGGGAAAAAACGATGAAAATAAAACCGCTCCTGGTTCTGCCGTCTCTGCCCGAACGTATCAATCACCTTCAGGAACTGGCTCAGAATGTCTGGTATTCCTGGTCGCCGGATTTACAGCAATTGTTCCGTCGTCTCGACGAGGAATGCTGGGAAAAGTGCAATAAAAACCCGGTCCAGACGCTGGCTCTCATCTCTCAGGAAAAACTGCGCAAAGCCGCTGATGATGAATCGTTCGTGGCTCATTTGGGGCGCGTGTATGAGGCTTTCAACAATTATATGGCCCAGAAGAAATGGTTTGAAATCCGTTATCCGGTTTGCCGCGATGCAACGATCGCTTATTTTTCCTGTGAGTTCGGACTCGATGTTTCTTTGCCGATTTATTCCGGTGGTCTGGGAGTTTTATCCGGTGACCATCTGAAAACCGCCTCGGATATGGGCATTCCACTGGTAGCTGTGGGGCTTTTGTACCGTTATGGGTATTTCAGCCAGACGCTCAACGCCGACGGCTGGCAGACCGAATCGTACACCGAAAACGACTGGTATAATATGCCGGTAGTGTTGGAAAAAAACGATGCCGGCGAACCGATCAAAATTTCGGTCGATATCGGCGATTCCCCAGTGTGGGCTCAGATCTGGCGAGTGCAGGTCGGCCGAGTGCCTCTGTATCTGCTTGATACCAATATCCCCGAGAATCCCTCCATGCACCGTGAAATAACTCATCGTCTATATGCCGGAGACAAGGACACTCGCATTCGTCAAGAGATATTACTCGGTATCGGCGGCGTCCGGGCCTTGGCCGCGGTGGGGCACAAACCCAAAGCGTATCATCTCAACGAAGGACATTCGATGTTTCTTTGTTTTGAGCGGATACGGCAGTTGATGCATAATGAAGGGTTGTCGTATGACGAGGCTCGCGAACTGGTCTGGTCCACCAATGTCTTCACCACCCATACGCCGGTCCCGGCCGGCAACGAGCAGTTTGATATCAAACTGATGGAAAAATATTTCACGGCCATGGCCGGAGATTTGGGATTATCGTTCGCCGATTTGGCGAAACTGGGAAGAATTGTCGATGACGAAAAAGAGCCTTTTTCCCTAACCATCGGCGCGTTACGGTTGTCGGCTTTCGCCAACGGTGTCTCGCAATTACACGGACAGATTTCCCGGTCGATGTGGAAACATGTCTGGCCCGGTTTCCCCGACGACGAGGTTCCCATTTCGGCCATCACCAACGGTGTCCATACGCATAGCTGGATCGCCCCCAATCTGGGCGAGTTGTATGAAACCTATCTGGGGCCGCGTTACAAGGAGCAACCCGAAGACCCGACCGTTTGGGACAATATCAACCGGATTCCCAACAGCGAACTATGGCGGGCCCATCAACATCGTCGTGAACAACTGGTATTTCTAACGCGGGAAAGACTCAAAGCGCAGATTACAGCCAAGGGTCGTTCCCGCCAGGAGCTGAATCGAACCGAGGAGATTCTTGATCCGCATGCTCTGACCATCGGTTTCGCGCGGCGCTTTGCCACTTACAAACGCGGCTACTTGCTTTTTTCCGATCTGGAGCGATTCAAGAAAATCGTTTCCGACGAAAAGCGACCGGTCCAATTTGTCCTGGCCGGAAAAGCTCACCCCAAAGATAATTACGGCAAGGAAATTATCAAATCGATCGTCCATATCGCTCAGCGCGAAGAATTCAGGCATAAAATTGTCTTTTTGGAAAACTATGATCTCGATCTGGCCAGTTGGCTGGTATCCGGAGTGGATGTCTGGCTGAACACACCACGCCGGCCGGAGGAAGCCTCCGGTACTTCGGGTATGAAAGCAGCGCTCAATGGCGCCCTGAATCTGTCCATCCTCGATGGCTGGTGGGTGGAGGGATCATCGCCCGATACCGGTTGGGTAATCGGCGGGCAGACCGATTTTTCGTCAAAGGAAGAGCAGGATTACGTCGAATCGCAGGCTTTATATAATATCCTGGAACACGATGTCATCCCGACTTTCTACAACCGCCGCGATAATTATCCCCACGACTGGATAAAAATGATGAAAGCGTCGATTATCATGGGCGGTAAACAGTTTTCCTCGCACCGCATGCTGAGAGAATACACCGAGCAGACCTATATCCCGGCTATTCAGGCTCATGACAGTCTGGTTGAGAGAGAATACGGTTTGACCCGAGATGTGGCTGTCTGGAATAAACGGATTATCAACGATTGGAACAAGGTCTCGGTTTCGACTCTGGATATGCCGAATTTGAATGGATCGACGAGCGTCGGACAAACCATGATGGTGAAAATCCAGGTCTATCTCGGCGATCTTTCGCCCGATGACATTAGGGTCGAAGTGATGCGAGGTAATCTTAATGCCCGCGATGAGATCGTGGACGGTGAAGTTTTCACGGCCTCGCTGGAAAAATCAAACGAGGATGGATCGCATATATATCAGGTCGATATGGTTTGCACCCATTCGGGACGTCTTGGTCTTACCGCTCGAGTGGTGCCCCACAATGGCCGGCACATAATCAAGAATCATCCGCGTCTGGTCAGTTGGCTGGTGTAAGCGACTGCTTTGTAAATTGATTTTGTTGTTACGATGAGAGGGGAGTTCGGTCCGGATGGTTCTATAATTTTGAACGATTGACTTTTGATTTATTGATAATTTTTCGAAGTTCCCTATCATTGCCTGTACGCACATACTTTTTTAATGTCTTCAATTCATCAATCAAACCATCTATGGCGGAAGTCACATTGGATTTGTTGGTGAGAAACATGTCCAGAGTAAGGTCGGTCGGCGATTGAACTACCCGGGTTGCGCCCCTAAAACTTCCACCCACAAGATCATCAAAATGTTTATTTCTCATACCCTTTTTTCCGGCCAGATTCATAAGCCCCAGCGCCAGGGCATAAGGGAGATGGCTGGTCAATGCAATCAAGCGATCATGCTCCTCGGCCTTCATAATAATCGGCCGGGCTCCGAGTTTGCGGATCAACTGAGTGATTCTCTCAAGCCAAACTTTTCTCGTGCCCCGGTGGGGGATCAGAACAAAAGCGGCCTTTTTGAATTTACCTTTTTCGGCTCCGGCCAGTCCTGTTTTTTCATTGCCGGCCATTGGATGACCGCTGATATAATTACCGCCGGGCATGACTTTGGCAACCGCTTTCAGGATTTCAGCTTTGGTACCGGCCAAATCCAGCACGACCGCATCGGTGTTTTTTCCC
>JAAEQF010000366.1 GCA_024231695.1 FCB group bacterium
CGAATTTAAAATCGCGGCATTTTTTTCCTTGGTCTCAATCGATGCCGGCTTTGATGCCGCGAGTTCCTCGGAAAGAGGAATTATAGGCGTAGGCGTTTGATCCGTCATGAATTTTCCTTTTAAACACGTTCCCAAATGGTGGTCTGCCCCATACCACCTCCAACGCAGGCCGTTGCCAGGCCCACGGTCAGGTCACGTCGGGCCATTTCGTGGAGCAGGGTAATAACGATGCGCGCCCCGGTGCACCCCACCGGATGGCCAAGACCGATACCGCTGCCATTGACGTTGACGATATCCCGTTCCCACCCCAGAAGTTTTTCGCAGGCGCAGTACTGAGCAGCGAACGCCTCGTTGCACTCGATAAGCTGGATATCCGAAAGGGCCATACCGGCTCGCTCCAAAGCTTTCTGGGTAGCCGGCACAGGGCCGTAACCCATGAGTTCCGGTTCGACGCCGGCCACGGCCTGGGAGACCATGCGCGCGATGGGTTTGACGCCCAACTCCTTTACTTTGGTTTCACTCATCAGCACCACGGCCGCAGCGCCGTCATTGATACCCGAAGCATTGCCGGCCGTGACCGTGCCGTCTTTACTGAAGGCGGGTTTCAATTTCGCCAGATCGTCCATGATCAGCCCCATTCGCGGATGTTCGTCGGTATCGATCACTTTGGGATCACCCTTCCGTTGCGGGACATCGTAGGGCACGATTTCATCCTTGAACTTCCCGGCCTTGATGGCCGCCTCGGCGTTGTTGTGGCTGCGAAGCGCGATCTCGTCCTGCATCTCGCGGGAAATATTCCATTTGGCGGCTACATTTTCGGCTGTCATACCCATAATCAAACCGCTGTAAGCGTCGGTAAGGGCTTTGAAGACGCCGTCCTGCAACTCCGTGCTCTGCAGGCGTAGGCCCCACCGCGCACCGTCGATGAAATACGGTGCGTCACTCATAGCCTCCGTGCCGCCGGCAACGATGACATCTGCGTCCCCCACCATGATGGTATGGACACCGTACACTATGGCTTGCATGGCCGATACGCAGTTCCTTTGGATTGTGGTTCCGGGAACCGAGAAAGGCAGTCCCGCCTTTAGCGCGGCCAAACGGCCTACGGTCAATTCATTCTGCTTCTGAATGCAGCAGCCTAAAACTACGTCGTCGATCATGTCTAGTGGGAAGTCTCCGGCCCGTTTGACCGCCTCTTTGATAACCGCGGCTCCTAAATCGATGGCCGATTGAGTTTTAAACGCTCCTCCAAAATCGCCGACGGCTGTCCGACATCCGGACACAATATACACGTTTTGCATGGGTTTCCTCCTAAATTTTTAAAATATTGCCGAACCGAAATTTTGTACCGAATTATTCATTTGTATGCAATACACGAAGCACGGATTTTACGTCAAGTAAAAGACGACATACGGATTAGAAAAATTTTCGAGCTGTGCAGTTAGGAAAGCCGCATATAATTAAGCGGCTAACTTAAATTTCAGTTTTCTCTTTTGGAGCCATGATTGACTTTCACCATTGCGTTTAACTGCAGTTAAGGACGCTAAGGCGAGAGAACCTCTTTTTGACCAACTCATACCATTGTGTTTTTGACGCGAAGAGACTAGCACATCATTCATCTTTTCACCAATAGCACTTGAATTCTTTAAACCAAGATGCTTGCGGAGCGCGTAGCAAGGGATCATTCCCAGATTTCTAATCAGGTAATCAATCAGCTTGGTAAGCTTTTCGCGATCCTTGACTTTTTCAGAGTCGATTTGCTCTAACACTGCAATGGCCCGATCGGTGAGCCCGTGCCATAAAAAAGGCATCATTTCTCTAAGGATCTCGTTTCTTATTAATCGACCCTTCAGGGCCATACTCAGCTGCTCTTTGCATTTTTTAACCAGGTGAAACCAATCTAAGATAATTCCGAAATTGGGATACCAAGCGAAAGTTTTACAAATAGTATCGTTTAGCACCTTATGGCCATCGGTAAAAAACTGGAAACGACACCCCAGCAGTCGATTGGAAAGCAAAAAAGCAATCA
Organism: FCB group bacterium; assembly: GCA_024231695.1. GTDB lineage: Bacteria > Zixibacteria > MSB-5A5 > GN15 > JAAZOE01 > JAAEQF01. Next base: position 2,030 of record JAAEQF010000366.1, read on the forward strand.
AATAGCCAATGGTTACTTTCATGCCAGCACCAACTATTGAATAGCTTTTGTTATCCTTATCAACGCGCGTCACTGTATTACGAACATATTTTTTGCCTTTTTTTTCACCCGCGGCAGCAGTACAACCTCGCTCTTCGCTTTGTTTTTTGACGCATACATCATCAATGGAAATGTTGACACTTTTTAAAGGATCTTCAATACATACTGGATTGTTGAGAAGATCCTCCGGTGAATATCCACTCCCAAGATTCACCGCCGTTTCCATGATGGTATCATTTGGCAGCGTTTTCGCCGTTATCGAAGCCAGATCTTCCGGATTGCCGGTATAAGCGCCGTCTTCTGAGAACTTATGCCTGTTAAAAATATTGACTGTCTTTTTTCTCAAATAGTCGATAATTTGCGCTCCTTCTTGCTCCGTATTGGCCTGAAGCGTACGATAGGACGTACCGCCCACTTGTTGATACCGAATACGGTTGATTAGCTCGGTGGTTTTTCTATAGGATTGTTCTACATCTCCAAGTATCATTGCAATTTCTTTAAAGCCATACGTTCGATACCACCCCTTGGCGTGAAGCGCTGGAAATACATCGACAGCAGTATTATAATCGATGTTATCGCCTTCTACACGATGGGTGGCAAAATAAAAGCGACCCACTTCACCATCAACTTTATACCCATCTTTAACCGTCTCTATTTCTTGAGCTTTTGCTTTTTCAAGGATTTTTTTTTGACATTTGTTCAAGGTGTTTGGATAAAGTTTCCCGAATAGATGGATAAGCGGTTGCCAATACGGCTTTTTCACTTTTATCGATACTGATAGCATCGTTCCCATCGATAATCATTTCAAAGCTTCCGTCGTTTTTTTCTAATGGCGCATGCATATCTTGATCGTCACATTCAACAAATTCTATTTTAACCTTGACCTTGTATTTGCTCATCTGATGGCTCCTTTCTTGGTTATGTTACAAGAATCCATCAAACAATCTCATAAATTGAATCATTTGTCCCGCACTTTTTGCACTTTTTCGATATTTTTTCCTAACCTTGTAAATAACTCAATGATTTTTTATTAGATTTCTAATTGCACAGGTCGAAAAATATTAGCCGCCGGCAAATTGAACATTCGGATCGGTATGATGCTCGACGGTATGGCGCCATATGGAGGGTATGCTACGAGCGACCTGTCTCGTCAGGGACTTAAAACCGGTTTTGGCTGGAAAGAGATGCTTTACGTCACCGGCGTCAAATTGGGCACCGACGGCGCCATGGGCTCACACACCGCCGCCTTGAATGAACCTTACGAGAACGATCCGGAAAACCTGGGCATAAGCAGAGTTACACAAGAACAATTAACTGACGAACTGATTCGATGTCACCGGGCCGGACTTCGGGTTTGCACCCATGCCATAGGCGACCGGGCTATTGACATGACGATGGACGCTATTGAGGCGGCAGTCTTAAGCACACCTTGGGAAGACCATCGCCATCGGATCGAACATGCGGGTTATGTGACATCGGCTCAATTGGATCGC
>JAAEQF010000367.1 GCA_024231695.1 FCB group bacterium
AAGAGATCGGTTTCCTGGCCATTGCCAGGCTGGGGCCCGGGAAGGAAATCGAAGCCCACGTGGACCCCATGGAGGAAATCTATTTTGTATTGAACGGATCGGGTGAAATGCACGTCGACGAGGAAGCCCGGCAGGTGGGGCCGGGCGATGCAACATGGATACCCACCGGCTCCAGCCATAGTCTCCTGAACATTGGCCCGGAAGATCTCGTCATCCTGGTGGTTGCATCGCCTGTCCGGTAAGGGGTTCCCGTGGATCTTCTGACCATTCGACCGGGCGCCCTGGGTGACACCCTCATGGTTTTGCCTGCCCTGGTTCAGCTCAGGGCAAAGGCGTCCATCACCTTTGTGGGCCGTTATCCTGGGCTCGATTTTATCGCCGACCATGTCCATCGCCCCATGGATCTGGAAGGCCCGGGCTGGCACAGGCTTTTTATGGAAAGGCCTGATGACAAAGGCCTGCCCGTGTCCCATGCAGACCTGGTGGTCGCCTTTTTCAAGGACAAAGAGGGATGGATCCGCGAGAACCTCAAATCCTGTTTCCCCCATACCCCGGTCCATGTCTTCCCCTCCTTTCCGCCCCGAGGGGAAAAAATCCATACGGCCTTGTATGTAGCGGAACGGTTCAGGCTGGCCGG
>JAAEQF010000368.1 GCA_024231695.1 FCB group bacterium
ACAGGGCGCGCGGCACTGTGCAGTAACAGGGGCGCGGTACTGTGCAGTAACAGGGGCGCGGCACTGTGCAGTAACAGGGACGCGGCACTGTGCAGTAACAGGGCCGGCACTGTGCAGTGACAGGGACGGCACTGTGCAGTAACACGGCCGGCACTGTGCAGTAACATGACCGGCAGTGTGCAGTGATTGGGCCGGCACTGTGCAGTAACTGGGCCGGCACTGTGCAGCAACAGGGGCGCGGAACTGTGCAGTAACAGGTCCGGCAGTGTGCAGTAACAGGGCCGCCACTGTGCAGTAACAGGGCCGGCACTGTGCAGTAACAGGGCCGGCACTTGCTGTGACAGGGCCGGGGCACTGTGCAGTAACAGGGCCGGGGCACTGTGCAGTAACAGGGCCGCCACCGCGCAGCAGCACGTGCGCGCCACTGGGAACGGGTAAAAACGCCATCGGCGGGAATCGAACCCACGTCTTACTGACCACGCTGTTTTGGTGACTTGAATGACTAGACTACCTCACCATGATAAATCAATCTGAATAACTACCTGGTGCTCCGTACGGTGGCCAGCACTGATCCAGTGCAGCAACAGCGCCATCAAAGTACAGTAACACGGCCGGCACTGTGCAGCAACAGGGCTGGCCCTGTGCAGCAACAGGGCTGGCAGTGTGCAGTGACAGGGCCGGCCCTGTGCAGTAACAGGGCCCGCCCTGCGCGCTA
>JAAEQF010000369.1 GCA_024231695.1 FCB group bacterium
AAAACAAAAGCGTCTCATACACCTACAAACCTGGCGGAAGACTTAAAACCAGGACATGGGCGCGTGGAAGCGGCAGCATTGTAACAACATATAAATATGATCCGAATACTGCCGAACTGCTGAATATTAACTATACTGATGCAACACCAGGTATCGGATTCACATATGACCGCCTCGGACGCCAGGAAACAATAACAGATGCCGTGGGAACCCGGACCTTTAATTATAGTCCTGAGACTCTTGATCTGAATTACGTCAGTATAACACAGGATGCATCATTTTCCGGTTCCGGGCTGTACAACAGGACAGTGACACGGAAATATGACACATATGGACGTTCAACTGGTTTTTACATGGGAACCGATTATGATGTGACATATGGCTATGAAAACAAAACAGGCCGTTTTAAAAGTGTTTCTCATAATACTGCAGGCTCACAGAAAACAGCCACATATTATTATGTTCCAAAATCCAACCTTATCCAAAGACTTGAAATCGGATCCGGAGTGACTAATGATATTGTGACAACATACCTGTATGAACCAGAGCGCAATCTGAAAACAATTGTGAAAAACGAATCTCCCGGGATTACCAGTCCCCTGATCTCACAGTATAAATATACATATGATGACATTGGCAGGAGAACCTTTGTTGAAAACACAGGAACCGCATTTTCACAGGATGCGTTCAGTAAATATGGTTATAATAACCGCAGTGAACTAATCGGTTCTAACCGGTATCTCGGAACAGACACCACAAATACCAGCATGCCAGTCGATCCTGAAACAAGGATTTATACATATGACAATATTGGAAACAGGAAAACAGCAATAGAACACACCCTGTTAAACACATACAATACAAATAAACTTAACCAGTATGATCATACAACTGATGGGCAGATTAAAAACCCGGCATATGACGATGATGGCAATATGACAGATTACTCCGGCAGAAAATACACATACAATGCCGAAAACCGTCTTATTGCAGTTGAACCTGAAACCCCTGCTGCCGGTGACAAAAAAGTTAAATTTGTGTATGATTACATGGGCAGGCGTGTGAAAAAGACAGTTTTTGTGTGGAACACCTCATGGACACA
>JAAEQF010000370.1 GCA_024231695.1 FCB group bacterium
CTCGATGCGCGCGCCGGAGACCACCTGCAGCTGGCCGTCGACCGGATTCCCGGTGGGGTTTTCGACCAGGGGGATCGAGCCTTCGTAGATGGCGGTGTCGGGACCGGTCTCCACCAGGAAGAAGTTTTCGTAGTCCCCGGTGTCGAAGGTGCCCACCACCACCGGGACGTTGTCGACGATGCCCGGCTGACCGTAGTTGTGGTCCTCGACCCGGAGGTAGGCGGTCGCGCCGACGGGATAGGACGAGGTCACGGCGCCGTAGGCATCGAGGAACCAGGTGCGTGAGCCGAGGGTGGTGGCGGTCGCGGTGCTCGAGCTGTCCGGCCCGTCGGTATGGATCGCCGTCAGGGTGTCGAACATGAAGGGCGAATCGTAATCTTCGCTGGTCTCCAGGATCCCGTTGCCCGGCGCCCAGGTCTGGGCGCTCATCGGGATCGCGCCCTCGAAGACGCCGGTGTTCGCGCCGGTCTCGGTCAGGGTCAGGATCTCGAGATCGCCGGA
>JAAEQF010000371.1 GCA_024231695.1 FCB group bacterium
GAGGTTACCACAGAAGAGAGTGTCAGCCTCACCGGCCTGGCCACTGGTTGGACCACCCATCTCGGGCTTGGCACCGGAGAACTCGAGGTTGATCTGTCTGTTGTCTAACCAAGCACCGTTGGACTCGGCGAGAGCTTTCTTGGCGTCAGCACGGGAAGCGAATTCGACAAAGCCGATACCCTTGGAGCGGCCCTGAGACATGATCAGCTTGACCTTGGTGAGTTCACCGAACTGCTCGAAGTGAGCTCTGAGGCTCTCCTCAGTTGTATCGAAGGAGAGGGATTTGACGAAAAGTTCAGCGTGGGTCTCACCATCATCTTCCTCATCGGCGGCAGTAGCAGCCTTGGTCTCCTTGGGACCATCATCCTCCTCAGCGTCGGAAGAAGAGTCCTTCTTGGCAGCCTTCTTCTTGGGCTTCTCTTCGGATTCGGAGTCTGAATCGGAGTCAGAGTCCTTGGCCTTCTTGGCAGCAGCTTTCTTGGGAGCGGGCTTGTCATCGGAATCATCAGAGTCATCAGAGTCGGAGGAAGAGTCTTTCTTGGCAGCCTTCTTAGCGGGAGCGGCCTTCTTGGGGGCGGGCTTCTCGTCGGAGTCGGAAGAATCATCAGAGTCGGAAGAGTCCTTCTTGGCAGCCTTCTTAGCGGGAGCGGCCTTTTTGGGGGCTGGCTTCTCGTCGGAGTCGGAAGAGTCATCAGAGTCAGAGGAGTCTTTCTTAGCGGCCTTCTTGGCAGGGGCAGCAACCTTCTTTCCCTTGACAACCTCGACATCAGAGGAGTCGGAGTCTGAGTCAGAGTCAGAGACGACAGGCTTCTTGGCGGCCTTCTTGGCAGGAGCAGCCTTCTTGGGAGCTGGCTTCTCATCAGAGTCAGAAGAGTCATCAGAGTCGCTGGACTC
>JAAEQF010000372.1 GCA_024231695.1 FCB group bacterium
AAAACTATTTTTCTTGAAAGCTGTAGCTAGTAGTTCCCAGAGCAGGGGGTGGTGCTCGGAAAATCTCCTCGTTCATTCGCTAAAACAGCAACTCATTCGATTTAAGTGCGGCTCTTTTAGGGCCACGGCGATCTCATCTATCTTCAACGAATTAGTGGCAGTAACCCGCCCTACTCGAGCAACGCGGACCCAGGGCCTGCTCCAAAAGAGCCGCACCCACCCAGGACGATCATTCGGCCGATTGGGTGGCGCGTTCCTTGACGAGGCGAATTCCTTCGATGGCGGGGAGCTCGCCTTTGATTCGTCCATGCAGGTTGATGAGAGAAACGTACACCGAAAACGAAGCTTTTTCAAGCGCCTCCACGTCAACATGAGACCGTCGAATAATCTTGTTCGATCGAAATGTACATGTCACAATGAAAAGGGCGAGGGCGCGGGCGCGGGCGAGGTCGCGGGCGAGGTCGCGGGCGTGGGCGAGGTCGAGGTCGCGGGCGCGGTCACGGGCGTGGTCGCGGGCGAGGGCGCGGGCGTGGTCGCGGGCGAGGGCGCGGTCGCGGGCGCGGTCGCGGGCTAGGTCGAGGTCGAGGTCGAGGTCGAGGGCGCGGGCTAGGTCGAGGTCGAGGTCGAGGGCGAGGGCGCGGGCTAGGTCGAGGTCGCGGTCGAGGGCGAGGGCGCGGGCGAGGTCGAGGTCGAGGTCGAGGGCGCGGGCGCGGGCGAGGTCCCGGGCGAGGTCGCGGGCGCGGTCGCGGGCACGGTCGCGGACGAGGTCGAGGTCGAGGTCGCGGGCGAGGACGCGGGCACGGTCGAGGTCGAGGTCGTGGGCGTGGGCGAAGGTGAGAACTTTGACGCCAGATAGATCGCTCAAGACTCTGTTCCGAACACAGCTACTCGACGGAGTCGTCAGATCAGCCCCTTCCAACTCAAAGACGGCATCTTCTGCGGATTCAGCCCAATACCCCAGCATCTTGAGGGCGGCACTTCTGCGGTCGTCACGAAAACCACGACAGCCCAACTCTTCGGCCTCCGGCATCCGAAAGTTCCAAGCGTTGTATCTCCTGGACAAAAACTCACAAAAGGCGCGCACGTCGGACGGCCGCATCCCGACGATCGGAGTCAGTGCCTCCCCGGCCGGAAACCGCCACTGGGTCCAGTGATCAGGCTGATGGAACCGGCCCTGAGCCTTCATCTCGTCGAGAAAGAGCTGATACTCCGCATGGGTGACGTACGTCGGATCGACGAACGTCGTATCATCGACCGCGACCATGTCTCTGACCCGTCGTCCCAGGAGCGTTTCCGCGGCCAGTCGGAAGCGTTCCGGGTCGTCGCTCTCGGCGCCCTTGGCGACGAAGTCGTCCACTTTCTCCCGCCACTTCGGATCCGCTTTCCGAGCTTCCTCGAGGAAGTCGATCGCCAGCGTCAACGCCGCCACCGTGGGCGGATCGGAAGCGAGACACCTCGCCAGGAGGGAGCTGGCGTCGCCCTGG
>JAAEQF010000373.1 GCA_024231695.1 FCB group bacterium
GCAATCGCACCGAATAGGCAATTGCCAGTTGGTCAAGCGCGTACTGGTAGCTCTGGGACGTGTTCCACCACAGGTCCTTGTTGTCTTGGAAGTATCTGGCTGCTTCACCAGCCAGATTGTCTCCGAGGACCATCAACTTTTCTTGTTCGGTCCACCAGCGACCCATTTCTTCCTCTCCTTTGACCATTTTGTCAATCAATTGTCTTCCCCATGCGATGAAGTTCGCACCGAGGTCTCTGTAGATTTCTCTTCCATCGAAAGGCTTTATATCCAACCTGAAGCTCTTTCTTGAGAATCTTTGTCTTGGAAAGTACTTGTGACCTGTGTCCAGCTCGCTGGCTTGCATGAAGTCGTCTTCAGTGGCTCCTTGGTCGTTCATCTCCATCGGCTGTGGATGGTATCCACCAGCATCGCCTTCGCCTAAGCCTCGATACACAGTCGATCCGCTCAGGTCAGGAACAAATCTTCTAGGCGTCTGCATTCCTTTCATCTTGATAGCAGAGTCTTGTAGCGAGATTGCTGGTCCATTTGACCATGAATTAAGCAAGGTTGCTTGAGAGTCGAAGCTTGTCGAGCTCTTGCTTGAGGGTGGCTTCAATTCCATGCCATTTTTCCTGCTTCGTCCAGAGCGTGGAGTCTGCATCTTCTGGCCATTTCCTTTTGGCTCAGTAGCTCGTCTCTTGTCCATTGGAGGACTTTTCGCTCTGGTTTCGTTGAATCTCTCGCTTCTGCAATTTTCTCTTTCTTCTTCGTCGCTTCTTCTTGGTCTCATCCTAGAGACTGCGACTTCGTGGTTTCTTCGACCCCCTGAGGTGCTGTCGACAA
>JAAEQF010000374.1 GCA_024231695.1 FCB group bacterium
AATGGGGCGGTCATCTCCCATCCGTTGAATGCCCAAGCGTCATCCCATTCTTCCTTTACGCTCCCCACGTCCGGGGCAAAATACAGGATGTCCACGTCGGATTCTCCGTCTGTCCGCATCACTTCCAGGCAATCCATATAAGGATCGAGTTCCGTGTCGAGTAGTTCGACCATAACCCCGGTTTGCATGATCTCACAGTATTCATCTCCCATCACCCTGAACTGCTGCCCTGCAACCGGGCCTGCCGGCATCCAGACAACCAGGGTGTCTTTCCCGTAGGTGGTGGTCGCATCGTCTTGGGCGTCATATATCCGGAGCAACCAGACCACGCCGTCCGTGTCCTGGGCAAGCCATAGCTCATACCACTCAGGGTCGTCTTTGGGATTGGCCGTATTCCCATGCCCCCTTACCAGGACCTTGAGGCAGTTGATGGTATCCACCACTTCGATTCCCACGCCTTTCACATATCGTCCATACCCCTCCCAACTGTCTGTTCCGGCATAGGTTAATCTCTTGCCCGTTTCCATGGGTA
>JAAEQF010000375.1 GCA_024231695.1 FCB group bacterium
ACCGGAATTGCGTCTGATGGTACACAAAATGAGACACAGGTCAAACTGAATTACAATGATGTTTTTGCCCTGCAGCTAAAAGAGCACTCTGCTACAAAAACAAGACTTTTACTGATAAGCGCAGGATTGGTCGTGACGCCGGTTTTGCTCACTATCCTTCCTAGCATTTTTTAATATCCCGTCGTCCACATGTCATCTTCGCACCTCTGATGCTAATCAGCGTGTCCAAATAGTGTCCATCGTGTGTCCAAAACGAGGCAAATTGGGCCAAATCGGAACAAGTCGAAAGCCGCACTAAGTCATTGAATGTTAACAGATTGCGTTGATTGATAACGGGTTAGAGAATCAGCCTGATTGCATCCTAAATCCAGCGCGTCTACCAGTTCCGCCACTTTCGCCATATTTACGCGCGGGCAATTTACGTTATTGGGAACGATTTTGCAACGGTGTTTTTGGGGTTGGGTAATGAGTGGATTTTAACCGGAAATAATTTTTACCGGGGCGGGCCGCAGTCGGGAGCGGGGCCGCCTTTGAAAACATGGCTGATCAGGAATACCGCATCGCCGACATTGAGCTGATTGTCGCAGTTGGCGTCGCCCGCTTCAATCGGATCGGGAGCTGAACCGCCTTTGAAAATATAGCTTATCATATGCACGGCATCGCCAACATTGATTTGCGAATCGCCATTGGAGTCGCCGTAAACATAATCACAACCGTCGGGAACGCCATCGCCGTCGCCGTCGGCCGCATCGTCATAACCGGGACAAATATCACAAACGTTGCCGAAACCGTCGCTATCGGTGTCGTTTTGATCAAGATTGTAAACCGCAGGACAATTATCAATTTCACATATATTTGCGGCATAGCCGGGATCGCCGTAACCATCGCCGTCAATATCGGTACAGCTGTCGCAGACGTTGCCGTAACCATCTTCGTCAATGTCGGCCTGATCGGGATTGGAAAGCGCCGGGCAGTTATCGTCCCAATCGGGGCGGCCATCGTCGTCCGGATCGTTAAGCATGACTTCGATATTGAAATAACTCGTATCGGCGTTACCGGCCGCATCGATGGCAACGGTTTGTACAATAGTCGTTCCGGTATCGAAGATCGAACCGGTCGGCGGAACGGCTGAGGCCGTCACTCCGGGACAGTTGTCGGTTCCGCTGATTTCGAAATCAACAATTGCGGCATAGAGGCCGGAATCGTTGAAGACGGTCATGTCTTCGGGACAAATGGCCTGGGGCGGTTCGTAATCATGGACGCTAATTATAAATTCGCAGCTGTCTTTATTACCGGCGTCATCGACGGCAAGAATTTTGACCGGTGTCTCACCT
>JAAEQF010000376.1 GCA_024231695.1 FCB group bacterium
AAAGCGGTGAAAGAGCGGCCTTAATCGCAGGATTATGATCGTTGTCGAACTGATTCGAGAATATCCCCCGAGCCTTTTCCAGAGCTTTTGCCGCCTGATCATATTCGCCCAGACGCCAGCAGGCTACGCCGAGATTGTTGTAATTCGGCAGGGTTTCATGGCCATCTCGAATAAGCGCTAAATAATGTTCGACCGCCTCGGCCGGGTCCAGCGAATCGATAAAGCCGGCTTGGTACACCTGACGAGTGAAGACATCGCCCTCGCCATACAGATCGGCAAACCTTTTTTCATCCCAGCAATAAGCCAGATCACGGCCCAAAATCTCCGCCATTGCCGGCGGCAAAAGCAACTGACCGCTTTCTCCGGTCATATGAACAAACGGCTTGAATTGTAAACCGGCCGGCCAGAGATAAGGCGTCGGTGGTTTTAGAATTATCAGCGGGCAATCCAGTTTACGGCAATAAGCCGCAATTTCAGCCAGATTGCGCCCGAACCGTTCTGGCGATACCCTAACCGTCAATTCTCCCTCATCCTCAGCAGCCGATGATCTCAACCCAATCAGGGCACTACGCATCAGGCGATACAGGGCCAGATGGGAAAATATTCCGCGAAGCGATTGCAGCTTTTGCCCGGCCAAAAGTTCTTCATCGGGATAGGCTCCCGAGATTGAAGCATCGTTGTTGCCGCAATACAAAATAACCAGATCGGGGTCGTACTCTTCCCCATGAAGTTTTAAAAGCCTAACGATCTGCTCGCTGGA
>JAAEQF010000377.1 GCA_024231695.1 FCB group bacterium
GTCTTCGTCATTCAGACCCAGGTTTTCTCCGATATACCTGATTTCCTGGCACACCCTTTTAGTATGATCTTCTTTAAGGATGATGTTACGGTCATTATCAGTATCGTTGGTTTTGAAGGTTGCGACATAGTTAGCAAACCATGTTTTTAAATTGTTCAGGGTTTCATAGTTCATCTAGTTGATAACCTCATGATTCGTCAGGTATTTGCGGGTTCGGGAGCATGGAAAGGGAGATTCGCTTGCGGTTTTTGTCAACCGCCAGCACCGTCACTGTTACCTTTTGACCAATTTTAACTTCATCGGCAGGGTTTTTAACGAAATGATCGGCGAGTTGGCTGATATGTACCAACCCATCCTGGTGCACGCCAACATCCACAAATGCCCCAAAGTTGGTAACGTTGGTTACAATTCCCGGCAGTTTGATTCCCGGTTGAAGATCATCGATGGTGTTGATGCCATCGGCAAAAGTAAAAACTTCGAACTGTTCTCTAGGATCGCGTCCTGGCTTAGTCAGTTCCTCAAGGATGTCCGTTAGGGTGGGTAGCCCTACCGTATCAGTAATGTACTTGTTGAGGTCGATTTTTTGCCGAAGTTCATTATTTGACACAAGGTCAGCTACTGTGCAGCCGAAATCCTTGGCCATTTGATCGGCTATCGGATAACTTTCCGGGTGGACCGCACTACCGTCGAGCGGGTTGGCTGCATCTCGGATACGCAAAAAACCGGCCGCTTGTTCGAAGGCTTTTGGTCCCAGGCGCGGCACTTTATTAAGTTCTTTGCGGTTGTTGAAGGGTCCGTTCGTATCCCTGTAATCGATTATGTTCTTTGCCAGTGTCGGTCCCAGTCCGGCTACATAATTCAATAACTCTTTACTGGCGGTATTAACTTCCACACCTACGGCGTTGACGCAACTCATAGCCGTGTCATCGAGGCTTGTTTTGAGCCGACCCTGGTCCACATCGTGCTGATACTGTCCTACGCCGATTGATTTAGGATCGATTTTCACCAGTTCGGCAAGCGGATCCATCAGCCTTCGACCTATCGATACTGATCCTCGAACGGTTACGTCGTGATCCGGGAATTCCTCTCGAGCCACTTCCGAAGCAGAGTATATCGAAGCACCGCTTTCGTTCACCATCACGATGGGTATGGAGTTCGGGAGGTTGAGGCTGCGA
>JAAEQF010000378.1 GCA_024231695.1 FCB group bacterium
CCCGGCGAGGAGGTCACCTACACGATCTCGGTCACCAACTTGGGCCCCAGCGCGGTGACCGGGGCCACCGTGGCCGACGCGTTCTCCGAGCAGCTGACCGGGGTGACCTGGAGCTGCGCCGGCTCCGGGGGGGGTACCTGCACCGCTTCCGGCGCCGGGGACATCAACGACGACGTCGACCTGCCGGTGGGAGGGTCGGTCACCTACACCGCCACCGGCACGGTGGTCGCCGGTGACTGGTCGGTTCTGGAGAACACCGCCACGGTGACGGCTCCGGCCGGCGTCGACGACCCCGACGAGGGCGACAACAGCGCCACCGACCGCGACTCGCTACCGCCGCAGCCGATCTTCTCCGACGGCTTCGAGTCGGGCTCGACCAGCGCCTGGTCGTCGACCGTGGGTGGGGCGATTCGGATGGCGTGGGTGAATCCGCTCCGCGAGCTCGCGTTGCGCTTCGAGCTCGACCGCGGCGCTCAGCGCGCGCTGAGCACCTGCCCGGCCCCGATCGTGATCGGCTTTTCGCCGGAGGGAGACCCGGTGCTATCGGTGGAGATTTGCCAGGAGTCCGAGGCGATCTCCC
>JAAEQF010000379.1 GCA_024231695.1 FCB group bacterium
CGGCCGGATTCAATACGTTTGCTCAAACCGGGTTGACTGAAGTCGGTTTGCTGGTGACCATGATTCTGATGTTTATTGGCGCCTGCCCCGGTTCCACCGGCGGAGGGATTAAAACCACGACCGCCGCGGTGATCCTGATTTTAATCTACAACCGTTTTATGGGTCGTCGATCGACTGCCGCTTTCAAACGTTCGATCAGTACCGAATCGATCATTCGTGCTTTGACCGTGGTTCTTCTGGCGGCCTTGGTAATCATCGCCGTTCTGGCCTTGTTGATGTCTCTGGGGGAACGGCCGGTGGCACATGAATTGAGCCATGGATGGTTTGTGGATAATCTGTTCGAAGTGGTTTCGGCTTTTTCCACGGTCGGTTTGTCTCTGGGGATAACCGGACAAGCGGATAATTTCGGCAAAATCGTCTTGATCGCGACTATGTTTATCGGCCGGGTAGGGCTTTTGACTCTGGCCTTCGCTCTGGCCCGTCCGCCTTCGCGCGGCGAAATCGTTTATGCCGAAGAATCGGTCATGATTGGATAGGGATATTTATATGAAGGAATTTGCCATAATCGGCCTGGGTAATTTCGGGGCCACCGTAGCCGAAGAACTGGCTGGACTCAAATGCCGAGTCACGGCCATCGATATCGACAAAGGCCGCGTGGGGCAGGTGCAGGACCTGGTCGACCTGGCTATCCTGTCCGATGCTACCGAACGGGCTTTTCTGGAAAATATTGAGGTCGATAAATTCGACTGCTTTATTATATCGACCGGCGTCGATTCGCATGCGGCTATACTCATTACTTTGTATCTCAGTGAACTGGGGGCCAAGCGGATTATAGTCAAGGCCAACTCTTCCGATCACGCCAAGATACTAAGAAAGGTCGGCGCCTCGGAAACGATTATTCCCGAGGAACAGATGGCCGTCCGGCTGGCTCATTCGATCGCCCAGTCCAATCTGCTCGATTATTTGCCCCTGACCGGTGATTATATCGTCGCCGAAC
>JAAEQF010000380.1 GCA_024231695.1 FCB group bacterium
GTCGCTTCGGCGAGTTGCCGGGGCGGATTCTCACTCTCTTGGAGAAAGCCAGCCCGGCGGACCTGGAGCGGTGGATCGATCGCGTCCTGGATGCCGAGAGCCTCGACGAGGTCTTCGCCACCCCATGAGAGCATGCCCCCCGGTAGGCCGCACCTGTCGGGGCGAGATCCGTCTGCCGCAGGGCACCACCGGAACGGTTGCCATCCGATACGTCGACCAGGGAGACTCCCCTGGGAAATCACCGGACCTATCCCCTCTAGGGAAGCTTCCGCGCGTCGCGAAAGGACGACCATGACCCGACCCCAGATCCTCTTCCTCGCCTCCTGTTTCCTGCTTGGCGGGGACGCCCTGGCGGCCCAGAGTTCCCCCCCCTTGGTCCCCCGAGGGGGACAGAGTTCGCCCCGACAGAGCGCCCGGCTCGTGACCTACGGCCCCGAGGCCGCCGCGGTCATGGGCGACGACGATCACATGCAGGAGATCTTCGTCCGGGTTCCCCCGGAGGGGGACGGGCGGGGTCCTCTCTGGCTGCGCCTGTTCGACGCCGACTGTGGCGGCGCCCATGACGACCTCGCCGCCGGCAAGCGGGGGA
>JAAEQF010000381.1 GCA_024231695.1 FCB group bacterium
AAATTGTTAGTTAGTATCTAGAAAAGTGAAAATACAGTTTGTTTGTATCGGTGTAATTTAAACTGAAAAAAATAATCAGTTTATTTGAATAAGATACTTATTTTATAACCTTCAAAGCATAATCAATAATTAAAAAAAATGTTTAGTTAATTTTTTTAGTAATGCACATAAATTTGAATCTTCAAAATCAATCAATGTTTGTAGTTCCCTACGTTCAACCTCTCAAGACCTGATCGTTCAAACCTATTCGATTTGATGTCAATAATGACTTCATGTTAAAAGGCTCCTGGCACTGTGCCAAACGAGTCTTTCACTTTGCCGTTCACCAGGGGTTTCTGGCACCACCGAGCATGGCCTCAATGCCCATGTCGAGGTCGAAGCTGCCGAAGCCGAAGCCTCCCTTGGAGGGGCCCATAGTGCGGCCACTGTTGGAGCCGAGAGCGGGAAGTGAAGCCAACTGGCTACCACGGCCGAGTCTGGAGCCTCCGAGGCTGCCGAAACCGAGTCCTTGCATCTGGTCGATGCTACCAGAGTAGATATCGTCGTTTCTGTTGTTGTAACCGATATCAATGGATCTATCACCGTAGTTGAAAGCATCAGCATCGGATCTGCCGCCGAGGAAGCGAGCCTGTCTTCCGTAGCCGCCGTATCCGCCGGCTCTACGTCCGTAACCGATACCGCCATAGCCGGAGACATCACCGTAGGTACGGCCGTAGCCGAGGCCAGCACGTCCAGAGACGCGGCCGACTCCACCGAGACCAACGCGGCCGAGACCGCTGACGGGTCCAACTCTCTGGAGACCATCAACGGCACCGACACCACGGACACCAGCGACGGGTCCAGCGACGTCGACAACATCAACGGCACCGACACCAGCGACGCCACGGACTCCACCAACTCTGGCGAGACCATCGACGACACCGACACCACGGACACCAGCGACGGGACCAGCGACGTCGACAACATCAACGGCACCGACACCACGGACGCCAGCGACGGGTCCGACTCTGTTGAGTCCATCAACAAGACCGACGCCACGGACGCCAGCAACGCCACCAACTCTGGCGAGGCCATCAACGGCACCGACACCGCGGACACCACGGACGCCACCGACTCTGTCGACAACATCAACGGCACCGACACCACGGACACCAGCGACGCCACCAACGCGTCTCACACCATCGACGAGGCCAGGTCCAGCAGGGCCGAAGGGGCCAGCGGGTCCATTGACACGATCGACGGCACCAGGTCCAGCAGGGCCGAAGGGGCCAGCGGGTCCATTGACACGGTCAACGGCACCAGGGCCAGCAGGGCCGAAGGGGCCAGCGGGTCCTTGGACACCATCAACGGCGCCGGGTCTGTTAGGGCCGAAGGGACCAGCGGGTCCGTTGACACCAGCGGGGGCACCTGGGCGGTTGGGGCCGAAAGGACCAGCGGGTCCTTGGACACCATCGGGAGATCCGGGTCTGTTAGGGCCGAAGGGACCGGTGGGTCCGTTGACACCATCGGGAGCACCTGGTCTGTTAGGTCCGAATGGGTTTCCTGGGGCGTTGACACCATCGGGGGATCCTGGTCTGTTAGGGCCGAATGGCTGTCCTGGGGCGTTGACACCATCAGGGGAGCCTGGGGCGTTGACACCATCGGGGGCACCTGGTCTGTTAGGGTTGAAAGGAGCACCTGGGGCGTTGACACCATCGGGAGATCCTGGTCTGTTGGGGCCGAATGGCTGTCCTGGGGCGTTGACGCCATCGGGGGAGCCTGGGGCGTTGACACCATCGGGAGCACCTGGTCTGTTGGGGTTGAATGGAGCACCTGGGGCGTTGACGCCATCGGGGGATCCTGGTCTGTTGGGACCGAATGGCTGTCCTGGGGAGTTGACACCATCGGGAGAGCCTGGAGCGTTGACACCAGCGGGGGCACCTGGTCTGTTAGGGCCGAATGGCTGTCCTGGGGCATTGACGCCATCAGGTCCAGAGGGTCCCTGGACACCATCGGGGGCACCTGGGCGGTTGGGGCCGAAGGGACCAGCGGGTCCTTGGACACCAGCGGGGGCACCTGGGCGGTTAGGGCCGAAGGGACCGGCGGGTCCGTTGACACCATCGGGGGCACCTGGGCGGTTGGGGCCGAAGGGACCGGCGGGTCCATTGACACCAGCGGGGGCACCTGGGCGGTTAGGGCCGAAAGGACCAGCGGGTCCGTTGACACCATCGGGGGATCCGGGTCCAGCAGGGCCGAAAGGACCAGCGGGTCCATTGACACCAGCGACACCACCGACTCTCTGGACACCATCGGGGCCAGCAGGTCCAGCGGGTCCGAAGGGACCAGCGGGTCCATTGACACCATCGACGGCACCGACACCGGCGGGTCCAGCAACGAGACCGGGACGGCCAGGTCCTAATGGGCCGGCAACACCGGAGACACCATCGGGGCCAAGAGGTCCATTGACGCCAGCGACACCACCGACTCTCTGGACACCGGCGACACCACCGACTCTTTCGAGACCGGCAACACCTCCGACTCTGTCGACACCAGCGACACCACCGACTCTTCCGAGACCAGCGACACCACCAACTCTCTCGACACCGGCGACACCACCGACTCTTCCGAGTCCGGCGACACCTCCGACTCTCTCAACACCGATGGGACCATCAATATCGAGGGGACCTTCAACACCGCTAGGGCCAGCGATTCTGTTTCCG
This sequence comes from FCB group bacterium, assembly GCA_024231695.1. Lineage (GTDB taxonomy): Bacteria > Zixibacteria > MSB-5A5 > GN15 > JAAZOE01 > JAAEQF01. The sequence continues at coordinate 2,700 of JAAEQF010000381.1, forward strand.
AGACCAACGAGGGTTCTTCCGGCAGAGCGTCTTCCGTAGGGGCCTGCACGTCTTCCGTAGGGACCGGCTCTTCCGAGGTCAGCACCGTAAGCACCACCGTAGGGACCAGCTCTTGCGCCGTAGGGACCAGCTCTTCTGAGGTCACCACCGTAAGCGCCACCGTAAGGACCGGCTCTTGCGCCGTAGGGACCGGCTCTTCTGAGGTCACCACCCCACTCAGCCTCGAGGGAAGACTCGGCGGCCTGAGCAGTGATTGCGAAAAGGGCAATAGTTGCTGTGTACTTTGCGAACATTTGAATGATTTTTTGATTTTTGTAATTATTCTCTATACAAGAAGTCTTATATTTAAAAGCTATTTTGCTCTAACGAATCTGTTGCGCTGTTCTTAAACGGTGTTAGCGATTAAAATCAACTGACAATATCATAAAATAAACAACTATTCTAGATTATATCTTGGGGTTTTGGGGTTTTGGGG
>JAAEQF010000382.1 GCA_024231695.1 FCB group bacterium
GCCTAGCTCGACTACGGAAAGATGCTCGACAAGCAGGAGAACGACAGACTTAAGGAGTTCCGCAGCCGTGAAGCCCGTGCTCAGAACTTTATGAACACGCTGGCTAGTGAGGTCATCAGCAAGCAATAGAGCCGCGTGCGCAACGAGCAGGCCGCTCTCATGCAGTACGAGATGGAAAAAGAGATGCGCGCTCGTATGGAAGACGAAAGACGCCTTGATCGCGATCGCAAGGAGAAAGAGCAGATGCGCTCTCTTTTGGCTCGTCAAATGGCCGAGAAAAACATGCGTGAACACGCTGAAAAGGCCCTCAACGACGAGCAGGCGGTCATCTGGCGCACAGACAAGTCAAACTATGAGCTCGAGGAGCAGCGTTTGTCCAGAAAGATCTAGGACATTAACAAGGAGAATCAAGATTTCTTGCGCCGCCAGATGGAAGAAAAAGCTTCAAAGGGGAGACAGCGCCGCATGAACAAAGAAGAGTTCAATTACAACAAGGTTCTTCTCAAGGAAATCAACGATAAACGCAAAGCAAGCAATTATGATGGTGAGTCACGACAAGATGGACAGAGCAA
>JAAEQF010000383.1 GCA_024231695.1 FCB group bacterium
ATCCCGGCCTATCAGGGATTGGGACGTTCGGCTGATACGACTTCGCTCGAACTAATCGCCACCGGATTAAACGATGCCGATGATCGAGTTGTGGCCGCGGCCATCACGTCCTTGAGGCGTTTCGGCCGACTGGGTCTGACCTATATTGAAAGAAAAATCGACGACCTTGAGGATGAAAAACTCCTGATTATGGCTGTGGCCGCCATGGCCGATACGGCTAATTCCAAAGCCATCTCGATTATAAAAAAGACCTTTGAAAGCGACGCCCGGGAAAATATCAGGGCCGAATGCACCGCCGCCCTGTTGAAACGAGGAGGCGTCGAATATCTGCCTTATGTGGAAAAAATTATCTCCGATCCAACAACCTATCAAAAGATCAAAATGGCTGAGGGGCTGGCCTTTATTGATCAGAAGGTTTCGGCGGCCAGGCTGGGTCAATTGGTGACCGACCCGGCGCCGATTGTCCGCGCCACTGCCTTGGAATCGCTTTGTGCCGTCGATTCCCTTTCCGCCCCGCATTACCTCAGCACAGCCATGAACGACAGCGACTTTGTCGTGGCCTCTACTGCGGTATATCTGGCCGGTAACAAAGGACTGATCGAATTGATTCCCGAAATCGCCGGACTTTATCTGGACAACCGACGGCAGGTCGATGATGACCTCAAACGATCGATATTTGACGCCTGGACCGAATTCCTGACCGACAGCACCTACGACCATAGATATGACAGCCTGATCATCGCTACTCTCGAAGAAGGTTGCAACGATGAATGGCAAGTCATTCGCCGGGCAGCCGCGGAGTTGCTCTGGGACAAACTTGAAATCGACCGCCGCAGTCAAATCGGCCGGGCTCGTTCAAGAATCGAGAAGCGTAATTTCAAGGATATGTATTTCCGTTTTACAACCAACCCAACGGCCATTATCAATACCGACCGCGGTCCGATTGAAATCGAATTGTTTTACGATCAGGCCCCGATGACAGTCAATAATTTTGTATCGCTGACGGAAAATGATTTTTACGATGACCGCGTATTTCACCGCGTGGTCCCCAATTTCGTCATCCAGGACGGCTGTCCCCGAGGCGACGGCTGGGGCGGCCCCGGATATGCCATTCGCTGCGAGTACAATCGCCTCACCTACGCCACCGGCATGGTCGGTATGGCCTTGTCCGGCAAGGATACCGGTGGATCACAGTATTTCATCACTCTGTCGCCACAACCGCATCTGGACGCCCGCTACACCATCTTCGGCCGGGTGCTGTCCGGCATGAATTACGCCCGGCAAATGGTAAGAGGTGATCGTATCGACAGCGTGACCATTCATTATAATCAGGAGACAAAATGATGCGGCAATTGATTATACTGATTAGCCTGACGGCGGTTTTGCTCTGCCCCGGTATGGCCCGGTCCGAGGTCGAACCGGACATCGAAAAAATAGTCGACGGCGCCTATTTGCGTGACAGCCTGAATCGGTCGACTATGTATGACATAACTTTCTCGGCCGAATCGTATTCGCGCAAACTAAAAGGTAACGGCGAAGTCAAGGAAGAGAAAAGATATTTCAAAACGTACTATTTCAAAGACACGCTGTTCAAGGCCGAATTTCTGGAGTATTCCAAGAACGGTGAAAAACAGAGTGAAAAAGATTTACAAAAACAGATCAAGGATTTGGAGAAGAAAGGACATCTGCGAGATGTCACTATCAATCCTCTCCGGCCGTTTTATCCGGAGGCTCGCGCCAACTTTCGATTCAATCTTCTGGGCGTTGAATCAAAATCAGACTATTCCTGCTATCATGTGACTGTTGAATGCCTGATCGAAGACAAGGAATTGTATGAAGGCGACTATTGGCTGGAAACAACCAACTTAAACCTCGTTACCGCCCTGTTCCACCCCTCGAAATTACCGGGACCGATCAAACAACTGGATATGGAAATGATCTATGCTCCACTCGACGATGGATACTGGCTGCCCCGGCGTTTTCATCTGTTCGGCCGGGGCAAGGTTATGCTCTTTATCAAATTCAACTTTGAAGCCGAGGAATTTTATTCCGATCATCTGGTTAACTGCGGCCTCACGGAAGATTTTTTTCAGGAGAAAAGTGATGAGAAATAAGACATACAAAATCGAGCCGCTCGAAGGCGAAAATATTATTTTGGGAATGTCTCATTTTATCAAAACAGTCGAGGATATCTACGAGATCATGGTCAATTCGTCTCCAGCGATCAAATTCGGCGTGGGGTTTTGTGAGGCATCCGGTCCCTGCTTGGTTCGCAGCGATGGCAACGACGACAAATTGATTAAAAAGGCCGAACAGATGGCTCATGATATCGGCGCTGGACACAGTTTTATTATTATCATGCGCGGCGGCTTCCCCATCAATGTTCTGCCGGCCCTGAAAGCCTGCCGGGAAGTATGTCGAGTCTTTTGCGCCACGGCCAATCCGGTTGAGGTATTGATTGCCGAAACCGATCAGGGCCGAGGTATCCTGGGTATCATCGACGGCTTCAGCCCCAAGGGTATCGAGACAGTCAAAGACAAAGCGGCACGCATCAAGTTTCTGCAAGATATCGGCTATAAGCGATAGAGCAAAAAGATAAACTGCGCTTAAAGAGCACCTCGGCTGCCTGACATATTACATTTTCAAAAGTGGTTCGATGACCCGTTGCGGGCAACTTCGCCTATAGTTGTTGGGGCCGATCGAAATAAATATTCTACCGTATCAACTTTTTTAGAACAAATAGCGATCCATTACGTCTTAATAGAGTAAGAGCGATCCCGGGGTCAACCTCATTCTCCCCGATTCTGTCAATGTCAAACCTTCGCTCACTAACGCCGCCTATAAAAATAAGACACACCTGTTATTAGGTATGGGAGGTTTGCTATGGGCACATGCAATTCATTCTTACGGTACTGCGGATTATTCTTCATCGTTTTTCTGATGACACAAACGGGTGGTACAACAGACATTCCGCCTTACGAAGATCATTCTTTGATGTATCTCCATCCTTTGTCGCCGGTACAAATGCCGGAATTTCTCAGACGGGGATATGATATCATCGAAACTATGGCAGACGGCAGCATGAAAATCGTGGCCACGTTCGCCGAGCGCGACCAATTGATCGCCGATTACGGGGCCAAAGTTGAAATTGACAACATGGAGGAAAGCTACCGTCAGGGATTGGATCCCAATGTCAGAAACGGGGGATACAATTCCTATTTGGATTTGGGGCCGTTGCTCTGGATGGCCACTCTCAATTCCGACATCATCCGCGTCGATACCATCGGTTACACTTTGGAAAATCGACCCATGTATGGAATCAAAATCTCCGACAACGCCGATATCGACGAAGATGAACCGGAAGTGGCTTTTGTCGCCATGATCCATGCCCGCGAACCGATCGGTTTGGAGATAGTTTTATATTTGATGGATTATCTGCTTCAAAATTACGAGACTGATCCGGAAGTGGCGGCCATGGTGGACGGAACTGAAATTTGGCTGATCCCCTGCATCAATCCTGATGGTTATGAATACAACCGGATGACCAATCCCGAAGGCGGCGGTATGTGGCGTAAAAACCGCCGCGATAATCTCGATGGGACCTTTGGCGTCGATCTCAACCGCAACTGGGGCTGGGGCTGGGGTTTCAACGATTTCGGGTCATCTCCCAATGGCGCATCAGAAGTGTATCGGGGTACCGGACCGTTCTCCGAACCGGAAATCCAGGTAATGAGAGATTTTATTGACGATCATGATTTTCGCTTCATCGTCAATTACCACGCCTACGGCGATTATTACTATAAGCCGTTCCTTTATGACCACGAACGAATCGCACCGGACAACAATTACTGGTATTCACACATGGCCGACAGCCTGATCAACCTCAACGGCTACCCTACTTTTGAAGGCCCCGGCCCAAATTCCAACAACGGCATGGCCGTTGACTGGCAATACGGCGAACAGTTCACCAAACCAAAAGCAATGTCCTGGGGCGCTGAGGTCGGCTACAACTTCTGGCTGAACGGTGTCGATATTGAGCCTTACTGCGCTTTGCATCTGCCCAGTAATCTGTATTTTATTCGGGAGACTATGCGCGTTGAAACCCGGCCTACTTTTTCACTGGCCACCAGTTTCACCTATTATGATCTCGATACCCTGGTCAGCGGTTGTGCCGAAGATTTTGATCATATCGCCACTTTCCATAATGAATACGGCACGATTCCGCTGGAAGTGGAGATCGACTATATCGACCAGAGCACGACTCCGGGTTGGTTCACCACAGAGGTCACCAGCACAACCATCGCTCCCGGAGCCAGCCACGATATAATCCTGAACTTTTCGCCGTCGGCAATGGGCGGATCACTTGCGAACAACAATTCTCATGGTTTCCTGCGATTGATCGTAGCCCATCAGGGCGCTCTTACCGTGGCCGATACCCTGTATTATAGAATCGGTCTGGCCCTGATCATGGATGATCCCGACGGCGATTTTGTCAGCAGTGAATGCGACGTTTGTCCTTATGACGCCGATGATGATCTTGACGGTGACGGGTATTGCGCCGATGTGGACAATTGCCCCGGATGGGCCAATCCCGATCAGGAAGATACAGACGGAGACCTGCGCGGTGACAGTTGCGACAACTGCATCACTGTCATTAATCCCGATCAGGAGGATATGGACGAAGACAATGTCGGTGACGCCTGCGATTTCATGTGCGGCGACGCCAACGGGGATGAAGCCATTAACGTCGGCGATGCCGTTCACTTGATCAATCATATCTTCAAAGGCGGCGACGCACCCTGGGCCTTTGACCAGGGCGACGCCAACTGCGACGATGGCATAAATGTCGGTGACGCCGTCTATTTAATTAACCATGTCTTCAAAGGCGGCCCGGCGCCATGCGAGGTCTGCCCCTGAGGAGGTGAATTGCCTAAAACAACTACCAACCAGAGTCCGTAATGAAAACGGGGGGGTTACCGCCCCCCGTTTTTTAATCTTTCGTCGGCATAATCCGCAAGAAAGATTTTTCTGGACCATCCGTTATTTCTTATTTATTCCCCCCCAGGGCAGAACTCAATACCATGAGTTTCGGGATATTCAACGCTGGCTGTTGATTTATACCGCAAAATAAAGCAACGCCCCTAAACCTCTCTCGTAATCGTATTTATAATTATATGACTAAACATTGTCTTCTTTTAGTCGATATACAGCCCTGAGGGTTCAAAAGTATATCTTCCTTCTGCTAAAGCGCCGGATCGGACCTGTCCCTTCCGGCGCTTTTTATAATATGAAAATGGAATAGTGATCGGTTAAGATCAAACTACGGCCGATACCATACGCCACCGATATAGGCGCTGTCGAGCACATAATCTTCGTTATCCAGAAGCCCCACGCCCCGGGCATAATATTCGAAATAGCCGCCCAAATCATAAGACAATCGAATAACATCGTCGAAATGCCCGGCCGGAACGTCTTTGGTCACATAGCCGGTAAAGCGTAACTCTTCGGTGATTTCAAAATAGGCAGTATCATTGCCACGCTCAAAAGCATGAGTCGTATCATAAAATATTACATTTTTTACCAGATCAAGCGGTATGGTCAAAGGTGGATCAAGTCGATACAGCCCGGCCAGCATACGCAATTCAAAACCCTCGCCCGAAAAACCCCAGGCTTCGGTGGGGACGCCGTTTTCTACGATTTTTTTATAGTTTACGCTACTGAATGTCGTATCCCCTTGCACCGATCTCGTAACCTGCAGCCCCGTATCGTTGGTGAAATACCAGGTGTCGCCATCGGCCATCGGGAAAAATTCCTGCCCGTCGGTAATCGTTACCGGCTCGGCCGTAAATTGCCAGGAGTAATTCTGTTCCATGGCGTTGCCCAGCGTATCGGTGACGCCGGTAGTTATCGTGGCTGTATAAACCGTATCGTAGGCGAGATAATCATCCAGAGTAAACAGGGCGACTTTGTTATTGTAGCTAACCGTACCGGTCACGCCGTGATTGATGGAAAAAGTGGTTCCGTTGATCGTCGCCGGATCCATATCCTTGGAGAAGGTAGCGGTGACATTGACCGTCACCGGAGCATCGCCGGCTCCATTAGTCGGGTTAGTAGCGACCACTACCGGCGGAGTGTTGATGGAAAACGATCTAAACGACCAGACGTAAGCCTGCGCCAGAGAATTTCCGGCGACATCTTTGACGCCCGTGCCGACCGTTACCGTGTAAAGTGAATCAAATTCCAACTCGCCCGAAGGATTGAATGTCGCCCTTTTATCGCCATAGGTCACGGTGCCGGTAACTCCGCCGGAAACGGTGATATTGGCCGTCGTGATCGTAGCGGCATTCATATTTTCTGAAAATGTAATGGTGATATTGGCGCCAATCGGCACGCCGGTTTGATCATCGTTGGGATTGGTGAAAACGACCGTTGGCGGAGTCGTATCGGGGTCGGTGCCGTTACCGCCTCCGTTGCAGGATATAATCATACCAAAAGTTACAAAGAGCAATGCCGTATACAGTTGACGCATCCAAAACCTCCGCAGGGTCTTTTCTTCAGAAAGCGAAAATATCGCTAATATATCCTGTCAAAGCCGGGAAATCTACAAGTTCCCGGTCATTATACAACAAACTGGCGAAATGAGGCACAGGATATTATCTTTATCGGCAAATCATGAGTTTGGACAAGCCCACGTGTCAGAGTTTAACCGGGAGATGTCATGGCTGCAACAAACACCACGGTAACCGACCTATATTGCTCCAAGTGCAACGCCCGCTATGACATAAATTCCATCCAAACTCTCTGTCAATGCGGCGGACCGATTCTGGTTGACTATGATTACCACAAAGCAGCCAAACTTATTGACCGATCCAATACAGTAGGCCGAGCATCGTCAATGTGGAGATTCCCTGAAATACTACCGGTTTTCGATACCGAAAATATCGTCTCCCTGGGTGAAGGCTTCACTCCGCTATTGCCCGCCCCCGCAATCGGCAAGGATTTAGGTTGCCCTCATATATACTTTAAAGATGAAACCGTCAATCCGACCGGGTCATTCAAAGCCCGAGGATTGGGTATGGCTGTTTCACGAGCCAAAGAGCTGGGTATTGAAAAGTTGATTATCCCCACCGCCGGCAACGCCGGATCGGCCGTGGCCGCCTATGCCGCCCGAGCTGGCCTGAAAAGCCTGGTTGTTATGCCCAAAGACGTCCCGGCTCCTTTTCTGGTTGACAGCGTTTATCATGGCGCCGAAATCGAACTGGTCGAGGGTAGTATTGCCGATTGCGGTAAACGAGCCGCCGAACGCGCTGCTGCTGAGGGCTGGTTCGCCGTGGCCACCTTAAAGGAACCGTATCGGATCGAAGGCAAAAAGACCATGGGGTATGAACTGGCCGAACAGTTTGGCTATACTCTCCCCGATGTCATCATCTATCCCACCGGCGGCGGTACCGGGCTTATCGGCATGTGGAAAGCTTTCGACGAAATGGAAACAATGGGCTGGATCGACGGCAAGCGCCCCAAGATGGTAGCCGTGCAGGCTGATGGCTGTGCTCCGATTCCCCGGGCATATGACGAGGGCAAAGAAGATGCCGGGATGTGGGAAAACCCGACTACTGTGGCCGCTGGCCTGCGTGTCCCTTCGGCGGTTGGAGACTTCTTGATGCTTCGGGCCATCAGGAAAAGCGGCGGCACGGCATTGGCTGTTTCCGATGACGAATTGATGGCCTGCACTAAGGAACTGGCTGCTCGGGAGGGTATCTTTTCCTCGCCCGAAGGCGGTGCCTCATTGGCCTGTCTGAAAAAACTGATCGAATCGGAGTCGGTTAAATCATCTGACAAGATTGTCGTGTTTATAACCGGTGGCGGATACAAATACCTCGATGTCCTGGAAGATTATATTTAGACCTTTGGCAATGGCTCAGGGCCCAAAGCAACAAATGATTGGCCCTGTCGTATGATTAGACAATAATTGGAAGAAGGGATTGTTCTTATGGTAACGTTTTTACTCTGGTGCATACTGTTTCTACTCTGCTGGCCAGTGGCTCTCATGGCCCTGTTACTATATCCACTGGTCTGGCTACTGCTTTTGCCCTTCCGGCTTTTGGGTATTGCCGTCGATGGCGTGCTGGAATTGATCAAGTCCATTATTCTTTTGCCATCGAGACTTTTCGGGAGTCTCAATCGCGGCAAATCGTGAGACCTTCCCGCCTTCCCCTATAGCCAAACCGCTTTTCTGTCGATAAAGATAATAGCAAACCAATATCACAGAAAGGCGCTTCATGGCTGTGCTTAAACAACCGACGATTAAACAAAAAAGCGGAGCACCAGAAAAGGTTGAAAAATCAATCTATGCCACCAATGTACGGATCGACCGCGAAGGCAACCCCTGGCAGAAAAAAGGCGTTTGGTTACGCGAAGAGCATCTGGGCAAATTGAAAGTTATCGCCCATTTCGAAAAGACTACTACCCAAAATCTGATTGATATGGCCCTTGGTGAATTTATCAAGGATAAGCTGGACAATTCTATGGCCGTACGCAAGCTGGTTGAAAATAAATAGCCTACTATAAATAACTACTTCTTCGACGGGACAGACCTAACATCATCCGTCGGATGATGACCTCAAAGCTCTTTACAATTCGGCCGCAATCGACTACCTTGGCTTAATGCCCGATAGAACTATAAAGGCGACTCTGCTCCTGACTTCCGCCCTTGGCCTGTTTTATATGATCCTCGGTTTCCTACCGGGCAACCAATGGTGGGGATTTAATCATCTACTGTTTTTGCCTCTCTATCTTCGCCTCATTATAATCGCTGTTATAATCGCCGTTTTTATTCCTTCGGTACATGGAAATTTATCGTCAACGGCTGAATTTGTCACCCGAACTCGTAAGCCGCTTTTTTATCTCCTGTTGCCGATTCTACTGTTTTTCCTTCTGCGGGTCAGTGTTCATTCGCTGGGAGACGGCTATCAACGGTCATTCGAAATCGAACAGGGAGCCTGGTATTTTTCAATCGAAGCCCTCGACTTTTTCATTCACGCCCTTGTCTATCATCTGATCAATTATTTTGTAGCCATCCCGGCGACGACAGCCATGGCCGCCGTCAGCATGATAGCCGGTATCGCTTTCGTTTATATCCTGTTCCGGATGGCGCCGTTTGAGAAGGCGACCCGTCTGCTGTTTATTCTAAGTGTACTCGGACTGGGCGGCTCTCAGTTTTTCTTTGGCTATGCCGAATCATACACTCTGCTTTACTTATTTGCCGTCTGGTATCTTCTTCTAGCTTTCCGCGAAGGTGATGCGACCGCCGGGTTCGCAGCTATCACCGCCGTCTATCTGCTGGCCGGACTGGCCCATCAACTGGGATTGATCCTTTTACCCTCCTACTTATATCTGGCTCATATCAGGTATGCTGGCCATCCGCGCCGCCTGATGATCTTTCCTTTTGTCCTGATCGCCGCCGCCCTGCCGATACTTTTGCCCATGACCATCGACAGGATTTTTGACGCCGGAATGATTGGAAGTTTGTCCGATTATCTCCTGCCCCTGACCGATGAAACTTACGGCCTGCTTTCGATGGTTCACATTTTCGATATTGTCAACCAACTTCTACTCACCGCGCCGCTCCTGATAATGCTTTTACCTTTTATACCGCAGTTTATAAGTAATAAGAAAAGGCTGGCTCCGGCTCTGGCGCTGATTATTCCGGCGCTGTTGTTTTTGCTCTGTGTCGATCCCAAGCTGTCGATGGCCCGCGATTGGGATCTGTTTGCCCTGCCGGTCACGCTAATAACCATCCCCTTTATTTACAGCCTGCTTGATTCCCGTCAAGCTGAAACCTCATTCAACAAATCATACCTGACCGGCTCAGTGTTGACCGCGCTGATCATCCTTTTCAGTTGGGTAGCGCTTAATAGCTCGCAGGCGGCTCATCTTCAACGAGCCGAACAAATTATCGATCATTCGGTCAAGGGACAGCCTTACGGCTACGAACTCCTGGCCTTTTATTACAGCACGAACGATGATATCGAAAGCGAACTGCGCATCCTGCAAAAAATAGAACCGGGCTGGCGTTCCGCCCGTATTTACGGCAAGATCGCCCAGGCCAATTACGTCCTGGGGCGCAACGAACAGGCCTATCAGATGGCTCAACTCGGAGTAACTCTCGACAATCCAACCCTGCTCAATATTCTCATCGCCGGAGTCACCGCGGCCGACCGCGAAGAATATGACCGGGCCGTTTTTTATCTTCGGATCGCCACCGATATGGATCCTACTGATATTGACAATTTCTGCAAACTCGGTGATGTGCTCTGTCATGCGGATTCGGTGGACGCCGCCCTGCGCGTCTATTTCAAAGCCATGGATATCGACCGCGATTATCCACGGCCCTATTTCTGTCTGGCCAACGCTTTTCGTTTACAAGGCGATTATCAGAAAGCGGTGGAATGGATGGATGCCGGTATGCGCCGCTTCCCCTCGTACCCCGGCGCCCGCGACCTGTGGGAACGAATACAGGTTTTAAATCCCGACAGCGCTGACACGAATAATTGATAGTTAGCGGTCGCATATAACCATGCGATTGACTTAGGGTCGCAGTCCAAGCACACCGATAAATACTCCGGTGACATGGATATGTAATCTCGCGGTCTGACCGCAATTGATTCATATAAAGGCCCGTTGCCTTCCGCAAAGGGCCTTTCTTCTGTGCGGGCGAAGCCCGCCAAAAACTGGCTCCGCCAGTGGGTTTGTTTCACCGCTGAGTAGGTCGAAAGTCCTGACTTTCGACATTTGGCTGTCGAAACCACAGGGGTTTCGACCTATGCAACTTAGTAGCCCACCCAGAGCCGAAGGCGCCGGGTGGGTTTATGTTTTATGCCTGAGACCTCGCCTTCATCAATTTCCTTATCAAATCGCCCCTGATCCCGGGCCTGCCCTCTCTGATGTATCCTGAAACCGGGAGGCTATAATTATGCATAACCATAGGCTGAAAAATCGCACCGCCATGAGCGATAATCGCATGCGAACCCAAAACGAACCCATTTTCTCTATAACTCACACGCCCCTTTTTAATTACAGCATTTTTTATCATCCGGGGGACAGCCAAAATGTGGGGACCCCCTAAAAATGAGCAACCAAACCCAAATTTCCGATTAGTCTATGAGCGGTAACTGTTTAAATCCTTCAAAAAGAGGACAGGTGTATGACTCATCCATCAGTTCGGATCAATCCACACGACAGTCAAAAAGCGGCTCCGCCATCCCACAGCAAGCTGTAGGGCACCCGGTCTGATTCTGAAGGGCGAGATAGCGATGCGATCGAGAACAGAACAGGCTCCGCCTGTGTGGGGGCGATGCCCCCCGGCGGCCTGCCTCGTTAAGGCCGCCGTGGACATCGAACCCAGGGGTCTGCAACGACTGGGATTCAGGGGGGTAGGTCGTCACAAACTCCGGAGGATTTTTTATTGCTTATTCATAACGCAATGCATCGATCGGGTTTAAAGCCGCAGCTTTACGGGCCGGATAAAATCCAAAAAACACGCCGACTGCGCCGGAAAACACAAATGAAATCAGCACGATCTCCGGTTTTATCAGGGTGTACATATCGGCGAATTCGGTCAAGCCATAGGCGATCCCGAATGATAAGACAATGCCGATGATGCCGCCGGTTAGGCTGAGCACTACCGCTTCGGCCAGAAACTGGGTCAGGACGTCGCTGCTACGTGCTCCGACAGATAGACGGATACCGATCTCGCGTGTTCGTTCGGTGACCGAAACCAGCATGATGTTCATAATTCCGATACCGCCGACGATCAGCGATACGCCGGCAATCGATCCCAGCAGGAGGGTCATCACTCGCGAGGTTTCGGTAACCGCTTCGGTTATCTCGGCCTGATTGGCGATAGTGAAATCATCCTCGTCGCCCTCGTCCAGTCGATGCGCTTCGCGCAGCAGGATGCGCATTTCTTCTTGAGCGGCGTCAATGTATTCGGTTGCAATGGCTTCGGCGTTAATCATATCGACAATGCGGCGGCCTTTGAGACGATAGAGGACGGTGGTCGAGGGAGCCAGAACGATGTCATCCTGATCTTGCCCCATGCCGCTCTGGCCTTTGCTTCTTAGGACACCGACGACGGTGAAGGGGATATTGCGGATGCGAATGCGTTCGCCGGTCGGGTCTTGATCGGGAAACAGTTCATCGGCCACGGTTTTGCCCAGTATGGCGACTTTCTTGTGGGAACTGATATCACGCTCGGTGAAAAAATCGCCGTATTCTACTTCCCAGTTGCGGATATCGAAATAGTCGGTGGAGACGCCGTAGATCATGCAGTTCCAGTTGTTGCTGCCGCCGATAATCTGTCCGCCGGTACGCACGACCGGAGATACGCCGGAAAGAAGCGTGGCTTCTTTTTCCAGCTTTTCCACGTCGTCGAAAGTGAAACGGTTGAAACTTCCGGCGCCGCGATGAACGCCGCCGCTTCTACTGCCGCCGGGGAAAACGACGATCAGGTTAGTGCCCAGCGAATCGATTTCCTGTTCGATCCGATCCTGCGTACCCTCGCCGATGGCGACCATGACGATCACGGCCGAGACACCGATGATAATGCCCAGCGAGGTTAACAGGCTGCGCATCCGGTTTTTGAGAATGCTTTTGAAGGCCGCTTTCAGAAGGTTTCTAAGTTGCAGCATGATTATAAATCCTCATCCCGAAAGTCGGCCAGGTCGGTTTTGGCGTCGCGGCGACTTTCCACCTGGTAATCCTGGCGGATTTGACCGTCGCGCATTTTCACGATCCGTTTGCAGTATTGAGCTATTTCCGTTTCATGGGTGACCAGAATAATGGTGATACCCTGATCGTTCAGTTCCTGAAAAACCGAGAGGACGTCGATGGAGGTTTTGCTGTCGAGATTACCGGTTGGTTCATCGGCCAGGATAATGGCCGGTCGATTGACCAGCGCTCGGGCAATTGCTACCCGCTGTTGTTGTCCGCCGGAAAGCTGATTCGGTTCATGATCCATACGGTCGCCCAGTCCAACGCGCTCCAGCGCCTCAATCGCCGCCTTCCGCGGATTTTTGATGCGAGTGTGACGATCATAAAAAAGAGGCAGTTCAACGTTTTCCAATGCCGTTGTACGAGCCAGCAGGTTGAAAACCTGAAAGACAAAACCGATTTTCTGATTACGGATATCAGCATATTGGTTTTTGGTCAGACTATCCGCCCGGTTGCCATCAAGGATATATTCACCCGAAGTCGGCTGATCGAGACAGCCCAGCAGATTCATCAACGTCGATTTGCCCGATCCCGAAGAACCCATGACCGCCACGAACTCGCCCTGTTCCACGGTCAGATCGACGCCCCGAAGAGCCCGGACATCCACGTCTCCCATGCAGTAGGTTTTGGTGATATCGCGCGTTTCAATTACGGTATTCATTTTCACCTGCCCCCTAAAATCCCGGTCCCCGGCGCGGCGGTCCACCGCTCAAGGCGCTGTTGCCGCTTCCGGATGATTTGGATGTCGTGCCGGTCAGACCAATGCCTCCGATCACCTGCATACCTTCGGTCAGGTTCCGCGATCGGTCTATCACCGTATTGCTTCCGTCGGTCATGCCCTTCTTGAACATGCCCATGGCTAGATTACCATCATCATCCAGATACCACAGCTGGCCCATATCGCTTCGATTCATATTGCGACCGCCTCCCATACCCATCATTCCCTCCGGGGGGCGTCTGTTTTCTCGTAGTGAATCGGGCCGGTCAGCCCTTTCGGCCTGTCGTCTCTGCCGGAAATCCTCCAACTGTTCCTCGGAAGGTCGAAAACGCAAGGCGGAATTGGGAACCAGCAAAGCGGCACTGATATCTTCAATGATGAAATCCACCGTGGCCGTCATGCCAGGCAGCAGCAAATAATCATCATTGGCCGCATCCACAACTACGGTGTAGGTGACCACATTGGAGATGGTTGTCGGTTGAAGGCGCACCTGCGTGACCGTGCCTTCGAATAGCTTATCCGAATAGGTTTGGACATCAAAACGTACTGCCTGCCCGGTTTTGATTAATCCGATATCGCTTTCATCCACTTCGGCCAGGATTTCCATCCGGGCCATATCTTCGGCGATGATAAATAGTGTCGGAGTGGATAGGCTGGCCGCGACCGTTTGACCGGTTTCGACTTCCCGCTTGATAACCGTGCCGCTGATCGGCGAGGTGATGACGGCATACCCTAGGTTTTGTTCCGCCCGTACCTGTGACGCCTTGGCCGATTTGAGTGTAGCTTTTTGAGTTTTGACAGCTATCTCATACGGAAGAAACTCGGCTTCGGAAATCAATCCTTTTCCAAAAATCGGCTGGAAGCGTTCATAGTTGGCCTGAGCTTGTTCCAGTTGCGCTTCCGCCTTTTCCACTCCGGCTTCGGCATCCAGCACCGAGGCCCGAAGGAGGATAGTATCCAGAACGGCCAGTACCTGCCCCTTTTGAACCTGATCGTTGTAATCGACAAATACACTGTCGATGGTTCCGGAAACCTGTGTACCGATCTCAACAGTGGTAACCGGACTGAGTGTTCCACTGGCGGAGATAGTACTTTCCAGATCACCGCGTGCGAGCTCAACGAAATTGTATCCGCTCTCGGCCACCGCCGATGACCGGAGAAAGAAGTACCAGCCGCCGAAACCACAGACGGCCGCGATGACGATTATGACGAGGACTTTTTTCATTTTAATTCACTTTTCCGTCTTTATTATTATCAGTGTTATCTTCAGCCGACAGGGGCAATATCGTTTTGACCCAGAATTCCTGTTTTTCCGGCATTTCCGGACGGTCCATACCGCCGCCTCGGCCGCCACCCATACCGCCGCCTTTACCTCCGCCCATACCGCCGCCGCCACCACGGCCACCGCCGCCCATAGAAGGACGCAATTCTTCCGTATTCATTTCTCCCCATTCGCCGCCAATGCAGATTTTCTGACCCGGTTTAACACCGAAGCCGTAAACATCATCGGCCATGCTCTGAAGGGGAATATTGAATTCGTAAGTAAAGAGTCCATTATCATTCCCGTGGGCAACGGCCGGTCCGCGGCGACCATCTTCGGGTAATGGCATCGGTTCATACCAGCGGCTTTCGTCGATCAAACATAATTGCACCGGATTGGCAACCATTCTTTCCTGCATCTTCTTTTCCATCTCTTCCATCATGCCGCCGCGCATATCACCACTCCTGCCGCCGCCTGCACCACGGCCGGCCATGAGTGAATCGATCGGCAGAGGTATGCCATTATATCGCAAACCGAAATTTTTATCCTTATTACCATGATCGTCGAGCCAGATGGTCAGCCCGGTGGCCCGGATGGCCTGCAGCCAGGATCGGTCGCGGAAGCGCAGCAGGATGTACAGATTATCATTATCACTGCGCAGTCCCAGCAGGACGCCATTCTTCTCAAAATATATATTTCCCCGATCCTCCCACTCCGACATCTGTCCATCGATTTTGATCGGCTCGGAGGGCCAGTGACATTGCACTTCCTGAGTTTTACAACCGACTGCCGAAAACACTATCAATGATAAGACAACTACTTTGGCGAATCTACGCGTCCTTCTGTGTTCCGATCGCATCATAATTTATTACCTTCAGAGCAAAAGTGAGTCACCTGATCGGGTTTTCCATTTTATTTGTTGACAGCCGGATGGAAATAAAGACCAAATAAAATTCCCACTGGATCTATTTGGGGGCGATTACAGACCAGCGTACTGCCCGGCAAATCGGTAGGCAGAAATTTTCTTGTTGACCTTTGCCCCTTTGGTTATTAGGTTAATGATATAATTTCCTCAAGGAGTATATATGAAAACACGGCAATTAGCCCTGATGGCGCTTTTGGCATTGGCCCTGTTTGTTATCGGCTGTTCGGGTGACGATAACGTCACCGACAACAACGGCGACATTACCACGGGCGAAAATCAAATCGGTCCGGCTGGTGGGACAGTGGAAATCACCGGGAAAATTTCACTGAATATTCCGGCCGGCGCTTTAACCGATACGATCACCTTCACTATCAATCAAAACGGCTCGCCCACGGCTCCTCCGGGAACCAGAGGTCTCGTATCGCCGGCCTACACTATCGGTCCCGCAGGAACGTCGTTTTCCTCGGACGCCACATTGACAATCGTTTACAGCGAAGCGAGTCTTGGCGGCGCCGATGAAGGCACCATTGTACTGTGCGGTGACAGCGGTTCGGGCTGGGAGGATCTTGTTTCGACAGTAAATACCGGCGGCAATACGGTCAGCGCCGACATTTCCCATCTGTCCGATTTTTCGGCCATGGTTGATACTTCATCTTATACCGAAGGCGTATTCGCCAGATTGATTGTTTCCCGGATGATTGTCTTCATGGGTTACGGCGATCCTCTCCGCACCGACGGCTACGAAGCGCTGATAGACAGCGCCTATGCCCCCTGCGATCCGATCAGCCCCTATCAAACACTGAATATTACCTGCGAGGGACAGACTCTGGTCTGGAGCAGTAACCTCCATTTCTACATTTATCCGGAAATACCCGATCCGATGAGTCCGTTTATTACATTGGGGAACGTTTATGACTTTAACGTAGCGGCAGGCAGCGGCGTGTCGGCTCTTTCCGAGTCGATTGCTTTCCCAACCAGCGAACCGTACGTCACTTCGCCCACCTACATGTCCACGGTCAACAAATCGGGTTTTACCACCAATTGGGCCGGTTCCGGTAGCGGGGTAGTGGAATTGATGATAATCAACATGGGTGGAGATTCAGCCATTTTTCTGGAAACAGCCAATGACGGCAGTCATACGTTTTCTTCGAGCGACCTCTCTGGTTTGATAGCCGGCAATTATTCGTTGATCCTCAATCATTATAACCGGGAGACGTTTGTGGCGACCGGCTACGATTCGCGCAGTTTTATCGCTGCCCGGGTAATGAGCACTACTCTGTTCACGCTGGCGGATTAAATTAAAGTTCGGGGATCTGCCAAGGAAACTGAGATCCCCGAACTTGTAGAATTCTATCCCGGTGACGATTATGGTCAAGATGCCTGTCGCTTCGGTTGAGCAGAATGTCGATTATTCATAGACAAATAAATCACTTGCTCAATTCGTTCGACAGAATTATTGATTGACAAAACAGGTCTTTATTGTATACTAATAATGTCATCATTAAGTCAGGTATCAAAAAAGTCATTACTCACCAATCGAGGAGATTGCCGATGAACGAATTTAAATTTCTGCACAGGTTTTGTATCGCCAACTGCGTTTTAATTCTTGTTTTTCTGGCGTTCCTTGGTACAACGGCAAATGCGGTGGATATAACTGATGCCTATATCTGCGGCGATGCCAATAGCGACGGTTCCATCAATGTCGGCGACGCCGTTTATCTGATCAACTATGTTTTTAAAAGCGGGCCGGCGCCGGATGAAGACTGCTTTGCCGACTGCAACGATGCTTGCCCGGCCGGTTATGAATGTATTGCCGGTATCTGCGTTATTAATTGTATTCTGCCTGAAATCAATTGTGGCGGCGAATGTGTGAACACGACCGATGACGATGATAATTGCGGCGGTTGCGGTAACGCTTGTCCGCCCGGTTATGAGTGTGTCGGCGGCTCCTGTCAGCTGGCTTGCCCGCCCGGACAAACGGATTGCGGCGGTCAATGCGTGGATACGCAGAACGACGAAGACAATTGTGGCGGCTGCGGTAATGCTTGCCCTCCCGGATATATATGCAATGGATCGGCTTGTCAATTGGAATGTCCCTCAGGCACAACCAAGTGCGGAGCTGAATGCGTTGATACCAATGACGATGAGGATAATTGCGGCATGTGCGGCAATATTTGTCCTCCCGGATACGTTTGCAACGCCGGCTCCTGTGAGTTGGAATGTCCAACGGGGATGACCAAATGCGGTTCCGAATGTGTGGACACCAATGATGATGAAGACAACTGCGGTGGTTGCGGCAACGTCTGTCCCACCGGCTATATCTGCAACGGTTCGGTCTGCCAACTGGAATGTCCAACGGGGACGACCAAATGTGGTTCCGAATGTGTGGACACCAATGATGATGAGGATAATTGCGGCATGTGCGGCAATACCTGCCCGCCGGGATACGTTTGCAACGCCGGCTCCTGTGTCCTTTCCTGTCCGTCGGGATTGACCAATTGCGGAGGTCAGTGCAAAGACACTCAGACCGACGAGGACAATTGCGGTGCCTGCGGAAATGCCTGTCCTACCGGCTATATCTGCAACGGTTCGGCCTGCGAGTTGGTTTGCCCCTCGGGGACGATCAAATGCGGTTCCGAATGTGTGGATACTAATGATGATGAAGATAATTGCGGCGGTTGCGGCCTAGCCTGCCCGCCCGGATACGTTTGCAACAGCGGCTCCTGTGTCCTGTCCTGTCCCTCGGGCTTGACCAAATGCGGTCCCGATTGTGTGGATACCATTGATGATGAGGATAACTGCGGTGGTTGCGGTCTCACCTGTCCGCCGGGATATACCTGCAGTGGCGGATCCTGTCAGTTGATCTGTCCCTCAGGGCAAACCAAATGCGGTACCGAATGCATCGATTTACAAAACAATGAGGAAAACTGCGGTAGTTGCGGCAACATCTGCGGCCCCGGTTACAAATGCGTCAACGGAAGCTGTGTTGTCTGCCCTTGATGATTTTAGTAGGTCGATTGATTTAACAGAAATAAAAAAGCCCTCTCTTGGTGAAAGAGAGGGCTTTTATATGACCAAGAGAAACTCAATCGATCAGTCGGCTTTCATCTCCTCCATCTTTTTCATTTCCTCGGCGTTACGCTTGTTCCATTCGTGCAGAGCGGACACGACATTTTCCTTGTCTGCCGTAAAGATATGAATGTTGCCTTGGGACGTTTCGATCGATTCGGCTTTGACTCCTTTGGGGAAAAGCCCGGACAAAGACTGACAACTGCCGCATAACTGCATATCATTGCCGGCCATCAGCTGTTCGCTGATTATTTTCATTTCCGACCGGGCATGGCGGTAAACATTCAAGAACTTTTCATTGACGGTGGTGACCATAATGACGCCGTTGCTGAGAGGATAGCTTTCCCAAGCGATGTTCTCCATCAACTGGTCATGTTTGAGAAACGGCTTGCACATATTGCAGTTTTCCATATCGAACCAGTGGGAGTCAGCGGCAAAAGCCGTGGCCGCAAAAGTGATAATAATCGCAGCCAGGGAAATCTTGATGAAAATCTTCATTGTTCTCTCCTTGTGATCCTGAACTGTTTTACTATATTTCCCATAGCGTTAGACGGCGCAGGGCGATATCCGGCGATATAAATTTATAACAGAGACCTGATTTATCCACATTAACAAATGTCGACACAAGTTTGTTCCGGGAAATGAATAAACGCCTACACGCCTTGCCCTTATAAACTGAAAATTGTCTATTTCCTGTAGGCTTAAAATCCAATGCCGGCTATAGATGATCCTTGACTAAAGGCGAATAATCTCCCTTTATTCCCAACATGGTTGCCAGACGGAAAGCGGCGTTGGCCGCGGTTATTTTTACCACTTTAGTACTTGGGGCCGTCAATGTCGGCTGGTGGTGGTATTACAGCACCATTACCGTTTATCTCGAAAAGCAATTATCGCATCGCCTGACCGCCACGGCCGCCGCGGCCGCTTTGCATATCACCCCGGAAACGGTTGACGGGCTTTTGATCGACAATCTGGACCGCTACGCCGAAACTCATCTATATCTCGATTCGTTGACCGTACTCGATTCGCTTTCGGAAACCTCGATAATCGATCTCGATTTTGCCTATCTCGTCTCTTCGCGCGAGGATACTTCGCTGGAAGGATATCTTCTGTCCCGGCCCAATTTTGATGATCTGCAAAAGGCGGCGTCCGGCACCGCTTCGGCCTCGGCCCTCTATGATATCGACGGGACCTATTTGAAGTCGGCCTATGCCCCGCTTTACGGCGGCGACGGAGTTATCGAAGCGATCATGGTCGTTGAAGCCGGGGCTGGGTATTTCGAGCTTTTGGATACTATGCGGCGTAACCTTTATCTTCTGGCCGGGGGATCGGCGGCGACGGTCATCTTCCTTCTGTTTTTTTATATCGTATATAATCGTCGTATGGCCTCAGCCGAGGAACAGATATTCAGAAACGGATCACAGGCGGCACTGGGCCGCATGGTGGCCGTGGTCAGTCATGAAATCAAAAACCCGATGATGATCATCCGGGCCGCCGGGGAACGGATTGAAAAAAAATACGAGGACCCGGAGTCATCGTTTATAATCGAGGAGATTTCCCGGCTGGACAAAATTGTTTCCGGTTACTTGTCCTTTGCCAGAGGTGACAGCCTGGTCAACCCGGAAAAGGTCGATCTCGGCCAGCTGGCCCGGAAGATTACAACCGATTTTTCGCCGCAGTTTACCCGTGAGGAAATTGCACTTCACATCGAAATCGAAGATTCGGCTCCGGTAATTATGGCCGATCCGGTCGGCATGCGGCAAGTGATCATAAATTTATTGCTTAATGCCTTGCAGGCCGCCGGTGAAGGTGAAACAGAAAAAGGCAAGGTGGTCATGGAGATCGGATCTTTGGCCGGAAGTTCCGGAATGTTTATTCGAGTGGCTAACAGCGGTAGAACGATCAAGCCATCGCAACGGGAAAAACTGTTCGAACCTTTTTTTACAACCAAAGTACAGGGTTCGGGACTGGGACTTTATCTTTGCCGGAGAATCGTTGAAGCCCACGGCGGGACCATTCGTATAACAGATAACTTGGAAAAGATGACAGTCTTTGAAGTAACTTTGCCAAATGGAGATTGAACATGAGCGCCATCCTGATTATCGACGACGAGCCCAAAATGACCATGATCATATCATCGAATCTCAACGATGCCGGATACACCACCGACACCGCCTCCAGCGGCAAAGAAGCGATGGAAAAACTGAACCGCCAGGACTTTGACCTGGTAGTGACCGATTTACGGCTGCCGGCTCCGGACGGCATGGCCATTCTGGATTGGATCATGAGCAATCGGCCAGAGACAATAGTTATTATGATGACCGCCTTCGCCGAAGTAAAAACGGCGGTCGAAGCGATGAAAAAAGGCGCCGCCGATTATCTGATCAAGCCATTTCCGCTGGAGGAGTTAACCCTTCAGATCGGCCGACTCCTATCGTATCGGCATACCCGGCAGATGAAGGATCTGCGGGAAAAGGATTATGAAGATCTGGCTTATGATGATTTTATCGGTGAAGCCGCCGCTACCCTGGCGTTTTTTAATCTGATCGACAAGGTTGCGCCGACCGAATCATCGGTTTTGATTACCGGTGAATCGGGTAGCGGCAAGGAACTGGCCGCCCGCCGGATACATAATCTTTCCGAACGCCGGAATCAGCCATTTATCGCCATCAATTGCGCGGCTTTGACCGAAACACTTCTGGAGTCGGAACTTTTCGGCCATGAAAAAGGAGCTTTCACCGGCGCTATCAACCGCAAATCGGGCCGTTTCGAACTGGCCTCGGGCGGCACTATTTTTCTTGACGAAATCGGTGAAATGTCGCCCTCGTTGCAAGCCAAGTTGCTTCGTGTTCTTGAGGAGCGGACACTGGTCCGCGTCGGCGGAGTCGATGAGATAAGAATCGATATCAGGTTGGTCACGGCGACCAACAGGAATTTGAAATCGATGATCAAGGAGGGTAACTTTCGCGAAGACCTGTTTTTCCGTCTCAACGTTTTCCCGATCGTGTTGCCGCCTTTGCGGGACAGAACCGCTGATATTCCACTGTTGACTCATTATTTTCTGGTCAAGAGTGGTTTTGCCTTTCCGCAGCTGGACGATGAGGTTCTGAGCTTGTTGAAAAAATACAGCTGGCCGGGAAATATCAGAGAGTTGAAAAATATCCTTGACCGGGCCATCATTCTCTCCGGCGATGAACCGATAAACGCCGGTTGTATCAGTATTGACGATGATGATCTGGAAAGTTGTGGAGCTCAGACAAAGACCGGAAAATCGCTGGGAGAAAGTGAAAAGGATCTAATCCTCGACTCTCTAAAACAGGCCAAAGGGAGTAAAACCGAGGCGGCCCGCATGTTGGGGATAACGCGGCGAAGATTGTATTCGCGAATGAAAATCCATGGCATTTCGCCCTAATATTGTCCTCCAAGGTACATATGACCGACAAGGTACACGGGTTATTTAAGGGCAAGCGACAGTACCAATTGTAACATATTACGGAACAAAGAGATAGGCGGAGTGCTCAACCGCCTCCGTATCGGCACGGGAATTGAGACAGTCTTAGCAGGTAATTAGAAAGGTTGCAAGTATGAAGAGACGGATAAGGCTGTTTATAGTAGTGTGGCTGTTGGTTCTAACCGGAACCGCCGGGGCTCAATATGACCCTGGCGAAACAATGGAGGCGGCGGCCAGGGATCTGGATAGAACCGATCTGGTGATTGAACGGGCCAAGGAGGTTGTCGTCGAAAGTGGCTCGGAGCGGGCCAAAAACCTGCTTGAGGCTGCTATTCGTTTACAGAGGCAGGCCCGGAGCGAAATGCGTTCATTTGATTTCGATAATTACGGACAAATTGCCGGGCAGCGGTTGGGTAAATATACTATGAGCGCCCGGAAAAAGGCCCAGCGGGCGATTGCCGTCACCCGTCAGGCGGATGAAAACGAGAACCATGTCCGTCGTCGGCTGGAAATGACCGACGAGTTGATTCGGCGGATTGAGGAAAATACCGACTCCGCCACTCCGGAAAATATACTTCTGGTTCTGGAAACGGCCATTAACAAACAACAGCGCGCCCGGGAACTATTCCGAAATCGGCGGCTTAAAATGGCCTTGCAACTGACCATGCAGACCCGGAAATCACTGGAAAGAATGGCCGAGCAGATCAGCGGTCATTTAAAAACCAATAGGCATCAGAACAGTTTGCAAGAGCGTTATTATACTCTATTGGACAGAATAGAGGTGAGCGAGGTGGCTCATCGGGCGGAGGTCAAAAACCGCTTACAGCGGGCCGAGGAATTTCGCCTACAGGCTGAGAAATACGCCGCCGAAAATCGTTATAGTCGGGCCGAAAAGGCGATGCAGGAAGCGGTTAATCTCTTGTCCCGCATTACAGAGAGGTTTAAGACGCCCGAGCGTATTAAAAATTCGCTGGAAAGTATGACAAGGCGGATGGAGGAGATCAGATCAAGGGTTGGCAGTTCTCGAAATCAGCAATCGGCAAGATGGTATGGATCGGCTTCCGAGCATCTGGAAAAGGCGTCGGCCTTTTACCTGGCAGGGAAATTCGAAGAAGCCGCCGTCCAATTGCAGGCCGCCCGCCAGATGTTGTCCCGGGCCAAAAAGTCATTGGAGGACTAAAGGATACAAGACTCCTTATCAGTAGCAATATACAGCTTAATCGTATTATTATCCTTGGCGGCAGTCTGCCCGGCAGTATCCGCCAATGATCCTTCGGGAAAGAACGATTTCTCGGTATCGGCGGGGATGGAATATCAGCTTTTATCGCAGGAATATTACGATGCCGTGATTGACACCTCCCAGTCCGATCTGATTGAAAGCTGGTATTTGACAAAAGACGAGATAAACGACCTTATATATCGCACGATTGTTGATTATCGTCATAAAAATCAGAAAACTGATTTCAGCCTGTTAGGGAATATGGAATACTCCACGGATCGCCTGTTGGGCCGAGTGGAGAGTTTTTTCTCTCTGGGCGATTATAACCGAAGTCTCAAATTATTCGGCAAATATGAAAATAAATCCGTAAGCGAAAATGGTGATCAGAGTTATGACGATGCCTATGATTACTTTCAGACCTATTTGAAGGCCCGGCGGAGGATTTCATCCCGTATGCGCCTGCAATTCAAGGCCGGTTACGAAACGGTGAACTTTGACAGTAAGCAACCTGATGACACCTCGTCTTTCATCAATTACGATTATTCTATAGTTTCTTCGCGGTTAAGTGGTGACTTGTCCTTGAATGAATTTTCTAAACAGCTTTTCTGGGCAATTTCATATCATCACAGACAGGTTCCCGATTCTCAGGAAGCGGCCTATGACGATTTCAGATTCCTTCTCGATTACAGCAATTTTGATCTCAACGGTCAGCTGGGACTTGAGGTGGAGTTGGAACACAAAAATTATTCCCGGGCAGACAGCCGATACGATTTCACAGCACTGTTTTTTCGGGGTCGATTCGGCCGGTCGATCGGCCACAATATAGAGTGGGACATGAATTTTGACCTGGACAATTATCAATATTCGACGCCCGATATTATCAACCGCAATTATAATTTAATAAAAATCAAAATCCAGGCCCTTCGTCAGCCGGCCGACTGGGGTATCGGCCCTTTTGCCCGACTGGAGTTTCGATCTGAAGAAGAGCTTGATATTGAGGCGGAAGAATACAGTCAATGGGAATTGGGGTTGACCGGAAATATTCTGAATATCACGACTTTATTTTTCGATTCAGAATTGTCGGTCGGCAAGAGAAATTACAACGACGGCAATAGTATCCTGACTTCTTATTCCTTCGTTTCAATATCGACCATGGTCAATATTCGTCTATTAAGGTTTTTATCATTGAATCTGGCTTTTGACGGGGACTTTGAAAGTCATGATCAATGGGAAACCGATAGTGATCTTTATTTATTATCGGCCGGTCTAAACGCCCGATTTTAGGGCAATTGTGCAATTATTGATCTCAAAAAGCGCTTGACAAATACCCAAAATATGTTAGGTTGTGTGTGTCTAGGGATAAGTTGTGTTTTTTCGCACCTTTAAGAGTTTCAAACGCACCTTTAGTAGCTATCTTAGTTCCTGCTTGATTTACCGCAGGTACCTATTTGCTCTTACAAAAGCCCTTTTTACTAAGTACTAAACTGAAATGTTTATTACTGGAGAAACCAAAACAGGCTTTTCTTCTATGAAATCATTAATTGAAATGACAAAACAGGAAAAAGGCTTGAACCTACTTAAACCAAAAACAAAGGTTTTAAGTAAAAAGGTGATTTCATTATGGTGTTTCTATCAACACCGTATTGAACTAAATTTAAAGGAGCAATGTAATGAAGCATAACAAGCTACTTACATTAACATTGCTGGCCGCGTTTCTAATCCTGGTTTCTGCTTCCTTCTCTTATGCGCAGAATTCACTCACTTTTGGGACTGTTGAAGTCTGTCCTAGCCCTGCCGGTTCGACGGTTGATGTACCCGTTTATATCAACAACAGTGTCGAATTGGCGGCAATTGACATCGTTGGTGAGGTTGTAACGATCGCGGATGTCAGTTTGACTGTCTTGAGTGTTGCTTACGACACCCGGATGTCGGATGTCACGGTAATTGATTACCGTTTTGGCATCTCTGATCTTGGTGGCGGTGTGTTCCGTTTCGGAGCCACAAAGCTTAACCACGACGTCAATCTGGCTGTTGCTGATGGTCAAGTTGCAACTCTGACTCTTGAGTTTACCTCTGACTGTGAACTCGGTTCTGCCGCGATCGATCCGGCAAGTGGTGTTAGTGGAGCAAACACTGTCTCTACTACATTCGCTGACAATGCCGCTACTTTGATCGTTCCGGATCCGATTACCAGTGGGTTAATCAGCGTTGTCAATGATACCCCCGAATTTGTTGCGTGTCCAGACGACCAGTCGATTTACTGGAATGGCGGAAGCTATTCATTCAATTTCGACGCCACTGATGCAGATCTTGCATGTGGCTGTGACGTGCATACGTATCGTCTCCTGAACAGCAGTATCGGCTCTATTTCTGTTGATCAGGGCGTTTATCAGTATGCCGGCCAGCCTGGCGACATCGGTTGCAACACTGTGACCGTTGAAGTCGAAGATCTTTATGGTGGCACTGACACTTGCATCTTCGAGCTAGAGGTTCTCAACGTGGCTCCGGTAGTAGTCTGTCCGGATGACGTCGTTGAAATTCTCTGGGGTTATGAAGCCACGGCTACGGCTACGGCAACCGACGCGGACTTTGGTCCGTCTGGTTTGACCTACTCGCTGGGCCTCGGCACCACCTGTCCGGGAAGCGGCGCACATGAACCGCAGATCGGCGTAACTGATGGTGTCTTCACCTGGTTGACCGAAGAAACCAATGCCTATCTTGGCACTTTCTTTGCCGAAGTGATCGTCACTGACGGCGCTCCTCTCGATCTTTGCAACACGGAAAACGCTGACACGTGTTATATCGAAATACTCGTGAAGCCTAAATTCCGCGTTACTATCGAGAAAGCCGAAGGTCCCGATGGCTATGGTGTTCTTCAGGGTCATTACTACAGCCTACCTATCTTCCTGGATGACTCCTATGTCTCCATGGAAATGGGCGGTTTTGACTTCTTAATCGCTTATGACGCTTCCGCTCTGACCTTCATCGAGGCCACTCCGGGAGCTCTGCTCACCCAATGTGGATGGGAATACTTTGTTTATCGGTTCGGTCCTGACGGTAACTGCGGCAACGCTTGCCCCTCCGGCTTGCTTCGCGTGGTAGCCATGGCTGAAACCAACAATGGTAACATCCACCCCACCTGTTTCGACAGTGGTTCGGGTACCGAGCTGGCGCTTTTGAAGTTCTTCGTTACCAACGATCGTACGTTCGAATGTCATTATGCCCCGGTCGAATTCTACTGGATGGACTGCGGCGACAATACCATATCGTCCAAATATGGTGACACGCTCTTCCTCGAAGACGGCGTGTGGACGTTTGAAGGCAATCCTATGGGCGACCCGCCCGTTGGTTACGACCTGCTCCCGGGTTACTGGGGTGTAGGTGATGACTGCCTCGTAGGCGACAAGCACTTCCCGCTGCGCGCCATTGACTTCAAAAACGGCGGCATTGATATTATTTGTGCCGACGATATTGATGGTCGTGGCGACATTAACGCCAACGGTCTGATGAACGAAATCGCTGATGCGGTTATGTTCACTAACTACTTCATCAACGGTCTGGCTGCCTTTGCCGATCATGTCGAAGCTTCTATTGCCGCTTCCGATGTGAACGCCGACGGTACCACGTTGTCCGTGGCTGACTTGGTATATTTGATCCGTGTCATCCAGGGCGACGCCCAGCCTTATCCGAAACTCACCCCGAACGCCGAATCCATCACCGTTCTTACCCAGCTTATGGGCAACGCGATGACGGTTAAGTATAACGGCGTGGAAGCCGGTGCGGCCCTGTTTGTCTTCTCCCTTGAAGGCACTGTTGGTCAGCCGACTCTCCTGGCGGGCGCTGATGGCATGGAAATCGCTTATAGTGCCACCGATAGTGAAGTTCGCGTCCTGATTTATAATATCGGACCGAATGCCATTAACACCGGTGACATCCTGAGCATTCCTGTCGAAGGCACTCTTGAGTTGACCGAAACTGAAATAGCCGACTTTAACGGTAGCGCGCTGAACGTTTCCACGCGCATCCTGCCGACGAGGTTCGAGCTGGCTCAGAACTATCCTAACCCGTTTAACCCGACCACGACGATGATGCTAGCCATGCCGGTAGCTGGTAATTATAATCTTGCCATCTACAACATTGCTGGTCAGCTCATCCAGAGCTTCAGCGGTCATGCTGAAGCCAGTGTAGTCGAAGTTACCTGGGATGGTACGGACTCTTATGGTAGCAAAGTTGCTTCCGGTGTTTACTTCTATAAGTTCACCGCGAATAACTTCTCTGAAACCAAAAAGATGATCCTGATGAAGTAAGCGGTCCAGCAAGTAAGACTGCAATGCTTTGTGCCCCGTTTCCCCTAGGAAACGGGGCATTTTTTTCCCCACCCAACCGCTCATTGATCTTCTTCCCGGCCACAATCAGCGATTGACACCAATTTGCTTTTTACATAGCTTAAACTTATGGAGAATCAACGCTTTTTAGGATTTGATCCGGGTGGACGACGGTTCGGCGTAGCCGTTTCCGACCCAGGCGGCCTGATTGCCCGGCCGGTGAAAACCTTGATCGTAACCGGCCGCGATGACGCTCTCCGGCAGGTTATGGAACTGATTGTCGAATACGAACCGGTTGGAATCGTGATCGGCAAGCCGCTGGGTTTGGCCGGTGGTTCTTCGGAAATGTCAAAAGAGGTTGATAAATTCGCCGATAAACTGCGTAAGCTATGCTCTATTCCGATTTTCCTTGAAGATGAACGGCTTAGCTCTCGCCAGGCCGAGGCAGTATTACACGCGCACGGGAAGAAAATCAAGGGCAACAAGGCTAAAATAGACCGTATTTCGGCGGCCATTATCCTACAGTCGTTTCTTGACCGGCGAGGTTTGCATAGCGGGGATCAGTCTTGACACAGTCCCGGAAACCGGCGGGCGAGAATCGATCATCCCATTATCGCCCTACCTGGCGAGCGCGGTTTCATCATTTCTTCTGGAGTCTGATTTTGGTTGCCCTGAAGCCGGTGGCGCTTATATTTCGTGGACTTGAAAGGCTTAAGTATCGTGACAAGTAGGTTTCGGAAATATCTGATGATGGCCGGATTATTGATGATTGTTTTCGTCATCTGGTTCGGCTGGTGGTTGTTTGACTCTCATCGCGTTTATCCGGCTTCGATTTATGTCGAATCGGGCGAACCTTTTTATAAAGTCGTGGTCAAGCTCAGGGACCGAGAGGTTATCGGGTCTCCCTGGTTTTTCTCCAAAGTCGGTATGTTGGCCGGTCTTGACCGCCGAATTATCCCCGGGCGTTATGATTTTTCCAGCCGCCTCTCCAATTATGATGTACTGCGTACTCTCTGGCAGGGCCGGATAGCCCGCTTGTCGTTTACTGTGCCGGAAGGTTATAGCCTTAGTCAAATCGGCCAATTGCTTCATCAGCGTTGCGGCACCGACCTCGATGTTTTTAACTCGCTAGCCCGGGATTCAATATATCTGGACTCGTTAGGGATTAAGGCCGGTTTTGCCGAAGGTTACCTATTCCCGGAAACCTATAATTTCCAGTGGGGAATTACCTCCCACGAGGTTTTCGAGTCGATGGCCGAGCAACTTTTTGTCAGGCTGGACGACACCCTTATGGCCCGGGCCGATTCGCTGGGGTATGATTTGGACGGGCTTTTGACCATGGCTTCCATTATCGAAATGGAAGGCAGCCGGGTGGATGAATTCGGAAAAATAGCCTCAGTTTACGCCAATCGCCGCCGAATAGGTATGAAACTTCAGGCCGACCCGACGGTCATCTACGGCATGGGTGGCCTTGATCGAAAGCTGCAAATAAAAGATTACGAATTCCCCTCCCGCTACAACACCTATCTACATCACGGCTTGCCCCCAACGCCGATTTGTTCGCCAGGCATGGCCGCCATCCGGGCAACTCTGTATCCCGATTCAACCGATTATTTGTATTTCGTGGCGGATGGTACCGGCTATCATGTTTTCAATAAGACTTACAGTGGGCATTTGACAGATACGCGAAAAATTAAAAGCAATAAACGGCATTGAAGATTTTCACGCTTGAAGACCAGCATCAGAGAAGAACTCCCGTGGAGTTGTAATTTCCTGGTGATAGTAAAACTATTTTACAGTTTCCGGTACCGGCTTCAGAATATTACCCAGCAGGCCGACAAACTGTTCGACCATTCCTACCCCGACTCCTTCAAGATACAGGCCGAAAACGTTTTCGTTGGATGAAGCCAGACTTAAAAGACCCAGCTTGGTCGAATCAAGCAGCAGAGGAACCATCAAGACCGACCGGGTGGCGTTGTTAAGGAGAATTTTTTTCTCAATAATTCCGGCGGAAATATGATCCGGATAATTATCAGCCACCGGGAAACCCTGCGCCAACACCTGATACAGCATAGATCCCTTGGTTGGAAAATTGAGGGTCAATCCGGTCTTAAGAGAGCGGTTGTCGTACATATGCGTTACGCGAAGGCGTTTGGCATTGTCGTCATAAAAGGCCAGAGAGGCCTTGTCGATGACAAAAAACCTTCCCAGCTTTTCGATCAATTGATGAAACGAAATATTGAATTCCTTATTGCCTGATAATCGTGATCCAAGACCGGGCATATTCAATCCTTTGTTTTTTCTGAGAACCGGCTTGAGGTTGTCGAAATCATCAAATAATTCTTCATACATTCCTGGCCCCTTTTCCATGGGTGGCGATCCTATCAGACCGCCTCCGGTTGTTTAAGATTGAACTTCCTGACCTTGCGCCAGAGAGTGGTGCGGCCGATACCCAGCTGATCAGCGGTCATGGAGTAATTCCAGTTGTTTGCCTCAAGTGATTTCAAAATCTGTATTTTCTGATTTTCCAAGAGCGATCGTTTCGATACCGGTTCGGCCGGTTCGACAGTCAACTTCGTTCGTTGCGGTGAGATAAAGATAATATCTTCCCGGCTGATTGAATCCCCGCTGCTCAGGGCCAGCGCCCGTTTAAGAGTGTTCTCCAATTCCCGGACATTACCCGGCCAATTGTGACGCAATAACATGTCGACACTGTCGGCTGTGAGAGTCACCTCGTTGCGACCGTACTCTCCCCGAATTTTACGCAGGCAATACTCGGCCAGCAGCGGAATATCTTCGGGGCGTTCCCTAAGCGGCGGAACGTGCAGAGGCATGACATTGAGACGATAAAACAGGTCTTCACGAAACTGCCCGTTTTCAACTTTTTGTCCCAGATCGGAATTGGTGGCGGCAATAATGCGTACATCGATTGACCGGGTGGAATTACCACCGACGGGACGAATTTCTTTTTCCTGAAGTACCCTGAGTAGTTTGGCCTGAGTCGAATACGGTAGATCGCCGATTTCATCTAGAAAAAGGGTACCTCCCTCAGCTTCCTCAAACAGGCCGCGGCGATTGGTCACGGCGGAAGTAAAAGCTCCTTTGATATGCCCAAATAATTCCGATTCCAGCAGGCTTTCGGGGATAGCCGAGCAGTTTATCGGTACAAAGCCTTTTTTGCGACGAGCGGAATGATGATGCAGGACTTTGGCAAAAAGTTCTTTACCCGTACCTGATTCACCGGTGATCAAAACAGCAATATCGGAATTGGAAATCCGACCGGCGATCTTTTTCAGATCGGTGATGATTTTGGAGTTGCCGATAATATTATCAAAACCGAATTGATGAGCGACTTCCTGCCTGAGCAAGCGCACCTCGTTGCGCAATTCGATTCGCTCCAGAGCCTTGCTCACTTTAAGAAGCAACTCATCATGCTTGAACGGCTTGGTGATATAATCCCAAGCCCCGTTTTGCATAGCCTCAACTGCCGTCTTTACCGATCCGAAAGCGGTCATGATAATGACTTCTGTTTCAGGATGAAGCCGTTTGCTTGCGTTCAAAATGTCCAGCCCGGAAGTATCACCCAGGCAAAGATCGGTCAGGACCAGTTCGAAGATGTCGTTTTTGAGGGCGGATTCGGCCTCTTTTCCGCAGGCGGCTGAGGATACGCGGTATCCTTGTCCGGTCAACAGGTTGATCAGAACCTGGCGCAGTGTATTGTCGTCTTCGACTATAAGTATCGATGCCATTTAAGCTCTTACTCCTACATTTTTTCCATAATGGGGAATTTCAGTTTTACCATAACGCCTCCTTGTCGGCGGGAAACGATATCAATGGTACCTTGGTTATCGCGGGTCAGACGGCGGGCAATGGCCAGACCCATTCCGGGCAAACCGGAATGAAGCGATAGGAACGGCTTGAAAATAGTCTCCTCCGCCCCAGCCGGAATTCCCCGGCCGGTATCCTCAACAGTCAAGACAACGGCATTCTCCTGGCAACTGGTTTTCAAGCTGATTGTCCCTTTGATGTCTATGCTTTCGACGGCGTTATCGATCAAGTCGGACAGAATAAGGCGCAGGTGGTTAGCGTCGCCAAAAACCGGCGGCAGCTGATGGTCGAGCTCTGTTATGAATCTCACTCCACCTTTGGCTCCAGAGGCGATTATTTGATTGCGACTCACTTCTGCCAAGCATAAGTCGTTGATATTAATCGGTATTGGCCGAGGAGGATCGGGGCAGCCGTATTGAACGAAGCGCTGGAGAATATGCTCAAGACGATCGGCGGCCGTCAGCACGGCGGTTAGCAAGGATAAATCGTCCGGGTCACTTTTATCCCGGATATTTTCGTCCAATTGGCTGGCAGCTGTAATTATCACACTTAACTGATTGCGCAGCTTATGAGTCAACTGCTCGACCAGCTCCGCAAGCGGAATTTCTTCCCGGCTATCATCTGCCGTCGTCGGTACCGAAATCGTTAACTGTGTCATTCCTTTTGCCCCTCGTTTCAATCTGCAACACTATTTTATATATCGGTCAAAATGTGAAACAGTTTACCCTTCAGAAACAGCCGGACTGGCGGCCGGGAAGCGAAAATCCCATTTCGATAAGCCGACGGTGGTCGCTTCAACAAGGATTATTGATCGGGGGTGGACAAAAATCACATCCATCAGCCCCGCTGGTTGGTTTTTACTTGACAGGCCGATCAGTTTTTAATACCTAAACATATGCCGATATCAAGGGACACTGCCCGACGTCTTTCCCGACTGGCGCGACTCGATTTGCCTGCCTTAGAACTGAATAAAATCACTACTTTATTGTCTCAATTTGTCAAATTAGCGGAATTCCTGCGGGCAATGGACATCAAAGCCTCAAGGGGCATATCTCTCTTGAAGGGCGGCTTAATTCTTGTGCCGAGAGTAATCTGACCATGGCTCGTGTAACCGCGATCATTCCGGCCCGTCTCGCAAGCAAGCGGTTTTCTCGCAAGGTTCTCCACCCTCTAAACGACAAGCCTCTGATTTACCATGTC
>JAAEQF010000384.1 GCA_024231695.1 FCB group bacterium
TAACCAACATTCAGGCAAATACTTAATGCGTGCTCGGCATCGGTAACCCCGGTAGTAAACATTGTCCAGCTTTCGGCTGTCTCGTCATCCCAATATAATTTGAGGTTGTCATTAGAGGTTATAGCCGCCAGGTACAATCGAGAGACGTAAGCATTAAAATCATCGTTGGAAACTACATCGACCTCTTCTATCACCTCTGGCGAAGTAACAGTAAAAGCAGTGATATATGTCGAACCACCGGGGAAATTTTCCCTTAGCCCATCTGACAACTTGAATCGATAACCTAACACCTGATCCTGGCTCGTGCCGCGAGTGAATAGCACATAACAATGATTGGCCACCACCGTTGCCGCAGCATCGTTAACATGATAGGTGGAATTCCAGCTATACGTCTCGGTCCAAGTTTGACCATTATCGTCGGAAAAATTCATCACCCAGCGAGACTGGGTTCCGAAATCCTGGAGAAGTAATAGGGCAAACAGATTTCCAGTGGCATAGTCGATTTCAAGATCAACACAATAAACCGAATCTCTGGTGCCGATACGGACATCTCCGCCCCACCGTTCGGCCGATGATACAATCGGCTCGCGCCATTCCGTACAAATCGACATCTCCGCCACATTAATCAACTCTTCAAGACCTGAGAACATGGTCAGCGCTTCACTGAAATACCCCTTGTTCCAGGCGATGGTCAGCTCTTTCGCCAGTTGGAGAGCGTCCACCGAGGCGTTACGCCCCAAGAGAATTGAAATTTCAGCATTAGCTCTTTCCTCAACCGACAGATCGATCAACGATTGCCAGACGGGTATTTCTGAAATTTCAAAGGCTTCAACTTCAACCCGATCACCGGTATAAGTAGCTGTCCGAAAGTCAATCGGCGCCACATCGACCGAGGGTTGTTCCTGAGCCATTGACAGGTTGATCATTCCTGTCATTAATATGGCTGCCATTATCAACGGAATTGTCACGCGTTTCATACTACCTCCCGGATATTTAATATAATCGAATCATTGCCATGCAAATTAGTAAACGATATCGAATTTACAGGTGTCGGTCAGGATGAAAATTCTCTCTCCGTGAGAATCAGAAAAGCAACTCAAAATGGCCTTGTTCTCTGGAGAATTCAAGATATTCGATTCACCGAAAGATACAATGGTACTTCAAATTTGTCAAGCGATTAATGCGTAACGGGTTACATGACTTCGCCGATCATAATATCGACTACTCGCCGCTGTTGACTTTCGGTGATACCATAATATAGTGGCAAAGCGATCGATAATCGGTCAGCGATAAACGATTGCGGACAATCATGATCGATCAATTTGTATTTATTCCTATAAAATCCGAGTGTATGCACAGCATGCGTTCCCTGACGTACGGAGATGCCTTGACTCTCCATCCGAGCCATAAGTCGGTTTCGCTCGCGATTCCATATCTCGATTTTATCCCAGTCAATTTCGCTATCTGCTTTTTTTCGAGGATCGAATTTGTACAAACAAACATATGATTGATAAGCATGAAAATAGCCGGCAGGAATGAACGGCGTTATAAAGTTCGCATTGTCTTTAAGCATTTCATCATAAATTGCCGCAGCTCTTTTCTGATCAGCAATAATAGCGTCGGCCTTTTTCATCTGTTCGATTCCAATGGCGGCCTGGATATCGGTCAAACGATAATTGAATCCCTGCCGATCGAAATTCGGAAGCAGCGACCCGCCCTCTTCCTGATGACGCCCGTAGTCGGAGGCCGAAGCGCCATGATTGCGAAGTTCTTTAATCAAATCAGCCATCGCTTTGTCGTCGGTAATGACCATTCCCCCCTCGCCGGTCGTTATCGATTTGCGCGGGTGAAAACTGAAACTTGCAGCCAATGCTTCGGTTCCGGCATGCTTGTCGCCCCTTTTTGCCCCCAATGCACACGCGGCATCCTCGACAACAACCAGATCAAACTCTGCGGCCAAATTATTTATCTCATCCATATCGACGCAGAGACCAAATAGCGAAACCGGGATTATCGCTTTCACTTTTCTCTCGACCGCATTCGATTGCGTCAATATTTGGCGAACAGCAGCAGTATCGATATTGTAAGTTCGCTGATCGATATCGACAAAACGTGGTCGAGCTCCCGCATATTCAACTGCATTGGCCGTAGCGATAAACGTAAACGACGGGACAATCACTTCATCCCCCGGCCCAATACCGGCGGCCAGAAGAGCGAGATGCAGAGCAGCCGTACCGGATGATAAGGCCACAGCATGTTCGGCGCCGGTGAAACGGGCAAACTGCTTTTCGAATTCGGCCGCGCTGGGTCCCTGAGCAACCCAGCCCGATTCCAAAACCTCGGCCACGGCCTGCTCTTCTTTTTTATCAAAAAACGGTCGTGTGATCGGGATTGGTGATTGGTAAGAATTCTTGTTGTTTGTTTTTTCGCCCATTGAATGCGTTCTCCCAATTAATTCATACGCCTCAAGGATACACTTAACGCCCTCGCCTTGGCAAGGAGAAAACCGGCATCCGTTTTTTGTTGATTTGAAACGGGTATGCTCGATACTTTAAAAAGAGGCTGTATGAAGACAGAGATATAAGGCTACAACTTAGGAGCGGCCATGGACATCAGCGGCAGGAAAATCTTCATCACCGGTGGAGCCGGTTTTATCGGCTCGACTTTGATCGGTCGGCTGATCAGAGACAATCAGATCACAATTTATGATAATTTTCGCCGCGATTCAATAAGTTCACGCCCCTGGGCCAAGCATGAAAATCTGGACCTCATAAAAGGTGACATTCTTGATTATGCCTCGCTGAAAAAGGCAATGGCTGGTGCGGACATCGTTGTCCATTGTGCGGCCATCGCCGGTATCGATACAGTGATAAAAAAGCCGACCGAAACCATGCGTGTCAATATGGTCGGTACCGCCAAAGTCCTTGACGCCGCCCTGACCCTGCCCCATCTGGAAAGACTGGTTAACTTTTCAACCAGCGAAGTTTTCGGGCAGTCGGCTTTTCGCAGTGAGGAATCCGATGTCACTCATATTGGCGCTGTCGGTGAAGCCCGCTGGACTTACGCCGTTAGCAAGCTGGCCGGTGAACATCTAAGCAAAGCCTACCACGATGAATTCAAAATGCCGATTGTGACCGTCCGACCATTTAATGTTTATGGACCGGGTCAGGTGGGCGAAGGCGCGTTATCCATCTTCATCAAGCAGGCCCTGCGCAATGAGGAGATTCTGATTCAGGGTCAGGGCAACCAGATTCGGGCCTGGTGCTATATCGACGATTTTGTGGACGGCCTGCTTCTGGCTATTTCCCACCCCAATGCTATCGGAGAGTCATTCAATATCGGTAATGCTCGAGCCGTAATCACCGTTTATGGCCTCGCTCAAACGGTGGTGCGGGTACTCGGCTCCTCATCTCCAATCAAGTTTGTTGACGCCAACGGCCCCGACGTTGAATTACGCGTACCTTCAGTTACCAAGGCAAAAAAGCTTTTCGGCTTTGAGGCCGGGATCGATCTTGAAGACGGTATCCTGCGTACGGCTGAATTCTATCGCGACCATCTGGATCATGCTGTTATTGATGAAGAGTATCGCCCCCGTGAAATTTCCAAGATTATCGAATAATAGACAACCAACCAACGGCGATTCTATTCCCGGTTGCTGATGATCCGCGCCGGAACACCGTAGGCAATTTTTCCGCCGGGAATGTTTTTCACCACACAAGAACCAATTCCGATAAGGGTTTTATCACCGATTTCCACGCCATCGCGAATTGTAGATGAGGGAGCGATCCGGCAAAATTCTCCGACCTTTGCGGCTCCGGCCACCGAAACATGGGCACATATCATAGAATGGCGGCCGATGATGGCATTGTGAGCGATATACACCAGATCATCCAACTTGCACCCCTCTTTCAAAATGGTGTCGCCGAAATTCCCTCGGTCAATACAACTGCCGGCACCAACGGTCACATTGTCTTCGATTATAACTCCACCCAGATGCGGGAAATTTATCAAAGAACCGTCGTCGTCCCTTACATAGCCAAACCCCTCACATCCGATATTTGCCCCCGGAAGAATCTCGACGCCGTCACCCAGCCTGACATTGGCAGCGATATAATTATTGCCGAGAAAACTAACCCCGTTACCAATCACAGCGCCCCGTTCTATCTGAACATTGGGTCCGACTGTACAGGTCGGGGAAATCTCACTCATTGTAAAAAAACCGGGATTATATTCTATAATTGACTTTTGAAATAGCCGGATAAAGGCTAACTGGGGATTTCCCATAAAGGCAATCGTTTGCCGCGGTTTAGGCTCAGTGCAGTTTCCATAAACCGGATCGGCCAAAATCAGCGACGCCCGGCAATTGTTCAACAACTCGACCATGTTTTCCGTCGCCCGATTCCCATCGGATCGAGCGAAAACAACCATACCCGGTTGAGCATCAGACAAAGACCCGAAATAGTTTTCACCTGCGATCTCGGCCGTATCGTCCCCGCAAATTTGGTCAAATCGCAATCCGGCCATTTCAAGAAAAACAGACGCAGTAGTCGGTTCCAGTGGTCGCAGTTTATATCGCATGGCATGCATATTTCAATCGACCGCTTTCTCTACCGGAACCGGCAGGTCAAAAATCCGCGTCAGGCTTTTTAGTTCCTCATCGCTGTATTTTTTTGTGTACTTGGTATAGAAGCTTTTGGGTACCAGTTCCAACTTGTACATAATCCAAAAAAACCAGCGCAGCCGTTCAAAAAGCGATTTATAGGTTTTATAATCGCGGTAAGTCTTGCGCGGAGCATTCATTATCCGGTCGAATTGATCGTCGGAAAAACCCAGCCGCTTTTTTATTTCAGCCAGAATATCTTCATCAAACGGTTTCGGTTCAGCAATTTTTTCCAACGCCTCTTCCCGGCTCATCTGTCCGTTACGGATCAAAGCCGAGAATTCGCAGAATCGCAAATCGATGCCGAATTTGCGAGGAAGGTGGAAGTTATTCGTAAAATAGGCCGTGCGGTTTTCCATATGATGCCCGCCGTACCATTGCCAGTCAAATTCCTCGCTCAGGAATTTCTTAACCTCCTCCTTGTCATAATCAATGTAATACAGCGGCCGCACTTTTTTTATTCCGTTTAAAATCGTCCATCTCAGCCAGCGGCCCAGCCACAGATTGGGCAGGGTTTTAATCGGCTGCGTCCCAAATTTCTTCTGGATCGTAGCCACATAGCGAGCATCCATATAAAACCAGCCCGGCGGAGAAATCCCTTCGGTCCTAAACGAATGCCCTTCAAAAATGTACTTGAGGCCATATTTGCGAGCCCCCAGATAATGCGTGGCCGCCAGCCCCAGATCAGCCGGAGTATCTATTTCCGGCACTGAGGCTTTGAAAAAGGATTTGAAAATATCATTGTATTCGCGGTTATCCACGACATGTGTGTAGAGGTCGATCTTCAGCTTCCGGGTAACCCGATAAATATTTTCGACCGCGATCCGTGAATTCCAGGTATTGTCGAAATGCACCGCCAGCGGCCTCAGGCCAAGTTCCTCTTTGGCCAGATAAAGAAGATAGGAAGAATCACAGCCACCGCTTACACCAACAACGACATCATAGTCACGTCGGCGGCCGTCTCGTTTAATTTTGTCAGCCAATTCATCGAGAATCTTCCGTCCGGCCCGGCCAGTAGGATATTCGCTTTCGAACTGCTCGGTCTGACGACAATAATTGCAGACACCCTGTCCATCGAAAACGATGCTGGGGATTCGTTCATCGTATATACAGCGAGTGCATACTTGCACGAAATCTTTCCTTAAGCGAGTCGGGTTTCAAGTTCGCGGCGGATGGGGAAATTGATCAACACCGCCCGGTTTCCCCCCTGATACACAAACAGACTACCAGCCGCCACCGCGGATGCACCGCCTTGGGTGACGGCCTCGACCAAATCATCAATCCCGCCTGCGCCGCCAAGAGCAATTAGCGGAATATTCACGGCTGCAGCTACCATATTTATCAGATTCACATCATACCCATTCATGCTTCCATCGCAGTCAATGGCATTGAGCAATATTTCTCCGGCGCCCATATCTTCCATCTGCCGGGAATATGTAACCGGATCGATACCGGTCGAACGACTGCCGCCATTACTGTAAACTTTATATTTACCCAGAAGCGTCTTTTTGACATCAATTGAAACAACGATACTCTGTGATCCAAAAAGATCAGCGGCCTGCCTGACCAGCTCAGGTGTTTCGGCAGCCCGACTGTTAATAGCCACCTTTTCTGCACCCAAATTGTGAATCCTCTTTATATCTTCGATCGACCTGATACCTCCCCCGTAAGTCAAGGGCATAAAGCATTCACCGGCCACCTCCTCGATTAGATCAAACGGTGGTTTTCGATTTTCTTTTGTGGCCAAGATATCGAGTAGGATCAGTTCATCGACTTCTTTTTCATTATATATCTTGACTGCGTTGATTGGATCGCCGACGTAAGTCGGCTTTTTAAACTTGACCGTTTTAACCAAACGGCCCTCTTCTAAAAGCAGACAGGGCATGACCCGGGTTTTAAGCATTTCAAGTCAACTCCGCGAAATTGGCCAGCACTTTCAGGCCGAAGCGGTGACTTTTCTCCGGATGAAACTGTAAACCGAAGACATTATCCTGTTCAATGCCCGAAATGAATTCATATCCGTAATCGGTGGTGCAGACAATATTGGTTTTATCTTCAAACTGAAGATGAAAAGAATGAACAAAATAAAAACGCGCCTCTTCCGGTAAATCCCGAAACAACTGTCCTTCTTTTTTAACCTTGATCGTATTCCAGCCCATATGGGGTATTTTGAGATTATCCCGATTCTCGTGAAAATTAAACCGCACTGCTTCGGCCTCGATCAATCCGAGTCCAGTACTCGCCCCTTCTTCGCTTTTCGAACCGAGCATCTGCATGCCCAAACAGATACCGAGAAACGGGACCCGATCACGGCGAACTTTTTTGACCAGCGTTTCCCGTAGATTCAGTTTTTCAATATTGGCCACAGCCGCATCAAAGGCTCCTACTCCCGGCAGAATAATTTTATCGGCCTTATCAATGACAGAATGTTCCGAACTGATAACCGCCGAGGCCCCGGCTTTTTGCAACATATTCCTAATCGATTTCAAATTACCTACGCCGTAATCGACGATGACAATCATTGTCCATTTCCCTTCGACAAACTGCGGTTCCGGTGGCCCAATTCTAAATAACCGCAGTCTCCCGCCGTTGTCAACAAATGGATTAGAACTCGCCTTTCAAGGTCGAAAACGCTATCATCCGGCGAAAATACTTGACTCGCTTACCGAACCGCCTTAGCTTGCTCACTGCTTGAAAAGGCCATTTGGGCCACAAAATAACACGGAGATCGAGATGCCGACAGCAATGGAAAAAGGTGAAGCGCTTTTCGCCGAGGGGAAAGTGGCCGAAGCAAATGTCTGTTTTGAAGAGATTATCAAAGCCGACCCAAAAGAAAAGCAGGCCTACAATAATCTTGGTGTGATCGCCTGCCATACCGGCGAGGCGGCCAAAGCGGTGACCTATTTTTCGCAAGCGCTGGCCATTGATTCTCTGTATGTCAAGACACTTGACAATGTACTCGAACTTTTGGTCTCGATCCCTCCGGGACAGGCGGCGGCCTCTCCCGAAATTGCCTGCCTTTTCCTCCATGCTTTACTGGCCCGAGGGCAATATGAAGACATAACCCCAGAGATGATGGAATGTAGCATCCTCATCGACGATGAAAATCGCCTGGGACAACTTTTATTACTAGCCGTCTGCCATGCCGCTCCTGATGTGCCCGCAGTGGTTACTCGTCTGATTACGGCCATGAGCCAACTGGATGAAAATCATGTAAAACAGATTCAGGTCTGGCAGAATGCGTCTGACCTGACTCCGGAACTGCAGGGTGACATCGACGCCCTTGTATATTCCAAGAGTGTCAAAAAGGACTTAATCACCGACGAGGAACTTAAAAAGCTCGCGGCAACCGGTAAGAAACCGAAAATATCGATCCTCGTCCCTACCTTCAATCGCTGTGATCTTCTTAAGCGAACGCTTCAAAATCTGGCGTCGCAGGAATACCCCGATTTTGAAATTATCGTAGTTGATGACTGCTCGACTGACGACACTCCAGCAGTAATCGAAAACTTCAAGAATCGTTATCCCGATCATATCTATCATCGCAATGAGCACAATCTCGGCGCCGGCCCCAATTACAATCTGGCCGCATCTTTGGCCACCGGCGAGTATCTGCTCGTATTTTCCGACGACGATTATTTGACCAGAGGAGCTCTGCATCAATTCGTTGCACCATTGAACGAAGACGATTATGATTTCGTCTATCCCGATTATCAGGTCATTGACGATAAAGACCGACCGACCGAATCCTGGAATTACCGCACCTATCCGAACAGCCTGGAACTTATTCGCCATCTAATCCGTGGCGGCGGCAATGTAATCCCGGAATGTCTGCTATTGAAACGTAATTTATACGATGAGTTTTACGGTGACAACTACGACCGTCGCCTGCTTCCACCGTTTTATCTGGCGGCTCTCGATCAACTCAAAATCGCCCATGTCAGTCGGGCGCTATATCAATATCGTATTCATAGCGAGGGCATGTTTGCCAGCAAAGATGGCCTCATCGACCGCAACAAGGGCGCGGTCAATTATCTCAATGCCATTGGATTTAAATACGATCCGATCGAGACGTTCAATACCGGCGAATGCTCAACTCCATCACAGGCCATCGGCGAAGCGCTGTTGCGCGCTGTACAGTGTTTTATACTTCATGGTAAAAGATATTTCGAAGGTACTTTCTACACCGGGCAGGATTTCACCGAAAGCGATCAACTGTATGCCGGTTTGTACGAGGCCGCCTATTACTGGCTCCGGCTAGCCCGCAAATATTTGGCCTATGATGAAAAACTCGATCAGATTGAAGCCAGCATCACCGAAAAACTGACCGCTGATTATAATCCGGTAAAAGTCAATGGTCTGGCCGAAATATATCATCAGCTTCCCTGGTACTGTTTCCGCCCGCCGGGAAATTTCACCCGTTTTACCCCGCTTGATATGATCACACTGGGTGAGAATCCTTTTCTCAACCGAAACTCGTTACCGGTTTATGAAGAAGGCAAAGTCGGTATTGCCTTTGAAAATACAATCGTGGATTCCATTACAAAAGTCGAGCAGGCCATGGAGCGGCGAATTGTCCGGGTGATTAACGTCTGCCGGCCGGAGCTGATGGAACCGCTTTTGAATCTGCTGGAAGAGAAACATCTCTATTTCATGACGGTCATAGACTTCACCGGAACGTCGATTCCGGGAGGCCGACTAATCAAGCAGTTGTATCAGGTGGACGGCGAATTGTCCTCTATGGATGATTATTTGGATATTCTGTGGGCATCCGCCGGCGGCCGTAAGTGGCCGACGACGGACAAATAGACTATTTGATGCTGATCAGTTGAGTTTCCACAACCCGACAATGCGGTTTTGGCAGGCATCGCCGGAATTTTCGCGCACTGATTCCAATGGAGCGCCTAGTCGATACGGTTCGATCTCAAGGTTGACCGCCCGGGATGGCCGGGATAACCGGCGGTAATCACGCTCTTTCTGGGCTTCGCTGAAATCCACATTCTCGGTAAGATTATCATAAGATGTCGTCAGCAGATACCTGGCGCCGCTTTTCTTGAAGCTTTCCAGCAAGTTGACAATATCGTCATCTTTCAGATGAATGGCAAAGTCACGACAGAGAATCAGATCGGCTTTTGGCCATTGAGCTTTAGTGGCATCCACCGTTTCGAAACGATGTTGGGGAAAAAGACGGCGATTGGTTTCGATAAATCCCTCGTCATTATCATACCCGAAATAATCGATTCCGGTCAAATCGACTTTTTGCATCCAGTTCCAATCGCCACAGGGGACGTCGATCATTGATTTGATATCGTACCGTTTGAGAATCGAGGGCAGATATTGTCTGATTTCTTTGGTGTGTTCCAGATAGGAGCCCGGCCCGCAATGCGATTCCGGCCCCTTGTCTTCAAGCGGCTGCAACAGGCCGACCAATTGGGCCATCTGTTTTTCATGATCATAACGGTTTTCAATATACATACGGTATTGATAGGAATCGTAATCATCCTCCAGCACACGATCCACGAATTCGGGGATTGTGTTCCACAGATGCTTCGGTCGGTAAATATCGCCGGCGCCGACAAAATTATGCACTATCGGTTTGAGGCCGCAGGCCATCGCCTGCATAATCCCCATCCCCTGCGATTCGAGCACACTGGTGGACAGGATATACTGCTTATCAGCCAGCCAGCCAGGCACATCATCCACCCAACCATCGAAGCGAATATTGTTGTTTAACCCCATCGCCCGCACCATCTGATTATAATACAGGGCATAACGGTCATCCTGAAATTTTCCGGCGATGGCTAATTGATATTGAGAATCATGCCTGACCAATTCGGCAAAGGCATGCAAAAGCAGCATCGGTCCTTTCTTATAATTGATATATCCCAGATAAGCCAGACTCTTCCCTTTTTGTCTCTCAATATATGGAAACTTTTTCAAATCGACACCATTGGGAATAACATGCATCCGCCCGACTCTTTCGTCCAGATCGGGGACACGGGCCAGTACATGATCTTTGATATGTTCGGCCACGAAAATCAAATCGTCGATCCGTTCCCATTTGATCTCCGGGAGGAAATCGGCGAACGCCTCATAGCTGTGCAACCGGCAGATAATCCTTTTAGGCCAATCCTGCGGCAAAGCTT
Source organism: FCB group bacterium (assembly GCA_024231695.1). Classification (GTDB taxonomy): domain Bacteria; phylum Zixibacteria; class MSB-5A5; order GN15; family JAAZOE01; genus JAAEQF01. Next base: position 10,807 of record JAAEQF010000384.1, read on the forward strand.
CGGTCAATTGAACGGCCATTTCGTTAGCCCATTCCACCCAGACAACATCGGCCCATTCAACAGCGGCAGTGATTTCCGGTATAGCTCCACTGAAACAAGTTTTCACTTCGCAGCGAGGATTCAAAAACTCAAGGATATCGCCCAGAAACGATTCCATTCCTGGCATGGCCAGAAAAGCCACTCGAGCCTCGATTTTGTCAGGCAGAGCCGGGACGGTGTCAACCGGAGTCGGGGTAACGCGGCCAGCCTCAGCCAGCAGGGCAGTAAGCGATTCGTCGTCAGGATAGGCGGCGGAGGCTATTTTCAGAAATTTACGGCCTTGCCCAAGATTGCCGGTTAGACGAAGCAGTTCGCAGAAATTTATAAGGGCATCGATGTACGTAGGATCGATATTGAGTGCCTGGGTGAAATATTCCGTGGCTCGACCATACTGATTACGCCCGGCGGCAATAACGCCAAGATTGTTTAGACTTTCCTTGTCATCGGGTTGGGCATTGAGAAGGTTTAAAAAGTGATGTTCGGCTTCTTCGATTTTTCCCGCATTATAAAGCGCTTCGGCTTCGGCCAGCATACCGGGCATACCAGATACTCCTGATGAGGCGGGTAAGGCCGCCTGTTTGGTTAATGGGCACAGGAAAGTTAAAAAAAGGACTGATCAGTAGGCGATTAGGACGTCCATATCAGGCCTGCCATCCCATGACCGGCTCACAAAAACACTCTCTCTTACCTATATATCGGCAAACTGTTCAAATTTTGAATAGTGATAATGAAATTTTCGCCGCGTTGCCCGGACGATAGATTCTTCAGCGGCGTAATGAAGAAATTAGAGCGACGCCGATTATGCCGCGCCGCGGGCCATTTCCAGAAAAGTCTCGGCTTTCAGATATTCATCCCGAAGAGCCGGGGCATAAGCCAACAGATCATCTTCGGTGAGGCCGACGACTTCCAGCACATCGCCATGAACGGCATCGATCGCGATTTTATTTCCCTCTTCCTGATTCAGGTCGAAAGTGTGCAGGGCCAGATAATTGGCCAGATGAATCAAGTGAGGTAGACCGTTTTCAGGATTCTCACAGGCCACCGGATCGTGATGATAACGTACAGCCTCGACCAGTTTAGCCGGTAATTTCCAATGGCCGCCCAAGTAGGCTCCGATATGGGTATGATCGAATCCCATGATTTCGTTTTCCACGACGCGATCAGTGAGATATGGTTTTTCGATTTTTTCAGCCTTGATTTTTTCCGCCAGATCGGAGAGGTAAACGGAGATTACCATCTTTCCGATATCATGCAACAGGCCGGCCGAAAAGCTGGATTCGGTGTCGAGCACTTTCTGACCACTCAATTCTCGGCTGAGAAGCCTGGCAGCAAACGCCGTAGCCAATGAATGACGCCAAAAATAGTCCTGAAATTCGCGGTCAAGCTTGTTTTTCGAAAAGGAATCGATGACCGAAGCCGATAGCACCAGATTCTTAATCGCCTCGATACCGATAATAACAACTGCCTGCTTGACCGATTCGATAGTCCGAGGCAAGCCGTAATAAGCCGAATTGGTCATTTTGAGTACCTTGGCCGAAATCGCCGGGTCTTCTTGCAGAATACCGCCGATGTCATAGGCCGAGGTATTGGGATCGGTGAGCACTTTCTGAATCTGCGAAAACACTATCGGTGGTGTCGGCAAACTCCCGACATCCCCGACCAGGCGATTAATTTCCGCCTCAATTCCAGTAATCGTTTGTGTTGTCATACTCTGTTTTCATTTCCCTATGCAAAGCTACTTCAATCGAGGATTTCATCGGCCAGGCGGCCGGCAATCTTTTCGGTGACTTTCGCATCGCGATAATATCCCGATTCCATCCTCTGCCGCGCCTGTTCAATTCTGTTTTCCCTAACTGCGTCATTTCTATTTTCCGGCGCGACGATTTCATGCTTTGGAGAGGTAGAATCTCCGGATGATATCGCCATCCTGGCCGAGTCGGACAATCGTTTTCCATCCGACGAAATCTGAACGGAATCATTGGCGCTATTTGAATTTGGCTTATCCTGACTCAAATTCGCCTTCTGCCGCTTCTCCTCCTCCGGCCGAATGGGCCGGTTTCCGCTGTCCAAAGGTCCTATCTTCATTTTCCACCTCTATTAATCCTATCGACGGTGAAATTCTCAATCTTTAGAAAAACTCAGTTTTTCTTGTCAACAAACTGCGGTGTCACCTCGGCATCTTTTATATATTTAACTATCTTGCTTGATTGTTGGAGATTCCGCAATTCCTCTTTCAAACGTTCGTAGCGGCTGGTGGCATATTCCTCATTGGCTCGGATAAGTTCGATATTCTTGCGAATGAGGGTGGTTATGCACTGGGCCACTTTCTTCACCTCGGGTGCCGATGCGGCCAAGTTGAATAGTTTGGCGTTGTCACGCCGAAGTGCGGCAATTTTGTTTTCAGATTCGACAATCCGCTTATTGTATTTTTCGATTTCAGTATATATATCCAGCAGTTTCTCTTCCTTGTCAAACTTCAAAAGATCTCGCTGCTTGTCGATCAGGATATACAGAGACTGATAGAACGAATACTCTTCTTTCAGAACCCGCAGAAGTTCCTGTTCCAGGTTACTGATGGCATTGTATTCCATTTTGGTCAACCCCTATGCCGAAATTGTTAATCCACCGGCGCCGACCGGAGCAGCCTCGGCTTCTCCGTCTGCATCTGCAACGGCGGCCATCGGCCGACTCGACGCTACGGTGTCATTCCCCTGTTGCTCTTTTATATTCTCCCAGCCATCTTTGAGAGTCTGGAGGACATTAATAACATCATCAATCTGCTCAATCGATTTGCTGGCGGTGATAAGATCCAATTGCTGAATAATGTACGCGTATAATTGCGACAAGTAGTTCGCAATTTCCTGCCCCTTTTCCATATCAAGAGTAGTGTAAAGATGAACAATGCACTTGCGAGCTTTCTCGCAAGCTGCTCGCCCTTCAACCAGACGATCCTCCTGAAAATCGGCTTTGGCCGACTTCATAAATCCGATTGATCCCTGGTAAACATGAAGGATCAGTTCAACCTGGGACATGTTCATAATCTTTTCTTCCTGATACACGTTCTGAGCTCTTTTCATATTAGTTATTTCCCAGTATTTTGCTCGTATTAGCCTGAATTGAAGCCAATTGAGTCTCCAAAAATTGTGATTCCGACTGCAATTGTGAAAGGACACCCTCCAGTTCTGCCCATTTTAATTCCAGCCGTTCCCGACGTAACATCAATCGTTCGTCGAATTTTTCAATCTGCTCCTTTATGCTATCCACTTGTTTTTGCAATCCGCTGGTCTTACGGGCCAGGACCCCATCCTCGGATCGAGTCAATCTGTCCATGCCGTCATAAACAATCGATGAAAAACCACGGCTAATGGAAATTGTGCCTTCACTGCCGTCACCCAATTGCGATTCATCAAGCGTAATCTTCAACTTCAAGCCGGAGGTTGTATCGTTTCCATCGTCACCGGTCAATACCTGGCCTTTGCCGGTGGCTGCTTCCCCGTTAATTGTGCCCTCGACATCACGACCGTTTTTGACGGTGGCATCGGCCAGCCCGAGGGTTGAAAAAGCCGAGTCGGAAATGGAACTCATGACCTCCACCCGCGAAGAGGAGCCGTACTCGGACGAAGTCAGTTGCAGATAACCCGCGCCGCTGACATCTACCCATTCTACGGTCATCCCCCGGGAACCGATTCGGTCATCGGCATCGATTTTCGTTTGCAGTTCTTTGGCCAGATCTTCACCGGAGCTGTAGGTTCGTTCCGACAAGACAATCTCATCGGAAACTACGCCGTCGATCCGGAATTTCAATCGGTTGTTATCATCGGTCAGAGTAATCGGGTTGGCAGCCGGGTCGTTGAGACTCCTACCTTTCAGATATCCGTGCGTGGATGCCTGGGTTATATCGACATCAAAAGATTGACCACCCTCAATATCCGAAGTGGCACTCATAAAACTGATATCGCTGACCGATGAAGTTCCGCCGTCTACAAATAGCCGTAGTACAGCATCGAAATCATCTTCCAGGGCCGTGGTCAACTGTGTAGAACTTCGTAAGGCAAGGTCACCATTGGAATTAGTCCTGATGCCGATCGCTGACAGCGTATTCATTGATTTGTCGAGTCCAGCGACCGGATTGCTGATCATTCTCTGCAAACGGCTCTGGATGGATAATAGCGTGGCGTCGCCCAGAAGAACGCCACCTTCTTCAGTATCGCTGTTAAAAGTATTTTGCTCGTCAATAAAATTCATCACTTCATTATAGGCAGTAATAAACTTATTGATATTGTCCTTGACGGCCGAGGTATTCAAACCGGTGCTGATTGTTACCGGGCCGTTTGTTTCGGTTGTATTTTTAATATCCAGTGTAAGACCGGAAATAACGTCCTCAAACTTATTGGACTCGGACCTGATTAGAATCGGCGAACCGCCATTGGTGTTATCGCCAAACGAAATTTGCGCGTCGGAGGCTTGCTGCAAAAGCGGTGAAAAAGCGGTTACTTGAAAAGTGTCGCCGCCCACCAGATCACCGTCGGAGAATGAGAGCCGCAGACCCTCGGGGCCGATTATCTCCTGATCGGCCTGGTCGACGACGATCGATCCGGTACCGGCCTCGGTACCATCGGTATAATCGATGATAACATTGCCCGCACCCAGAGTTTGTGTACCCGCATCGCGGACAGTGAAAGTATAGATTTTATTGGCCGTCCCGGTGTAGGCACTGGTGGCTCCCAGCGAAACCTGCGATGTGGCCGCAAAGGAAAAATTCATCACTTCGGGATCGTCAAAAGAGGAGCTGGTATAGTCGAGATTCGTTCCCCCCGTCAGGGAACTGGTAACTGAAATCTGATTATTCATCCCGGTCTCATTCCCGGTCAAAACCAATCGGTACGAATTGGAACTGGAACCGTCGTTGATAATCGAGGCGGTAATTCCAGCTTTGGCATCATTGATGGCATTTTTAATGCCTATCAGCGAATTGGCACCCTCAGCGATATCAATCGTCGTGACGCTGTCGTCGCCCAGAGCCAGAGTAATCGTTCCCGTGCCCATGCTGGTTTGAGTAGCGTCGTCAATACCCTGTGAAGCAAGCTGATGATTTCGGGCCATAGAAAGAATGTTAAGAGTATAATTGCCGGAAGCGACTGCTCCGTCGGCTGTAGCCGATAGATAATCATCATCAGAGATGGAGATAGACGCCTGACTGAATGATGATTCGTTTTGAAGGCTTCCAATACTCGTTTGCAGGGCCAGAAGCTTGGCTTCCAGCGCCTTGAAAGTCGATATTTCCTGAGTTTTGAGCGCCTGATTCTGTTCCATCAGAACAGCCGGCTGGCGCGCATAGGTAATAGTGGCGTTGATGATGTCGGTAGTGTTCAAGCCGGAGGCAAGCCCTGAGATGGTATTAAGTCCGGACATAGTCTTCTCCTATGACTGCCCTAATTCAAACTTCCTGTTAAGCCAAGTGGTCAAAAATTAATCCTGCAACTTCGCGCAGCTGTGATCTAATCCGAAGGATTTCCTCCGGAGGAATCTGTTTGATGATCTCCCCGGAATCGCTATCGACAATGTTGACGATGATTAAATTTGTATCCTCTTCTTTGTCAAAGCCGATATTGAAATTTCCCCAGTCGGCAAATTCTTTCAAATACTCGACTACCTTTTTCATTTCGTCGACGTCGAGAGTTGTTTCCGGCGGTGACTGCTCTTTCGTTTCGGCCGTCGTCATCTTCTCCGATGTTGTCTGACGTCGGGTTACCTTATCGGCCGCGCTTCCTTCCTGCGGCGCAGTCGAATTGATTTCTTTCAACTGCATTTTAAGTCACCTCATCTCGAAAAGCCGCCGGGGAGGGAAAAGCCTCCCCGACAACCGTGTTACTTAATTAACCAAAGAGCGACAGAACAGTCTGCGGCACCTGGTTGGCCTGCGCCAGCATGGAAACGCCGGCCTGAAGCAAAATCTGATTCTTCGTGAATTCCGACATTTCAGCAGCCATGTCGGTATCGCGAATGCTTGACTCAGAAGCAGTCAAGTTCTGCTGGGATATGCGCAGGTTGCGCAGGTTGGATTCCAGAGAATTCCTCTGGAAACTACCGAGCGTTCCACGAACAGTCGAAACCTCATTGATGGCAGCGTCGATGATCGACTGCGCATCCTGAGCGCCCAGAGCTGTGGTCACGTCAATATTAGCCAGATTGGAAAACATATTACCGGCAATATTTCGACCCAAGGACGTGGCGGACATGTTCTTGATGCCGATCTTGGCCGTCTGACCGACGTTGGCGCCAATCTGGAAGACCAGCGACTGATCGGTGGCTGAGATCGTGTGGGTGTCGCCCGCGGACCGTAGATCGACCCGAACCTTCAGCGATTCGGTGCGGTCACGGCTGTAAACCAGCGAGTCAATGCCGCCGGTCGCCGAGGTTCCGGGACCGCCGTCAAGAGAAACACTGTAGGTAGCGGCGGAGACGTCCACCAGCAAATTGCCAAGGTCAATGCCGTTGCCGGCAGTATTGATCGCCAGATCGATGGAGCCGCGGCCGAGAGTGGTCGCGTCGCCGTCTTTGTTGTAGATCGTCTGGGTGGTCTGAGCGCCGTACTCAACCGAAGTAACATCGCTACGATAACCATCAAAGCTGACAATGGAGTTAGTACCAGTGTGAGCAACGGTATCAACGGACATACTCAGAACATTTTCAAGCCGCCAGGTTTCGGCGCCGGCTGTATTCATTTGAATTGAATAGTCGGAACCTTCGTCAGCGCTGAAAACGTTCAGCTGATTCTCGCCGGAAACCACTTCCGAATTGATGTAATTCAGATCACCGGTGGTGCCAAAGGCTGTACCCAGGGCCGCATTGAGGGCCGTGTTGAGCGAAGCCATGGTGGTATGGGTGGCGCCAGCCAGCGTGACATCGGAGGTCGCGGTAGCGGCGGCGGTTGTAACCGTGAAATTCAGCGTATCGGCGGTCGTACCGCGCTGCGCATTGGCGGCGCCAACGCTGAAGCCACCAATAGTCGCGGCTGAGGTGCCACCGGACCAGCTGTTCACCATCAGGGAGTAATTGGAACCACTGTTGACGCTCTGGAAAACCAGCGTGTTGCCGCCGGTGGCGTCGGTCGTAGCTTCAACTTTGCCTTCCAGAGCGGTGCCAACCATATTGGCAGTAAGCATGTCGGCAATTTCACCCAGAGTACTTCCAGCAACGTATGTTGCGGAAATGGAAATATTGCCGGATACGGCTTCACCGTTCTCCTGATAATTCAACTCAACAGTGGCTGTACCGGCATCGCCGATAGCGCTACCGTCGGCACCTGCCCAAGCGCTGGTAGCCGTGTGGATGGCCGCCGTCGCAGCGGTGTCGAGAGTGATACCCTTACCCCAGGCATCAGTAATGTCGATGTCACCGCTGGTCTTCTGGGCCGAGCCGGAAGCCTGAATGACGTCAAGATTATGAATGCCATCGGTCAGGTTGTCGGGACTACCAGTTCCTCCAACGAGGGACATGCCCAAACCACTCGAGTTAATAGTGGCCGTGGAATCGGTAACTTTGGTTACCGCAACCGAGTGCGAACCGGTAGACAGGTTGCTATCTACGATCGACAGGTCGGTGCTGTTGAGACTGGTGATGGTAGCAACATTGGCATTGGAACCATCCAGTAATTTCTTGGTACCAAACTGAGTGTTGGCCGCGATACGATCGATAGTCGCGACGGCATTGGCAATTTCAGCCTGATCGGCAGCCAACTGATCGGTATCATTGAAACCTTCGTTGGCGGCATGAATGGCCAGTTCTCTCATTCCGATCAACAGACTGTTCAGCTCGTTCAGGGAGCCTTCAGCGGTCTGAATCATATTCATCGAACCTTCAGAGTTCTGAATCGCGCGACCAAGACCGGCGATCTGAGCACGGAACTGCTCGGAAATCACCAAACCAGCCGGATCATCGCTGGCCCGGTTGATACGATAACCGGAAGACAGCTTTTCCATTGAACTCGAAAGTGAACGAGTTGTCAGGCCCAAATTGCGATGCGCGTTAATGGCAGCAATGTTATTGTTAATCCTAAGTGACATTTACATTTCCTCCTTGAGGGTTTTACGAAACTTCCTTGCTCGCAAAATCTTAGTGGATTATTGCCGTTGCTGCCGTTCCATGGCATATATATTCCTATAGGGGGATTTGTTCTCTCTCTGGTATCTTTACCGGACTCCTCCTTCCCAGCCAAAGCCGGTTTTACGGTTAACATACTATAAGCTTTATCTGTATATATAATTCGGCATCTAAGTTTTAGACTTTAAGGCTTTTTTCGACTGTCCCCGCCTCAAAGCGGCCGTTTTCAAAAGGTTAGCTTACACCTTCCGGACAATCCGTTTCCAAAAGCCTCCGGGCGGCAACCTGTTGATCCGGAATCCGGGCCAGAACCTGGCGATAACCAAGCCGGGCGGAATCGATAAACCCAAGCCGCCTATAAGCTTCAGACAGACATAGGATTACCTCTGAATCTTCGGGGTGATGCTGCAGGTAGTTCTCATACCGGGTTATCGCTTCCTCGAAACGACCGTCTTGATAGTCCAAGTCTCCCAAAACTCTCAAAACACCGGTATCCTCCGGACAAAAACCAATATATTCAGTCAGTACCAATAAGGCCGATTCCAATCGCCCCAGCCGCAAATGCGCCAATCCCAGATTCCGATATGCGCTGTGATAATTCGGCTGAGTCTTTATCAACTGTTCATATTTTGAGCAGGCTTGCTCGTAATTCCCATTTTTGAAAAGGCAATTACCAAGATTATTTAAGGCATCGGCATTATCCGGCTGAAGTGTCAAAACTCTTTCGTACAATTCGGCGGCGGTATCAATTTCCCCTGCCTCAAACAAGTGATTAGCCGCATCATAGGCCAGAATCGGATTTGCCGGTAAGCTATCCAGAGCGGCCATGATCTCATTTTTCCCATTTTCGGATCGTTCCGAAGAAAGTAGGACTTTCCCCAAGTGATGGCGCATCAGGGCGTTATCGGGTGCCAATTCCACGGCTTCCCGGTAATACCTGACGGCCTCAACGATATCCCCCAGTCTTTCCCGAACCGATCCCAGACCAAAACTGGCCGTTGCGGAGGATTCTTGGCAGTTCTTCTCTTTTAAAAATACTTCCTCGGCCGTTTCCAGATCCCCCTTATCCAAATACAGTTTGCCCAGACGGCAATAGGTATCGAGATAAGGTTCCCTGGTTTCCAGAGCATGATTAAAACAGCGTAACGCTTCCTCGCCGTTTTTCTCTCGGTCGGCCAGATCGGCCAAGCCGTACCAGGCATGATGCCGGTTTTTTAGATGATGAATGACTATCGCCCGCTTTTCCCGGTCGGGATTATATTTCTGCTGATAATCGAGATAAAGATGATAATACTCCCGGGCCTGAGCCGGGCGGTTGGTATTGTTATAAATATGTCCTAAAGTCAACAACACATCAAGATAATCGGGCCGGATTTTCAATGCTTTCCGGCAACAATCCTCAGCCTCGTCGTAGCGTTTCAATGTTGCCAGCGCGGCCGCCTTTTGATACAAAGTCATCAGATGATGACCGAAATACATGTCCAGTTTCGATTCCGGGCTGTCAATAACACGATCAGCATATTCGATAATCTTTTGGCTAATCTCAGGCCGATATGACTGCTGGTGACTGCGCAATACCTGGATCATATTGAAATTGGCAAAGAGATCATCGGCGTTATCCGCCAGCTGCTTTTCCAACAGCATTCGGGTCCGTTCCAGCTTTTTGTCCTGAATTTCTCGGGGCAGGTCATACCCGTAATGATAGAGCCTTAACTTTGATTGAACTTTGGTAATATCTGGAGGAGTAATCAACCGATTATGAACAATGCCCATGTAACCGAGATTCAATTCCCGGCGAAACAGGCGGACCGAGGTGGCCACCGAGGACAATTCGCCGCTTTCCGGAGACTGATTATAAACCGACAGGGAAATCATTTTAAGATCTTCACGATTGACTAATTGCTGATATTGGGGAGCGTCGCCGGAAGGCACTTCCTCATCGGCATCGATAATAAATATCCAATCCTTGGTGGCCTGCTTTAACGAATGATTGCGAGCCGCCGAGAAATCTCCGGTCCACGGGAAGTGATATATTTTACAGTCGAACTCCGAAGCGATTTCCACGGTTCGATCATCCGACCCGGTATCGACCAGAATGATTTCATCGACCATATCGCGAATAGAACGCAGACAACGAGGAAGAAAATATTCCTCGTTCTTAACAATCAGGCAGGCCGAGATTGTGGCTTGCCTTTCAGCGTTGCTTTCCGTGACGGGCAGTGGGGTTACTTTTGGTCGCCCGGCATTGTTCTTTTTTTTGCCTTTTTTCATAGCCTACCAGCTAAAAATCATCAAAGATCAAAAGGAAATTCAAACCGAAGCACTGACCCGCCGAGCGGTCGGAATTATCTGAAACCGTTTCCGAGCAGCGCGCCAGCCGATTTAATATGGCTGTCAGACCGGAACCGCCGAAGATTCTGTCCGTTGAATCTTGCCTGATTCCATCACGCGATGCTTTATACGATAGCGCGAATTAACCAGAACCAGCTGTTTGGCCAGATTAGTGCTCTGGTTTATAAGAACCGGGCCCTGAAGATTGACCGTCATCTTGGTATAATCCTCCGGGATGGTGACAATGGCGTAGGAGGCTACGTCAGCTACGTCAGCAACCTTCAACTCTTCGATTTCCTTGGGATTCACCTCAATTAAATAATCGGGGTAAAACAGTAGCGGATTGACGATAACAAAAGCCACATCCGGATCGTCAATTGATTGAAACCAGCGAAACGGTTCAAAATCCTCCGTCTCAACGATAACGTAACGCCGCAATTGTTCGAATCCGAGAATCGGTTTGGTCATTCTAATAGTCAGACTTTCGTCAATTTCGAGTTCTCCAAACCGTGTCGTCATAATATTCATAACCAACCTCTAACTCCTATGTTCTGTTTCATTTATTACAGAAAATCCAAAAGCGACGGCTGAATAACCTTGGATGTGGCCATCAATGCCGCTTGATAATAGTTTTCCTCTTTTGCCAGGTCGGTCACTAACGTCACAATATCCGCGTCTTCCACATCGGATAACAGCTTTTGAAGATTCAAAGCGGTAGCTTCGTGGCGTCCCAGCGTCATTTCCAATTGATTCAGCCGAGCGCCTACACCACCGCGAGAAACCAGCACTTCCTGCATGACGTCATCGAGTGTTCCCACCAACTGTTCAGCCAGGTCGCGGTCATTATTTTGAAGGGCCGTATTTAGAAGCATCAATGATCCCAGCATATCGGTTGAGCCGGCGATACCCAGTTGAGATGCTGAATTGGTCGAATCGCCGTTTTCGACGATCAGAGTTTGTCCGGTTATTGTGGAATCAATTCGAATGCCGGTTTCGCCGGCGTTAATAGTGGCTGTAACATCAAGCCCGGATGAATTTATTGCCGCCAATAGATCACCGACGGTGACAATGGTCGGATCGTTAAGGTCGATAGTCACCGTGCGCGTGCCCTGGGATATTTTTATATCACCTAATTCATGCCCGTTTTTATTATTCAGAGCCGCCAAAAGAGCATCCGTTGTCAATCGGGGATTCAAATCCTCGCCGACCTTATTGCCGGTGAAAGATCCCAGCAAGCCGATATCTGCGGCCGTCGTCTGGGCGGCGATGTCGCGTATTTCAAAACTTGGTTGCGGCCGCAAATCGGTTCCGATCAAATCGGGATCGAGATTTCCCGTCAAACCCAAATCGGCAGCGGTAGTCGAGTCCTGGTCGGTATAATCTTCGATGGTCAAGTCCAACGGCACTCCATTGGTGTCGGTTATTTGCAAACCGGTGCCATCAGCGTTATACCCGACAGTAATACCGTGTCCAGCACCCAACGCGCCATCAAGGGCGTTTTCAATGGCCGTCACTACTTCGCCCATATTTGTCGCCGTCGACACATCGACATCAAAGTCGATACTGTCATCGCCGTTGTGAATACGGAAGGAACCCAGCAATTGATCGACGCCGGTCCCTTGATTGAGATTGGCCAGGTCGGTATCATCGGTTACCGTGTTGAGTGTTCCAATAACCGGTTCCAGAGTAAGGGAAGCCCCGGAATCGGAAATGCGGACCGAAAGATTGCTGTCGGCCGGCAAGCCGGTGGCCGGATTGTTGATGGCGTTAACCACATCGTCCATGGTAGCGCAACCGCTGACATCTATCAGATAGGTCACATTTCGATTATGATCATGAATAGCAAATCCCCCAGGGAACACACCCGAAGTCAGATCAACGCCTGCCCCCATATTCAGATCGGTCAGTTGCGTCGAAGCGCTCAGGCCGAGATTAAGCTCGGAGTTTTCGCCCAAAATGTTGATCTGCTTGAAATAAACCTGTTCTCCGTAAAGACTGGTGGCAATTCGAGAATTGGTATCGACCGTCAAAGACCGCACACCGGTATCCCCGCGATAGATAACACCGTTGGCCGCCAATTCCAGCGGTTCGGTATGCGTGAGATTCCCGGAATACATGTAACGACCGTCAACTTTACTGTTGCCGATCTGAGTTAATTGCTCAAACAACGATTCCACTTCAACAGCCGCTGCTGCGCGGGCGTTCTCATCATAGGTGTCGTTGGCCATCATCAGGGCTATTTCTTTGGCCGAATTGAAGATGTCGTTTATGTTTCCCAGATCGTTTTCATAGCTGGTCAGCGCTCCGGCACCCATTCCGACATTCGATGTATATTGACTTATTTCCCGCAAACGAGCCCGATAATTTAAATCATGCTGAGTACCGATTGGATCATCCGAAGCGGTGTTTATCCTTCGCCCGGTTGAAAGCTGATTTTCGATCCTCATCAAACGGTTGACGCTGTTGGCCAGGTTGAATACCGCCCGGTCAACCATCATTTGGTTGGTTACCCGCATCCTTCACCAATCCTTTTAATCGCCGTAATAGACGAAATCGCTGTCATGGCCAAGTCTGAATAGACGAGCCAGAAACGACGGTTTTTGACGCTGAGGTTTGCGCCCCTTCTTCCTGGCATTGATCATACGTCCGCATCTCGTGGCCGGGTCTTCGTACGATTGACGTGGCTTATCTTTTTTACCGAACAATTGGGTTTCTCCCCTTAATCCCGTGGTCGAGGGCCTTGATCATTATCCTTGCGATATTTGATATTCGGCGATTTTTGATCCTTGTCCTCACCCCTCTTTATTTTACTTTTGAGTACCTGCATGACATTGGCCAGATCCTCTTTTATTGTCCGTGCCGCCTTCTGATTCTCATTCTGAATCTTGACGTAAATCTCCTCGCGGTGAACAACGACTTTCAAGGGAGCATCGATGCCCAAGCGTACTTGGCGACCGTAAATACCAAGTACCGTCACCTTGATATCATCGCCGATGGTAATTGACTCTCCTAACTTCCGTGTTAAAATCAGCACATCACCCTCCGTGGTGCATTTGGCTATTTTAGCATGTTATCGACCGACGACGCCGGTGCCATTAATCAGGACTTCCAGCGCTTCATCCATCATCGTTATCACTCGGGCGGCAGCGTTGTAAGCATGCTGCGCCTGAACCATTTCGGCCATTTCCTCATCGAGATTAACACCCTGAACCGACTGGCGCGAATTCTCGATTTGCTCCACCAGGACCTCATAATTCCCTTTAAACATCTTGGCTTCGTAGGAATTGACACCGATTGTTCCAATCATCGAATTGTAATATTCACTCATCGTAGCCGTCCCATAGGACATGACCGTGGCCTTACTCAAGTCGGCTATATCCAAAGCGACCGCGTTATCTCCGGGCGCGCCACTGGCCGAGGCGGCGATCAGCGAAGCATCGTTGACCAGGGCCGTTTCCAGTTGAAGCGTTCCGGCTGAATCAAAGCGCGAATTGAAGAAATTCAAACCACCCGAGCCATCCAAACCACTGCCGGCCCGATGCAGGGTATTGACATTTTCGATCAGGGCCGAAGCCATTTCATCCAATTGAGTCTGAAACTGAGTCACAACTTCATCACGGGTTGTCACCAACCCTTTCAACTGGCCGCCGGTAATTTTCACATTCGTGGTCGTTCCCTGCCAGACGATATCATGCTTGGCCTGGCGCCCGGACGTATTCAATTTGGTACCCAGATTGAACGTATCGGCTTTTTCCACCAAAGCCAGTCCGCTTATGAAAACGCTGACCGAACCATCCGATTGATCAATGGTCGTCACATCCACCAGTGACGATAGTTCATCCAGAAGCAAGTCGCGCTGATCACGCGAATCATTGGCTGTAGCCGCTCCCAGTTCCTCGCCCACGACTATCCGGTTGAGATTGGCGATCTCCTGGGCATAAAGATTTATCTGACCGACCGCATTAACCACATCCTGATCGGTGCTGGTCTGCAGATTGAGCAACTGGCGGTCCAGCGAATGAAAAGATGTAACCAAGCTGTTGCTCTTGGCTATTACCGCCGAACGAGCAGCCATCGATTCCGGATTGGCCGACAAATCCGACCAACTGCTCCAGAATTCGTTAAGCACATTGCCCAAGCCTTCATCGTTTGGTTCGTTAAAAAACGTTTCTATCTGACCCAAAGCTTTCTCACGAGAGGCCCACTCACCCAACGATTTGTTCTCACTGCGGTATTGAGCCGTCAGGAAAAAATCACGGACACTGGTAACGCCCGAGATTGTCACCCCGCTTCCGATATTGTAATTGGCAGTTTCGTGCGGCCGGGTCGAGGTAGCGTTGACCCGCTGGCGCGAATATCCGGGCGTGGATACATTGGCCATGTTGTGGCCAATAGTGCTCATCGACAATTGATGAGTCAGAAGCGCCCGTTTTCCTATTTCCAATCCTTGAAATAGTGACATCCTCAGATTCTCCTGTCTATCCCCAGAGGTGCATATTCCCGGGGGACACTTCCATGTTTTTGATAGGTTTCTTTCTGAGCTGGAATGCGTCCGATAGTTTCCAGTGTATGATGGATCTGTTCCAGTGACTGATCGACCAGAAGACCGTTGCGCATACGCGTTTCCTCAATATGGTCATACAGCCCCAGAATCGTTTCGCGAAGATTCTTTAGTTGAACGGAGCGAGCCGAATCGGCCATATCGCAGATTTCGGTGATATTGACATCCTCGCCGGCCCCACCTTCGCGTCGAATATCCTCCACCACCTGTGAGCGTTCGTTTTCCAATCTTTGCGATCGGCCAACGATCATCTGCAACTCGGCTGTAATTTTATTCAGCTCTTTGGTGTCGTTACCGATCAAAGCCTTCTGCTGTCGTTCCAGTGCTTCCAGGAATTCCTCGAACAGCCGGGCTTCATCGCCGATTACAGTGATGAGTCTATCCAATAGTTTTTCCATGCTTCCATCCACATTTATATTTTCGGTCGATGGGCTAATTCTCTTTAACCCAAAGTCTTATTAGCCGAGGCCTGATTTTGATTATAGAGCCGATCCAATACTTTTTCGATATACCGCCGTGTTTCATTAAAGGGTGGAACGCCGTTGTATTTTGAAACGTTTCCCGGTCCGGAATTGTAAGCAGCCAGCGTCAGTTTGAGATCGCCGTCGTATTTTTCCAACAAACGGCCCAGATATTTCGTCCCGCCTTCTATATTCTGATCGGGATTTAGACTGTCGGCCACGCCCATGTCGGCAGCGGTAGATTCAGTTAACTGCATCAGCCCTCTGGCCCCCTTGGGGGACACGGCATCCGGACGACCGCCCGATTCAACCATAATCACGGCATAAACCAGTTTGGGATCGACTTCATATCGGCGAGCTGATTCTTCAATCATCTGACCGAATCGGGTCAGAACAGGGTCGTCGCTCATTCTCGGTCTAGCCGACTGAAACTGTCCTGTTGTTTCCGGAGGTCTTAGAATCTCGGTTTGAGGAGTCTCGACCGCTTTCTCGGATCTGTAAGGCGAGCGCTCGGTTGAGCGCATTTCGTCGGTGATACGGGTGTCTATTTTGGCTGGAGTACCATCGGGCAAAACTCCGGCTTCGGCATCAATATGTTTTTCCAGCGTTCGATATAGAATCTCGCCCAGACTCTGCGATGAATTACCGGCAATTCGTTGAGACAGTTCCTGGTCGAACATGGAAGTGTAAATATCCTTACCTAATCCCCCTTCCAAAAGATCACTTTCGGGGATCGTCGCCCGCATGGCCTTGAGCATATGCAGGACAAAGAACGATTCGAACTCTTTGGTTGCCTTTTTCAGGCGAAGTTTTTTCTTCCCCAAAGAGTCATCGTTGTCCAATCGATCAACGGTCGGTTTTTCCAGCGTCCGCGCTGTGTTTTGTGAGCCGGTGATTTCCATGCTATAATAGAACCAGTTGGGCGCGTAAGGCGCCGGTTTCCTTTAAGGCTTGCAAGATGGCAATTATATCTCTGGGTGTGGCACCCATACTGTTTAGCGCCATGGCCACCTGTGAGATGGTTACAACTTCGGGCAGTTGAATAACCCGTGCCTTGTCCTCGGTAACCGATAATTGAGACTCGGAGGTCACCACCGTTTCACCGTCGGAGAACGGTCCCGGCTGCGATATTACCGGTGTACTGCGAATATTGATGGTCAGGTTGCCGTGAGCTAAAGCCACCGGTGAAATCGAAACATTCTGACCGGCGACAATGGTTCCGGTTTTTTCATTGATCACTACTTTGGCCACGGCATCGGGCGAAACGCGCAGACGGCCGATGGTGGAAATAAAATCGATCCGATCGTTGGGATGTGATAACGAATCGGGGACACGGATACGCACGGCCCCTTCGTCAATGGCATAGGCTGTCAGGCCGTATTCCCGGTTGATCCGGTTGACGATGCGCGAGGCCGTTGTGTAATCGGGATTCAGAAGCGACATATAAATATCTTTACTATCGCCGATTTCAGTCGGTTGTGTCTGCACCAACGCCCCATCCGGGACGCGGCCGACCAGGGTATAGTTGTTTACAATTTTATTACCGTCTTCAAGTTGAACGTTGAAGCCGCCGATGGACACCGCACCTTGGGCCACGGCATAGACGGTGCCGTCCAGCGACGAGAGCGGGGTTAAAAGCAGGGTACCACCCTGAAGTGAACTGGCATCGCCGACCGAGGACACAGTTACGTCGATCCGCGAGCCCGGCTTATGAGCCGAACTAATCTTGGCCGTGACCATAACAGCCGCCACATTTTTAACTTTGACCTGGGCGGCGTTCACAGTCACGCCCATCCGTTCCATCATGTTGACCAGCGACTGGATAGTAAACTGCGTGCCTTTGCCGTCGCCGGTACCGTCCAGACCAATAATCAGGCCATAGCCGATCAGATCAGTCTCGGCATCGTTTTGATAAGAGGCGATGTCTTTAATTCGCACCGAAGAAGCCGAAATGGTCGTTGCCGTGAAGACAATGAAAAACAGCAACATTAGAAATCTGTGTATAGTCTTCATCGTATCTCCTAAAACAGCCAGTTGAGAAAACGCATGACCGGCCCCGGGCGGCTGCCATCGTTGATGGCTCCTTTGCCGCGATACATGATCTGGGCTTCGGCTATCAGGTAGGAATCTATACTGTTGCCGGGATTGATATCCCGCTGGCGGACGACACCGGTCAGTGTCATCGTTTCCCGGTCATTGGAAATGCCGACCGTGCGGTTGCCTTCGATGATCAAATCACCGTTTTCTTTGACGGCCACAACCGTAACCGACATCCGCGCCCGCAGGTTGCGATTGCGCAGGTTTTCGCCTTTGCCGTCAAAAGTATTCTTATTCTCACCCTTGGCTCCGAATAGTGGAATAAAACTGAGCGTCCCGACTCCCGGTCCTCCGGAGGTTGAGAACTTGCCCGACTTCTCGGTCTTGGTCTCGGTTTTATTAGTCGCCTGGGTGTTCTCAAACACATTGACGGTCAGGATATCGCCCACCTTATTGGCTTTGATATCGGAGAAAAGAGATTTGGCCTGGCCGAAATCTCCCCCCATAACCTTGACCGTAAACGGCAGAAGTACTAAAATCATGGTGGCTATCAAAATCCGTTTGATATGCATTTCATCCTCCGCGCTTTAGAGCGCTATTTCCACCGTGCCGGGACTTTTGACCCGACCGACAAGTATTTTCCTTGAATCGATATTCTTCACCCGAATTGTCTCGCCGATATTACCGTTCTGTAAAGCCACACCTTTGACCCGAATATCCAATAGTGTTCCATCGCCGACCAAAGCCACCTGATCGCCATTTTCCACATCGGGGATTATTTCAATCCTGCCCAAAGGCACGTATCGTCCGGCGGTCAGATTCTGTTTGGCTCGACTACCCTGCAGATGGCTATTATCGCCAAGCATTCTTTCCGTTCGCTTGGTGATGTCGAATCGTTTCAGGGTAAACAGGTCGGGTGTTAGCGGCTCATGACGTTTGATATTCCGGACTGGAACCAGCAAGTCGGCGCTGCATTTGATATCCAGCGACACGCTCCCTTTATCAATCAGGGCGCCATCGCGATAAACCTCCACCCTCATCGGGAAACGACCCCGTGGTTCTGCTTGGGTGAGGGCATAGGCTCTGATTTCGCAACCACTCAAATCGGTCAGGGTGATGGCTGAACGACTAAGTATAATATCCACATACAGCGGGTCGAGCTGATAGTCGCTGATGAGTTTCTCCGTCAGGAAATCCCGCAGATTTCCTTCAGCCGCCGCCGGTACCGTCAGGGCCAGTATGACCGTCCAGATCAAAAGCTTGCGCATGGCTACCTCTTGAGGTTATTGGCTGTTTGAGCCATTTCATCCGATGATTGAATAACTTTGGAATTGATCTCATAGGAACGCTGAGCCATGATCATATTGACCATCTCATCAACAATCGAGACGTTGGAGCTTTCCAGGGTTCCCTGATCAATCCGCCCGAATCCTTCGGAACCGGGACTACCGGTTATTGGTGTGCCCGATGCCGGCGTTTCGACATACAGGTTATGACCAACAGCTGACAACCCGGAAGGATTGATAAACCGGGCCAGTTCAATCTGACCGATCTGTGAGGGCTCCGAACCGCCGACAACCAAAACATACACTTCGCCGGAAATACTGACTGATAATTCGGTGGCATCATCCGGAATAGTGACGCCCGGCGTTACAAGAAAGCCGTCTGAAGTGACCAATTCTCCGTCGCCGGAAATTTGAAAGGCCCCATCTCGGGAATAAGCCGTAGTGCCGTCGGGCATATTAATCTGAAAGAAGCCATCGCCGCCGATAGCCATATCGGTGGCTCTGCCGCTGATAGTCACCGAACCGGGTGTGAATTCCCGCGAAGTGGCTACTGCTTTGGCCCCATAACCGACATCCAGATTGACCGGAACCACTGCGCCCAAAGCCGAGGGCGTCCCTGCTTTACGGTAATTCTGATAAAGTATATCCTGAAATTCGATCCGGCTTTTCTTGAAAGCCGTCGTATTGACGTTAGCCAGGTTGTTGGCGATGTTGTCGATATTCATCTGTTGCGCCACCATCCCGGTCGCTGCGGTGTTCATCGCTTTAATCATAAGGCGATCCTTTATTTGTTTACATTCTCGTTCTGCCTACTTGGGTCAACAGGGCATCAAGTGATTGATCCTGCATCTGAAGCGATTTGGAATTGGTCTCGAAATTACGCATGGTCATTATCATCCCCACCATTTCCTTGATGACGTTGATATTGGCCCGCTCCAGAAAACCCTGTCGAATGGAATAATCGTTGGACGGTTCCGGCTGAACTTCCTCGGGAACCGCAAAACCGGAAGATCCGACTTTGGACATGACCGACTTTTCGGCAAATTCTACCACCTGCAGTCGTCCCGCGGAAGACTCGTTGACCTGCAACTCCCCGGTTTCGCTGACGCTCACAGTACCACCGCTGACTTCAATCGGTCCGCCGTCGCCCAGAACCCGATACCCTTCGCTGTTTATCAAATAGCCGTCGGTATCGATGGAAAAATTGCCGTTACGGGTATAAACACGACCATCACCCTCTGGACTTTCGAGGACAAAAAAACCGTTACCCTCAATGGCTACATCGAGAGTGTTGCCGGTACGATCAAATGTTCCCTGCGAATAATCGGTGTAAACCTGATCGATCATCGGCGTTTGCCAGTCTGACTTCTGCGGTCTTTGAGCTTTGGTGGCTCGATCAAGTTCTTCGAGAAACACCGAATCCTTCTTGTATCCGGGCGTCGTTGCATTGGCAATATTGTTGGCCGTGATCTCTTGCTTCTTCAACTGCGGCACCATTCCGGATGCGGCTTTGTAAATACCTTTAAGCATGGCTATTCCTCCATCTGTTCTATTGGCAAGAGGCGTGCCACGCCGGCAGGAACCAGATTACTTGCCGTATGCACCTGACAGACACAGGGTTACAACAGCGGGCTCTGACCTCGAATAGATAGTAGTTTCGCTAAAGAGGAATATTTCTCCGGATATGGTTCGAATTATTTTCCGTAATGGCCCAAATGAGAGATTGGCCGGAAGCGAAAATCAGGTGCTTTTATTCCCGGTTAATAATCGAGCTTTGGCTTAATCAAGGCTGCCAGGCGGGTAAAATATATTATTAATTGACTGCGCCACCA
This sequence comes from FCB group bacterium, assembly GCA_024231695.1. Lineage (GTDB taxonomy): Bacteria > Zixibacteria > MSB-5A5 > GN15 > JAAZOE01 > JAAEQF01. The sequence continues at coordinate 31,457 of JAAEQF010000384.1, forward strand.
TAGTAAATTTATCGGAACAATCGATACCAAGGATCATAAGAACCTATGAAAAGGAGACAGCTTGGAGGTCAGAGAGTCAAATAGGAAATGATTTGCAGATCAAGGCCGCCGGCAGACCAATAAAAGCTGTTGTAAAAACGGGAGGATAATATTATTTTAATTACTGGTCGGCATACTTCATTATCAACCATGAACTTATAACTGCCGATCAGCAATACTGACTATTAACCGAATTGAGGATGTTTTTCAGCACTATATTTGCATGATCGTTGAATGAATTCAAAACTCAAGGTGACGTTATTATGAAGGCAGCCATATCCTTACTCTCCACACTTTTGTTACTTCTCTGTGGATCGGCCGTCGTCCAAGGACAGACAATCAGCGATACCGATTCTCTCTGGATCGATTCCATCGGAACACTGTCCGGAGAATCCGTGGTTCTCGATGTCTTCTTCGTCAACGAGGACACTCTTCATGGCGTAGAGATTCCACTGTATTACTCTTCGCCCGATATCATCATCGATTCGGTATCCCTGGCCGACAGTCGAATCAGTCTCCTCACTTTTACTTTTTATGACATTTATCCGGCCGAATCGAAAATCCATATTGGGGCTATGGATTTTGACGGCACCAGTATGGTATTACCCGGTCGAGGGAAGCTGGCCAGTCTTTATATAACCTTGCCACCGACGACACCAACACAGTTGATCGAATTCGATACAACCTATATTCCGCCAACCAGTCACGTCTCGTTCATTTCCAAAATAGATGAATCATATACTCCGCAGTTCCGCAAGGGATACATCAATAACTCCATCTCCACCGATATTACTTCCGGAAATGACCTGCCTCTCCCCACCGAGTTTTATCTGGCCCAGAATCACCCTAATCCGTTCAACCCGACTACCGATATATCCTTCGCCTTGCCTCGTAAAAGCCGGGTCCGGCTTGAAATATACAATTTGCTGGGGCAGCAGGTACGCTCACTGCTCGACGACGAGCTGATGTCCGGCCAGCATACTATTACCTTTGACGGCCGCGACAACGAAGGCCGGGCGATCGCTTCCGGCGTCTATTTCTATCGGATAAAGACAGCCGAGGACGTCCAGACGCGCAAGATGGTCATGATCAAATAGAACTACCACATCAATAAAAAATTAAAAAGCCCCGGCCAAGAATGGTCGGGGCTTCTTCGTGAAAGGAGGTAAGGAAGGATTATTTTTTAAGCCAGTAAAGTTTTTGACCGATGTCGTCCATTTCCTTCTGCATCAGCAGATTGACCTCGGTGCTATATTTCCCCCAGTGGCGTTCTTTGAGCTTTTCATATATCTTTTTTTCACGAGTTGCCTCCAACAGGCTTTCCCGCTTTTTGTCAACCTCACCCGATATCTTCTGCAGGACGGCCCGGCCGGATGACTCCATCAAGTTGAGAACCAGGTAATATCTAGTAAAGCCATTCAGGCGGCTAGGCTGGATAACACCGGTCATCAGTTCTCTCTGGCTGGCCTGTTGTCCGCTTCGGTCCTCGCAGATGGCCTCAATAGCGTTCTGTTGTTTCTGTCGGCGATGCAGCACATCGGCCAAATCCCGCTGTTTTTCCATTTCACAATGGCGGCGAAAACCAAGAATTTTCTCGAATCTAAATTTAAATTTTTTCATCGCCCTTACCGGTCTGAGTTGGTTCGACCTCAGTCAATGAGGGCAATATCGCAATCGCTTCAACCGGATCGCCTTGTTCGTGGATGTCCTGCCGTAAAAACCGATTAATATCGTCGATACAATCAATGGCCTGATCTATCTTTTCCGATCGTCCCTGAACGTAAGCGCCAATATTGATCAAATCTTCGTTTTCGCGATAAATGGCCATCGTTTCCTTAATGCGCCCGGCGGCCTCGCGATGTTCCGGCGAAATAACGCCCAACATCAAACGACTAACCGAATCGAGTATATCCACGGCTGGGTATTGATTCTTTGCCGCCAATTGCCGGGATAAGACTATATGGCCGTCAAGGATCGATCGCACGGCATCCGAAATCGGTTCGTTGAAGTCATCGCCTTCCACCAGAACCGTGTAAAGTCCGGTAATAGACCCCTCTTTTCCCTGTCCGCTACGCTCCAGAATTTTCGGCAACAGCGCAAACACTGATGGCGGGTATCCCTTGGTGGCCGGCGGTTCTCCAATAGCCAGCCCGATTTCGCGCTGAGCCATAGCCACTCGGGTCATCGAATCGACCAACAACATGACATCTTTTCCCTGATCCCGGTAATATTCGGCGATAGTTGTGGCCGTCATGATTCCCTTTAGTCGGATTAAAGCCGGTTCATCCGAGGTTACGGCGACAACAATTGATTTTTTCAACCCTTCAGGGCCAAGATCCTGCTCAATAAATTCTTTTACTTCTCGGCTGCGCTCTCCAATCAAGCCGATGATGGTCACGTCAGCACAGGTGCCCCGAGCGATCATGCCCATCAATACCGATTTGCCGACGCCGGAACCGGAAAAAACACCCATCCGCTGACCTTTACCACAGGTGCAAAGCGTATCGATGGCCCGGATACCTGTATAAAGTGGTTCAGTAATTCGTTTTCGTTCCATACTTCCCGGCGGTTCGGCATAAAGTGACCGATTTTCACAACTGATTATTGGCCCCTTGCCGTCAATTGGTCGTCCCAATCCATCAAGAACGCGACCGAGCAAATGATCACCCACCGGGATACTCAATCGTTGTGCGGTACTGGTCACAATCGACCCGGGATTTATGCCCTGTAACGACCCCAGAGGCATAAGGAAAATCGTGCTCTCCTTGAAACCAACGACTTCAGCCGGGATCGAAACCTCAGAATCGACCGTCTCGATATTACACAACGAACCTATCGGAACCGCTGGCCCTTTTGATTCAACCATCAAACCGGCCACGCGGGAAACAACACCATACTGTTTGATCAACCGCGCCGAATTTATTTTGTCCAGATAATAGTCGTAAGCGAGGTTCACGCCGTCGTCCCTTCCCCGTCAAGCAGGCTTTGCCGGATGATCTCGAACATCGATTCCATTCGGGCATCTACATCACCCGAGGGTGTCTCGATAAAACATCCGCCGGCGCGAACGCGGGGGTCGGCTTCGAAAGTTATTTCCTTGATCGCCGTGTCCCGGCCGCGATAACGGTCGATATGCTGCTCAATTTCCGGCAGATGATCAGGATTGACTTTGACATTGATTTTGCTTTTATCCAGCAGTTGATCGATGGCCCCGGCGATTATGGACATAGTGATTTCGGGGTTCAGGGCCGCAGCTTCAAAACTTAGTTTTTTGGATACCTGGATGACCATTTCAAAAATATGTTCACGGGCCTCTGATAAAAGCTTTTGCCTTTGGCGGGTAACGTCGTTAATTAGTCCGGTAAGCGAAGCGACCACTTTCCGGGCCTCTTCCCGGCCATCATTAGCGCCCTTTTCATACCCCGAAGTTTGTCCTTCTTCAAGTCCGCGTTGATAGGCAGCCTTTATTTCGTCCCGATACTTTTTCTCAATTAACAGCAGATGCTGAAGGGGAATCTGTTTTTTGCCAAGGTTTGTGGTCAATACCATAACGTGCGGGTGAGTAGTTTCAATTAGAGTTTCGGCTTCTTTCTCCGCGTCCCGATCGACAATGTACTCGCCGATAACCACTTTTTCATCGCCCATCGGCAGTGTTAGTACATTAGACAATGATATCGTCCTTTCCACCCCGGCCGGCGATCACTATCTGACCTTCTTCCTCGAGGCGGCGTATGGTTTCGACGATCCTTTGTTGGGAGGCCTCAACGTCTGTCAGACGCATCGGACCCATGAATTCCATTTCCTCTTTGATCAACAGCGACACACGTTCAGACACATTGGCGAAAATTTTGTTTTTAACCTCATCGGCGGCGGCTTTAAGCGAAATAGCCAGATCCTTGGTTTCCACTTCCTTGAGCAGGCGTTGGACGCCGCGGTCGTCGAGGAGAATGATATCATCGAAGACGAACATCATATTTTTTATTTCCGAAGCCAGATCAGCATCATCGGCTTCAATCGCCTGGAGGATATTTTTCTCGGCTGAAGTCTCGATGATATTGAGAATCTCGGCTATGGTTTTGGCCCCGCCTGAAACCGACAGGTCGCGCCCGGCGGTATCCTGAAAATGAGTCTCCAGCGTCGATTCCACTTCCTTGAGTACTTCCGGAGAAATTTTCTCCATGGTAGCAACCCGAAGAGAAACTTCCGATTGCAACTCCGGCGGTAATTCCGACAACACGGCGGCGGCCTGCTGAGGTACCAACTGAGTCAGAATCAGCGAGATCGTCTGCGGATGTTCGTTACGAATGAAGTTCACTAGCTGTTGGGGATCGATATTTTTCAACATATTGAATCCGGAGGTCCGCAGAGAGGATTCCAGCCGGGTGAGTATATCCTGCGCCCGTTGATTGCCAACCGCTTTTTCGAGAATATTCTTGGCGAAGTCGATACCACCCTGCGAAACATATTGACGGGCCATGAATATATCATGGCAATCTTTGATTACTTTTTCCTCCAAATCGGGAGGTACTTCGCGTAAATTGGCTATTTCCACGGTGAGGCGTTCAAGATCTTCCTCATTTAAAGTCTTGAGAACCAGCGACGATACTTCGGTGCCGAAAGCCACCAGAGCTATGGCCGCTTTCTGCGTGGACGTCAATTCTTCAAAGTTATTTACTTGGGTCGGCATGACATTAATCCACCATCATGGTTTTGATTACACGGGCAATTTCGTCCGGGTCGTTTTTGGCCGCCTTCTGCATCTGATCCACCAGTTTGGCCTGTCGTTTTTCCGGCACGATTTCAGGGACTTCTTCCTGCTGAGGGATATCCACACCTTCCACAGCCGATTTCGACTGACCGGAAGACGAATAACCGTGGCCGGCTTTCGGCAAAATTTGCGCCAGCCCGTGAAAGAACCGTTTTAGTTTCTTCCGCAGATATAGCAGAACTAACAGGGCCGCCAGGACCATCAACGTTTTCTTGACTATGTCTAGATAGAATTCGCGAGTGAATTGGTTATCCAGCATTTTCTGCTGATCGGTCAGATAAGATTTATCAAAAGCAATATTGACCACTTCCAGTTGATCATTGCGATCGCTGGAAAAGCCGACGGCGTTTTTAACAATACCGGATAGCCGGTCGATCTCCTCCTGCGGGCGAGGTTCATAAATGGTTTCATTTACACCGTCAGCGCCTTCAACCATATTATAAGTACCGTCAAGAAGAACAGCCACTGACAAACGATTGATCGTTCCGAGGGCATTAACAACATTCTCCACGGTTCGGGAAATTTCATAGTTGGTAACAGTGACTTCTGATTTGGCATCCTGTTTGTCTTCGGCGTTTTCCAAACCGGTTGTCGTTGCCAGATCGCTACTTTCGTTTTTCTGTTCCGAACGCACGGCGCTCATATTAGGATCGTAATTTTCCGAGGTTCGCGAATACTGCTGAAAATCAAGTTCAGCCGTCACACGCACGATAGCTTTGCCCGGTCCAAGTACGCCATCCAGCATGGTCTGGGCTTTATGGGCCAAATCCTGTTCCACGGCATGGGTCATCTCCAACTGATTTGTGGTCAGGGAGGCCAATTGATCGCCACCGGTGTTACTCGACAGAAGATTTCCGGCATAATCGACAATGGTGATATTGCCCGTGCCGAGACCTTCCACCGAAGAGGCCACCAGATGAGTTATACCGTTGACTTGCCTCTTGTCCAATCCGCCTCTTCGTTTCAATTTGAGCAAAACCGAAGCCGTCGCTTCCCGCTGATGATCGGCAAAAAGCCGCTCTTCGGGAATGACGATATGCACGCGGGCGGTCTGAACTTCGTTGAGTGCCGATATGGTTCGGGCCAATTCGCCCTCCAGCGCCCGGCGAAAATTAAGCTTTTGTAAGAAATCGGTCATGCCCAGGTTGGTTTCGTCAAAAATGGAATATCCGACATTGCCCGAATGCGGAAGTCCCTGGGACGCCAGAGACAACCGGGCTTCATAGAGTCCATTTTCAGAAACTTCAATAGTCGCTCCGCCAGCGGAGAGTTTATAAGCGATGCCCTTATCGGAAAGATGGCGGGTAACCTCAGCCGCCTCGGCCGGATCAAGATTGGTGTAAAGCGGCTGATAGGTCACTTTGCCTACCCAGCCGGCCACACTGACCGCACCGATGACGGTACCGACCACGATGGCCACCAGCATCACCACCTGGCTGACCGACATACGCTTGACGATTTCTGCTAATCTTGTTAATACCTGTTTGAAATAATCCATATCAAATCCTATTTGAACTGGCTACCGGGCCGGCTATACGGGCATCCGGATGATGTCCTGATAGGCCTCAAGCAACTTTTTCCTGACTTCCAAAAGAAGGTCGAATGATATTCCGGCTTTTTCCGCAGCAATCATCACCTGATGCAATTCGGCCGCATCTCCTCGAACCAGTTTATCCTGCGCTTCTCCGGAGTCGGCCTGCAGACCCTCAATACCCTTGACGGCATCGGCCAAAAAGTCGCCAAAACTCTGTTTGTCTTCACCAGTCACCTTCGTCGCATTATTCGTCGGAAACGAAGGCATAATGGGCCGGGGGTTGATTTTTATACCATTCATCCTTTAAAATCCACTTTCTGTCCGGTTAAAGCCGTTCGGCCGACGCGCGCGTTGGGATCATATAATTGCGAAGTTTGCGACGAATCGCCGAAACGGGCAAAATACTGAACCAACGTGTCTTTCTCGTCTGTCGAGAGAACACTCCGCAGGAGAGCGGGTGAATGGTGGACCTTAAGGTTGTCGGTCTCGCCGGAAACTTTGCCCGGCAGAGTGATTGATTTTGACTGGGAAGCAGTCTTGGCCGCGTCGGCATTCCTATGGCCGGCGTTTGCCTTTCGAGCGTTGACGTCGCCCGCTTGTCGGTATGCCTCCAGCGGTACCGATGCGATTTTCACGTCCTTCTTCTCCTATCACGAATGGGCTATATATCGAGAGCATTTTTCAACATTTCCTTGGATGCCGAAATCGCGGTGGCATTGGCTTCGTACGACCGATTGGCCGACATCATATCCACCATCTCGTTAATAACCTCAATGTCAGGCATCTTCACGTACCCTTCCTGGTCCGCTTCTGGATGACTTGGGTCGTACACCAGACGATATTCATCCATCCCAGCCTCAACCTCCCTGGCTTTAGCCGAAACAATCGTCTCTCGCTGCACTCCGCCCGACGCCATCGCCGACAGATGTCCTTTGTGCGTGCGCGCCAGACCGGCCTGACTCTCACGCAAAATAGTTTTGAACGGTATTTTCTCCGAATCCGATGTGACTTCCAATCGCCGGCGACGGTAGGGACCGCCGTTTTCGGTGCGCGTCGTCTCCGCGTTAGCAATATTCTCTGCCACCACGTTCATTTTCCGGCGCTGAACCGACATGCCGGAACCGGATATCTCAATGGTCGAAAAAATTCCCGCCATAACTAAAATCCTTACCTTCCGGTAATTACCTTCTTGAAAAACGACATTTTCTTCTGTAACATCCGGGCGCCGATCGAATAACGCATCTGATTGACCGCCATATTGGTGATCTCGGTGTCGATATCGACGCCATTGAGATCGTCATCCGATTCGGGACCGTGCTCTATCACCTGAATCTCACTTTGTGGTCCCGTATTGCCCAAATGCTTACCGCTGGTCGTTTTCATGGCCAACTGCTGTCCGGAACCGAGCGCCTTTTGCATTTCCGATTTAAAATCGATATCCTTGGCGGCATAACCGGGAGTGGTCGCATTGGCGATATTACCGGAGATCAGCTTGTGCCGATGGCCGGTAATGTCCAGCATCTTGCCGAACTTGTTGATCCCCGTCTTGTTCCAGAAAATGTCATTTATCGTATTTGCCATACCTTACTCCACACAACCGTAAAGCAAGGCCGATGCCAAAACCTGTTGAAGACATCTATCAGATTGTAAGGTAATGATTTACGAATAAGTCGCGAGAATTACTCAAGGCATCAAAAAAGCCTAATACGGAAAATTATTCCAAGGTGAGGTGGAATCAATTTCCTGAGTGATATCGCGCAGGATTTCATATTGCTGACGGGCAAAATCATCGATCTCCGAGGCCGGCTCGGCCGCCGAGAGCTCCATAGTGAGAACAACTATATCGACACGGCGGTTTTTGGCTCGATTCTCTATACTGTTGTTAGGCACATAAGGCCTGAACGAGGCGTACCCCAGAGCAGATATCCTGTTCGGCGGATATTGGTGCTTATCAATAAAATAACGCACGACTTCGGTGGCCCGAGCTGTGGACAGCTCCCAGTTGGAAGGAAAGCGTTTGTTGCTAATCGTTCGATCATCGGTATGCCCCTCAATCCGTATATGATTGGGCATCTGGGCCACGTCCGTAGCCACCAATTTCAAAACCTCGCGAGCACGATTTTTCAAATCTGCCTGGCCTTCATCGAAAAGGGCCGATTCCATAATATGGATAGTCAATCCCCGTTCGCTGAGGTCGGTCGTTATTTCGTCCTTGTCCTGTAATTGTACTGCCTGGTCGGAGATTCTGGTCTGCAACATCCGCAGACTTCCGGTCTTTAAAAGCCCGTGGCCGTCGCTCAATGTATCCAGCTGCTGATTACGCAGAATCGATGGTCCGCCTTTAAGGATACCCTGTAGCGCCTGCTGAACTTTGCCGAATTTTTTGGCGTCCATCTGTGACATTGAATACAACACGATGAAAAAAGCCAGCAGAAGCGTAATCAGATCGGCATAAGTCAAAAGCCAGCGATCAGGATTATCCTGGGGAATATCATCTCTACGGCGCCGGAAAAGCATCGTTTACCCCTGCCGATGTTTGGGATCGATAAAAGACATGAGCTTAATGCGGATGGTACGCGGATTGTCACCCGACTGGATGCCAATCACACCCTCGGTAATCAATTCCAGATTAGCTGCTTCTTCGTCATGGCGAAGCCTTAATTTGTCGCCGATGGGCAGATAACAGAGATTGGCCATACCAATACCCCACAAGGTGGCGATAAAGGCGCCGGCAATAGCCGTGGCCATTTTGGAGGCATCTGATGTACTGGATAGCGCTTGAATTAACCCCAGAACCGTGCCGATAATCCCCAGTGTAGGGGAAAAACCGCCGAGGGCTTTGAATAATGAGATACCGGCCCGGTGACGTTCGGCCATATAGTTGATCTCGGTAACCAAAATATGTCTCAACAGAGTGGTTTCGGTACCGTCGATAATAAGTTGCACGGCCTTTTTGAAAAACGGATCATTGATACTCTTCAGATCGGATTCCAGCCCCAACACGCCCTCGCGGCGAGCCTTCTCTGATAACACTACAATCTTTTCGATTGTCTCGCGAGGATCAATCGATTTGCCAAAAAAGGCTATTTTCATCAGAGTGGGAATACTGCGAACGGTCCTGATCGAGGTGGTAATCGTAGCGGCGCCAATGGTCCCGCCGATAACCAGGATCATCGGGGAGGCTTGCGTGACGGCATTGAGATTACCGCCTTCAAGAATAAAGGCGACCACAATCGCCCCAACTCCGAGTATTATTCCGCCAATTGTTGCTAAATCCATTCCGAAACTTTCTCATCCATAATTCAGTCGATCATATTTGATATCGGCAGATTGGGTCAATCCTTCCAGCGAAAACTTATCTGACCGAGGATTTGTCGCAAGCCTATGGGAAAAAGGCGACCAAGCCGCGATTGGCAAAATAAACGCCGGTACCCCCTTTGAGATACCGGCCGGTGACACAAAACCTCAACTGTATTTCGGGTTATCTATTCCTTGATACCGTATTCTTTAAGTTTATTTCGAAGAGTACGAGGGTTGATGCCAAGAATTTCCGCCGCCCGAGTCCGATTGCCGGATTGATCTTCAAGTGTTTTGAGGATCAACTTTTTCTCCATATCATGAACGGTCATGCCGACCTGAAATTCGCCGCCCTTGTCCTCGATTTTACCCAAAACCAACGATTGCGGAAAGTCACCGGCGCCCAGAGTTTTGTTTCGGGAGATAACCACAGCCCGCTCGATGAAATTCTCCAGTTCGCGGACATTACCGGGCCAGTGATATTTCATAAACAGGCGCATTGCCGAATCGTCCATGCCTTTGATTTCCTTACCGGTTTCGTTGCAATACTTTTCGATGAAATGATTGACCAGCAGGGGCATGTCATCAAGTTTTTCTCTCAGGGCCGGGACATCGATGGGAATCACATTTAGTCGATAAAACAGATCTTCGCGGAAATTCCCATCGGAGATTTCCTTCTTCAAATTGCGATTAGTCGTGGCGATGATCCGGACATCCACCTGAATCGGCATCGTGGATCCGACCCGCTCAAATTCCCGTTCCTGCAAAACCCTTAATAGCTTGCCCTGCAAGCCGACCGGTATCTCCGAAATTTCATCCAGGAGCAAAGTACCGCCATCGGCCATCTCAAACCGTCCCCGGCTTTTGCGTATAGCCCCGGTAAAAGCGCCCTTCTCATGGCCGAACAATTCCGATTCCATCAGACCATCGGGCAAAGCCGCACAGTTCAGTTTGAGAAACGGTTTGTCTCCCCGATTAGACTGATAATGAATAGCCCGGGCAATGAGTTCCTTTCCTGTCCCCGATTCGCCGCAAATCATCACCGTCGAACGACTGGAGGCTACGCTGGAAATCATTTCCTTGATCTCGGACATCTTTCGCGAGTTACCGACCATACTTTTGTACTTTTCATTGACCTCGGCCCGCAAACGCCTGGTTTCATTGCAAAGCGAGATATATTCATGCGCCCGATTGACCACCAGTTCAATTTCATCCGGCGAAAACGGTTTGACCAGATAGTCGAAGGCACCCATCTTCATCGCCTTGACCGCATTTTGTACCGTGCCGTAAGCGGTCATCATGATTACTTCCGTTTCCGGGCAATTATTCTTGACATGCGTCAAAATATCCATGCCGGAGATTTTGTGCATTTTAATGTCGGTAATAACGATATCGAATGACGATTTATCCAGCAATTCCCGTGCTTCCTCGCCGGAAAAGGCGGTAGTGACGTCATGGAAACGTTGAAGGGTCTCGCCGATAAACTCATTGACCAGCTTGTCATCGTCCACAAGTAATACATTCAATCTCATACCATGCCCGCCTGTTTTATTCGTTGACCGGTAAAATTATTCTAAAACGCGATCCCTGACCTGTTTCCGAGAATAGCTGGATCACCCCACCATGAGCCTGTACCGTTTTCCAGGCCGTAGCCAGACCAAGCCCGGTTCCATTGGCACTGCTTCTGGTCGAAAAGAAAGGACGGAAAACTTTATCCTTGATATCGTCAGGAATGCCCTCACCGGTATCTGCAACTTCTATATACACCGCCGACTGGGGAATCTGTTCAGCATCGGCGGACTGAACACGGCCCGCCTGGATTGTTATTTGTCCTCCGCCGGCCATCGCTTCCCGGCTGTTACGCATCAGATTCAAAAGAACCTGCCGCATCAAATGCGGGTCGCAGGTGATTTCCAGGCTTTTATCATCCACTTGAATATCCAGTCGCACATCACCGTTGGCCCCGTTACCTTCCTGATCAGCTCGTTCGTACTCGACGCTTTCCTCGATCAACCGCGCCAGAGTCACTTTATGCAAATTCAATTCGTCCCGCCGAGTGTAATCCAAGAGTGCGGCCACGGTCAGATTCAGCGTTTCGACCCCGGTTATGATTTTATCCGCCAGCCGCATTTTTTCCTCATCGCCGGCCAGTTCACGTTTTAGCAAGGCCGCGAACCCACCGATGCCTCCCAGGGGATTGCGCACTTCGTGGGCCACGGTGGCGGCCATCTCACCCAGCGCCGCCAAAGTATGGACGCGGGTGACTTCGGCCTCCAGTTTTTTTATCTTGGTCAGATCGAAAAATATCTCGACTGCACCAAAACGGCCCGATTCATCATCGGGCAAAAGAGCCGTTGATACCGACAGCGGAATCTCCTCGCCGGCGCTGTTTAGAATCGTTTTTTCCTCAGACTCAAATTCTACTCCGGACATGGCCGTATCGAGAGCCGAAAAACGGCCGCCGCATTTGGTGGTCATAACCTCATCGTATCGCCCGCCCAGAGCACTGGTGCTGGATACGCCGGTAATATGCTCCGCAGCCGGATTGAAATGCGAGATAGTGCCCCTCTGATCCACGGCGATTACCCCGGAATTCAGAGAATTCAAAATCGAGTTTAAAAACAAGGTCGCTGCACGATTGTCGGCAATTGTCCGCCGCAAAAGACTGTTGATCTTTTCCAGTTTACTTTCCTGATTACCGTATTCCTTCTCCAGAGTCAAGTATTGCCTCTGGAGATTGTTGATTATATTGTTAAATGTAGCAAACGATTCCCGAAACTGACGCAGTTCGTTCTCTGGCTTCCGCCCTGTTGATGTCCTATCGGTAGTATCCATAATATAAAACTGAGTCTCATATCGTTTAAAATCAACAAAAAAATGTCGACTAATCAGGCTCGGCAATCGGCCAAAGACCGGCAACAAGCGCAAAGGCGGTCCGCCAGCATGTCCACCGAAACAATCTCATCGGCCAAACCGACCTCAGCCGGAAAATCACGAATAATTGCCCAAGTTTCAGGTGTATTGATATCTTTTGGAATCATTTGCGCCCCCTCGGACGACAATAATACGTCATCCAGACCAACATTCGAGAGAGAATGCCGGTTACCCCATTTTGATCTCTTCCCCTGCGGGAAAGCCAGATTTAATCAGCCGTCACCATTTTACGCCGCTCATCTACAACTTTTTTGACGACCTTATACAATTGGTTAACATTAAACGGCTTGATGATATAATCATCAACTTTGTTCCGAAGCGCATCAAGAGCGGAGTCGAGTGAGGGATAACCGGTCATGATGACCACCGGCAAATCACCATGAAGAGTGCGAATGCGGCCGGTAAGATCCATACCGTTCATATCCGGCATTTTGAGATCTGTCAGGACAATATCATAATCCTGATTTTTCAAATAATCGAGAGCTTTCTGTCCGTCTTCGGCAATCGATATTTCCCATTCGTTGGTAGTAAAAAAATCGTAGAGTAAATCACGAATCAACAACTCGTCATCCACTACAAGTATTTTGTATCTATCCATTGTATATCTCCGTTAATTGGTTGGCCGCATCTTCGACGGCGGTCGTCAAATCGCTGTTGCCCTCGGTTGGTATCTTTTGCAATTGCTTGCGATATTTGTGTGCCCCCATAGCCGCCAGCGCCTTAACAGCCGACACTTTCACTATATCCTGAGAATCATTTAAAAACGACGCTATCAAGTCAGCCTGATCATCAACTCCCAGTGCACCTATCGTATCAATGGCATGACACTTTATCCAGACATCATCTTCATCCAAAAGCGGTTTAATATCCTCTACCGCCTCTTTACCGATCAAATCGCCCAACCCGGAGATAGCCGCTTTGCGCACCAACATATCATCATCGGTTAAAACTGATCGGATTATATCCGCATCATTTAAATTGCCAATTCGGCTTAACGCCTCTATTGCCGCTCGCCGAACATCAGCATCGGCATGATAAATCGCCTGTCGGAGAGGTTTGCGCGTCGCTTCCTCACCAATCATCCCCAGAGCTAACACCGCCATTTTCCGTCGCCTCGGCGCAGGATGCTCCAAGTCGGAGGTAAAAGTCCGAATGGCTGTATCACCCCCAATTAGTATTAAAGCGCCGATCGCCGATCGTCGAACTTCCTCGACCGCATCATCCAGCCCTCCGATCAACAGTGCGATCTCCGTCTCAATACCTATCCAGCCAATAGCTTTCAGGGCAGCTGAACGGACAGAGTCGTTTGAATCGGATGCAAGTTCAACCAAAGTGTCTAGAGCAGTATGATCGCCGCATTGACCCAATGTGTATGCCACCTGGACTCTGATATCGGACTCGTCGGCATCGGCCAGGCGGGCAACGGCGGGAATAAGCAAAGGATCGGCAATACGCGCCGCCGCCATCAGCAGTCTTGTTTTTTCAGGCCTGACCGCTTTCTTGAACGCCAGTGCCAATTGCTCCAGGCCCGGTTCCTCGTACGACTTGAGTACATCGGCAATCGGATTGATCAGGTCGGCATCGGCCCGCTTTAAACAGTCGATCAAATCGCCCGCAATATCGAGACCGTCCCATTGGTAAAGTGCACCAACGGAGAATTGGACCGTGGTCAGATCTTTCGAGGACAGGCTTTCCAGCAAAAAACGTTTGAGTCGCTCCCGGGGAATGGACTCGTCAGCTTTTCGATTGGTAGCCAGCATAATACGAATTACTGCCGCAGCCGCCGCATCGGCTATCATCTTATTGTCGTAGTTCAGTAGCGGCTTCAAAACATCGACTCCGTCCGGATGACTCAACCGTCCCAAAGCCTCAATTACCGAATAGAGCAATACTGTATCATCAATATCAAGATATTTGCTCAATCCCTCAAAAGCCATCGGATCACCGATCCGGCCCAAGGCTTCGGCTGCCTGCGGCCGTATAAAGACATGCTGCTCAAATGCCCGCATCAAATGCGGTACCGATTGAGGAATACCGAAATACCCAAGCGCCTCAGCGGCGGAACAGGCTACACCCGCTCCGGGATCGTCCAGCAGACAGTGAACCCGGTCGGCCACTGAAGAGTCTCCGATCAAGCCCAAGGCATCCAGAGCGAATTGGCGCACTTCCTGCTGAGGGTCGGTCAGGGCATCGACCAGAGCAGGTACCGCCTCCGGTCCGATATTGACCAGAACCTCCGAAGCCAGGTTCCTGACCGAAATATCCTCATGGGCCAGAAAGCTGGCCAATAGACGAGTACACAAATCTCCCCCGCAACGCGTAAGGTAATCGGCAGCCAGTTCGCGAACCCCGCGATTCTCGTCCTCCAAAGCCATAACCAGACCGGCCACGGCGTCGTCGCCACCACGTTGCCCAAGCCGGCGTACCGCTTCTTCCCGTTCAAAATAGTCGGGGCTGGTAAGCTGTCTAAGTTGGTCTTTAACCGACATGTTGCATTGTATCATAAGGCAGATTCCGGTTCCTCACGCGGTTGGCGCCTCAGCATAACTGGCCTGGGCACTTTCAACCGTATCGAATATTTCGAAAACGTGCGATAGCTGAGTGATTTCAAATATTTCGTTTACATAGGGCGCCAGACCAGACATGGTCAAACGACCCTTAAAGACCCGAATTTCCTTCATAATCGAAACCAGAGCTCCCAACCCGGAACTATTGATAAAATCAACGCCCTGCATATCAAGATGGACTTTACATTTTCCGGCTTCAAGAAGCGTCTTGACTTCCGCTTTGAGCAGACCTGCATTGGCCAGATCCATTTTGCCCTGCAATGACAAAACATTAACCGACCCCGTTTCCACAATCTTGATTTCCATCCATTCCTCCATTTATTGAGATTTGTTTTTATCCAGGTATTTGACGATTCTGATGGTCGCCCCGCGATACGGAGCAGCCGTCAGTTCAACCTCATCCGACAATTTTTTAATTATCCCCAAACCCCGCCCCGATTCTGCATCAGGATGTCTGTGCAATTCAAACTGTGAGGCCTTAATCTGATTTGCTCCGCCTTCGTCATTAATATCGGCCGCAATCTGTTCATCATTTAACTCGATGGACAAACGAATAATCTTAGTGTGGTCTTCGCGGTGGGCGTGGGTAATGGCATTGGTCACCGCCTCGGAAACAGCCACCCGAAATGGATGAGCCACCTCGAACGGTATTTGATGCTTGGCGAAAATCCCTTCCAAAGCAGAATACATCGGCTCCAGCGAATCCAGCGATGAGGGATACTCAAACTCATAAGTCCCGATATTTGCACCGGTAGTCACGCAATCGATAATCAGCGTCGTAAAATCATCCACCGAATCCTCGTCCGCTCCCTGAGCATAACGGTCGATCTCTTCCTTGACCAGCCGATTGAACCTTTCCGGCGGAAGCTCAATCCCGGCTCTGAAAAACTGCTCCAGACGTGACATACTGTAAAGCTGACCATGATTATCTTCAGCCTCAATCAAACCGTCGGTATAACAGAATATCCGGTCGCCGCGGTCTATTTTCATCTGCGTCGAAATATACTCCATGTCGGTAAACTGGCCGACCAACGGCCCGCCCGGCTTGAGATGAATGACGTTGCCGGTTGAGGCGCGATAGAACAAGGCCGGTGGATGACCGCCATTGCAGTATTCCATCAAGCCCGTTTCCAGATCCACACAGGCCATAAACAGGGTGATAAACATCCCGCGGCCCTTGATTATATGATCGCAGAGGACATTGTTTAAATGCGAGATGATCTCCTTGACGACAATCGGCCGGCCGGAAGTTATATAGGCCCGGACAATGGAATAAACCGAGGTCATCACCAGAGCTGCAGGAGCACCCTTGTTGGTGACATCTCCCAAAAGGAAAAACAGCTTGGTATCCGAGATTGGTATCAAATCATAATAATCACCACCGACCCTGCGGGCCGGGATATAAGTTGAAGCTATTTTCAAGCCGGGTATATTTACTTCTTCGGGAAGAAATGTTGTCTGCACTTCCCGGGCCAAATCAAGTTCATGTTCCAGCTTTTGCTTTTCCAGAGATTCTGCCAATAGGTTGGCGTTTTCGATGGCCACCGATGTGAAGCGTCCGATCATTTCCAGATTGCGCCCGTCGATCTCACCGAATCCACCGCCATCCTCCTTGTTGAGGATGACAATAACGCCGATCGCCGCCTGCTTGGACATGATCGGCGAGGCAATCAGAGAGCGGATAGAATGTTCTCCTCGAAACAATACTTCACATTCATTATCGATTATAATCTCGTTCTGAGAAAGACAATAACGGGCAATATCAAGATTGTCTTTGTACATCAATGACCCCAAAACCGAGGCATCGACGCCCCAGGCAATCTTGGCCATTAGATCATTATCTTCCACCAGCAGAATGGCCCCAACCTCACCGGCCGATTGCCTGATACTGGTCTCCATCGCCACTGCCAGCACTGATTCTATATCAAGGATGGATGTAATAACCGAAGCAATATTGGCCAGGTCGCGAGACTCCTGCTTTTTGGCCTCAAGTTCCTTTTCCAATTCGAATACGCGATCTTCGAGAGGAATCATGCTTTCCGTTTGCAAAAGTCCTGCTTTCCGGCAAGTTCATTGATTTATTCATGATTATCGACCGATTATCGTTTGAGTTTATCTATTGTGGGACAATCAATAACGTTAACTAATGTAATAATGGAGCATTTTGGACAATAACTTTCAAAAACTGCCCGGGAAACCGACAAAACTGCAAATCAGAAGCCTCGCACAACATTAAATTGCGAATCGTGCTACATGCTGCCAGACAACAGCTTAGCCACACCACCTAAACACGGATCACTTTTATCCATGTATTGAGATCTATTTTTGCAAAAAACTGTCAAGATTCCGTACAACATCTCCAAAACAGGATTTTTTCCGGGTCAAAACTATTATTTTAACACCGGGATATGTTCAGTTAAGTCTTTGCGTAATCACACTTTAACTTTTTAAACATAAGTTTGCATGATTCTAATAGTTTGGCCGCGGTTTTGCTATTAATAAGCCCGAATAGAAACCTAAGGTGTTTTTCATGAAGTCCCTTTCAACATTGATTCTCGCTTTGGTGGTTGTGGTTCTAATTTCTCAACCTGCCATGGCACTCTCATTTACCGGCTCGCTGTCTTCGCCATCCGGAATTACTGCCTCGCCGGGAACGCCTTGGGACGGCACAATTTCCTTAACATGGATTGTTACACAAAATATTGATATGTCCTGGGACTATCAGTATCGTTTCAGCTATCCTTCAAAGGATATCAGTCATTTTATCGTGGCCATCTCGCCCAATGCAACGGCCAATGATTTCTGGGGCGCCAACGGATCGCCGATTACAATCGCTACCTATGACCCCAGTAATCCCGGCAATCCCGGTCTGCCCTCGGCTTTTTATGGCCTGAAGCTTGACTACGAAGGCAATTACTTCACCTTCACGTCAACCAAAGCTCCCGTCTGGGGCGATTTCTACATCAAGGATGGCAAATTCGATGGCAATGATGTGTATGCCTATAATTCAAGTTTCGGCTCACCGGACCCGACGGACGCTCCTCGCGATGGGACTATTAACAACAAGATTCTTCGTCCCGATTCGGTCACGACCACAATTCCTGAACCGTCATCGATGATTCTGTTCGGTTCGGTTTTGGCTTTCGCCGGTGGTATTCGGAGATTTCGTCGTAAATAGGAATTTACGTTAATACTATATAGCATAATAAAGGCCGCCATTGGCGGCCTTTATTTTATTACCGGTTATGATTATTTTTCTTTGCGGGGCTTGATCCGTATATCCAAAGACACCCCCTCGAACCCGAAACTTTCCCTCAAGCGATTGGTCAGATATCGCCGATAAGGATCCAATATCAATTTGGGATAATTGCAAAAGATGATGAATTTCGGCGGCGCTACTTCGGCCTGAGTAATATAGAAAAACTTTATCCATCTCCCTTTGGATGCCGGTGGGGGTTGTTTCGCGACTACTTCTTCGAGGAATTTATTCAAATCGGCCGTTGCCACCCGCTTGGTGAATTCGCCATAGACGCTATCAACCACACTCATTGCCTTTCTCACTCGCTGACCGGTCAGAGCCGAGATAAAGATAATCGGAATATGACTGTAAGTCGGCATCGCCTCCCGGATCTGCCGCGCATATACATCAACCGTGCGTTCGTCTTTTTCAAATATATCCCACTTATTTACCGCCAGCACCATCCCCCGCTGAGCCTCGCCGACCTCTTCGATTATTTTCAATTCCTGAAAATTCAGTCCTTCGTTGGCATCGAGCAAAACCATAGCTACATCGCATCGTTCTATGGCTCGGATACTTCTAAGAGTCGTGTAATATTCAATACTTTCCTTAACCCGACTACGCTTCCTCAATCCGGCCGTATCAACCAGAATATAATTTTTGCCGTCAACGGAAATTGGCGAATCAACGGAATCGCGAGTCGTCCCGGGAACCTCGGAGACTATATGCCTGTCTTCACCAAGCAGTTGATTTACAAACGATGATTTGCCGACATTAGGCCGGCCGACCACCGCCACGCGGATCTCCGGGCCAGTATCCGGCTCGTCGATTTTTTCCGGCAGACTGGCCACCATCTCATCAAGAAGATCGCCCACACCTCGGCTGTTGGCGGCCGAGATCGGGAAAAGCTTTTCATATCCAAGACTGTAAAAGCTGTTCGCTTCGAGATCGAGACGGTCGTTGTCGGCCTTGTTCACGCCGAGGAGAATAGGTTTTTTGGTGCGATGCAATATTTTGGCGATGCGGGAGTCAATATCGGTTACCCCGGTTTGACAATCGGTCATAAACAGGATAACGTCAGCCTCTTCCATAGAAATTTCGGCCTGATCCAAAATCAACCGCTCCATCTCATCGGCCGTCCCCGGGACCATTCCGCCGGTATCGACCAGATAAAACTCGCGTCCTACCCATTCGCATTTTGAAAAATTCCGATCGCGGGTGACTCCCGGCGTGCTGTCGATCACCGCCAGTTTACGCTTGATCAAACGGTTGAAAAGCGATGATTTGCCGACATTGGGTCGGCCGACAATCGATATGATTGGCAAAGGCATTTTAATTCTCCCACAAAGCGGCAGATTGTTTGACCAGGGAAACGAGATTATAACTCCCGCATAATACCGGCCGCCCGCTTGCATGTTTGAACCTGTCAAGCGATAGATCATCCAGAAATAAATCGTCGGTGTTAAGGCAATTGGGCGGTAAAAAAACCATATCCGCATCCGATTTCCTGACATCTTCCAGAATATCACCGCCGGTCAATAGTCCGGTCACGGTTACCATTTCACCCCAGAAACGATTATCGACGACGATCAGTTCCGCCTTCATCCGTTCGATCCCGTTCAGCGCGGGCAAAACGTGACGGCGCATAAACGGTTCAGCCGATCTTCCGGTCACCAGCCCCAGTTTCAACGTTTTTTTTACTCGCATCGGAAGATATCTTCTGCGCCGGTTGAAATCGACAATAAACTGCCGGGCCATGCCGACCCCATTCTCAAACTGAAGCATCTCTTCGTAATATCCCAACGAGGGCAATTTTCTTTCAGCCATCAGGAAAAACTCATCGGCCGGAAAGGCAAACCGTGTCCCCAATTCATTCAGATACTTGGAATGATACGCTTCAACCTGATCAATCACCTGCCCGGCCTCGGCTTTAGTATATATCCTCAATCCCGGCAACTTTTTCCGGTAACGAGTCAATCCGACCGGCACTACCGCCAGCGATTCGACTCCGCCGTAGGAATCCGGCACAGCCAAATCGGCCAGATCGGTGATAGTCTTATCCAGATATTCGCCGTCATTAATCCCCGGACAGACGACTGTCTGAGTCTGCAGGGCGATGCCATGATCCACCAGTTGCCTCAGCCGCGGCATTATCGGTTCCAGTTTCTCGTTGCGGAAAATGCAACGGCGCAGGCTGTCATCGGTGGCATGGACGGATATATACAAAGGCGACAATCGCTGATCTATTATCCGGTCAAAATCGGCGTCGCTCATCTCCGAAAGTGTTATAAAATTACCATGCGTAAACGAATAGCGATAATCATCGTCTTTGATATATAAAGCCCGGCGCATCCCTTTGGGCTGTTGATGAATAAA